>JAFSSR010000148.1 GCA_017450885.1 Clostridia bacterium | reverse complement strand
CCTGCGTCGCAGCGATACTTTTGATAAAGCGCGGTTGAGCAAAGACCTGACAAAGCGCGAAATCAGCTTTTTCGGCCATCCGCGGGATTTTTCCGTGAATGGCCGAAAACTATTGCAAAATAGATAAAATTGTGCTATAATACATCCGTTGCGCCGGTGTGATGGAATTGGCAGACTTGGCAGACTCAAAATCTGTTCCTGGCAACAGGGTGCGGGTTCGACCCCCGCCACCGGCACCATAGAGATCGTCGAGGTTTTCCCTTGGCGATCTCATTTTTTATGAAGGCGGGGGTCGAAAAGGAGGGAGAAAACGCCGATCCGAAAAAAGGCTTGACAATCGACTCTTATTCCATAATAATATTGAGTGACGGCAAACAGTTCCTCTGTTTTTCATCAACGTATAACGCGGAGGCGGCGAATGAAGATAATAAACCTGAATTATAACGATATCACAAGGCTCTATCATATGCTAAACGTTCTCGACGACGAGACCGACTTTATGATGTACGAGCCGGGCGAGCGCAAGCTGGACGAGAAGGGGTACGAAGACCTCCGGCGGCTTATCGAAAACGCCGCGTCCGGGAAAGACCTGCTTATCGCGGCGGAGGAAGACGGCGGGATAGTCGGCTTCCTTTCGGCGGAGCGCGGAAAGCTCAACCGCGTAAAGCACACGGCTTACGTCGTCTGCGGCGTGCTGCGCGACTACCGCGGCAGAGGCGTTGGAAGCGAACTGTTGAAGCAGCTCGATCAATGGGCGATGCTGAACGATGTCGTCCATCTGGAGCTCACCGTGGAATGCCGCAACGACGGCGCAAAGAGGCTGTACGAGAAGAACGGCTTTGCCGTCGAAGGCGTGCGCCGCGGGTCGATGAAAGTAAACGGATCGTTTGCGGACGAATACTATATGGGCAAGATATTTAATTGACACGGGAAGAAACTATGGATAAAAATATTTCTTTTTGCGGAGTAGACTGCTCCGAATGCTCCGATTTTAAAAGCGGAGTCTGCCCTTCCTGCCGCCTTACAGAATGGAAGGACGGGGATATTTGTATGCCCGTAAAATGCTGTACCGAAAAATGGATCGGCTGCTGTGCGTTCTGCGAAGGCTTTCCGTGCGGAGATATTGCGGATTTTTATAAGGAATCCGACGGACACAGGCGGGCTTACGAGAAAATGTGTGAAATGAGAAAGCGAAATATGTGAAATGACAGGGCGCTCCTTCTTGAAAATCAGAATGAAATGAAGTATAATAATAAAGGATAAAATCGTTTTATCGAATTTAATATTTATTTTTGCAGGTGGAAATATGAAAAACTGGCTTACCGACGCGGTAGTTTATGAGATCTATCCGCAATCATTTTACGACACCAACGGCGACGGCATCGGCGATCTTCAGGGGATCATCCGCAAGCTCGATTATATCAAGGATCTGGGCTTTACGGCGATCTGGATGAACCCGATAAACGCGAGCTCCTTCAGGGACGCCGGCTACGACGTCACCGACTTTTACTCCGTCGCTCCGAGATACGGCACGAACGACGATTACAAAGAGCTCTGCGACGAGGCGCACAAGCGCGGGCTGAAAGTCATTTTCGACCTCGTTTGCGGGCACACCTCGGTCGATCATCCGTGGTTTATCGAGTCGGCGAAGGCGGAAAAGAACGAGTATTCCAACCGCTACATCTGGGTCGACGGCACGTTTGAAGAGGGTCCCGGGATGGCCGCCCTCGGCGACCGCGACGCCAAGGTCATTCTCAACTTTTTCTGGAGCCAGCCCGCCCTCAATTACGGCTACGCGAACCCCAATCCCGGTCATCCCTGGGAGCTGCCCGTCGACCACCCCGACTGCGTGGCGATGCGCCGTGAGCTTTTAAAGATAATCGACTTCTGGATCGACCTCGGCACCGACGCCTTCCGCGTCGACATGGCGGCTCACCTTATCAAGAACGACTTCACCAAGGAGAAGACCTCCGAGCTTTGGCACGAAGTCAGGCGGCACATCGAGGAGCGAAATCCCGAGGTGCTGATGATAGCGGAATGGGCTTTCCCGGAGGAAGCGATCAGATGCGGCTTCCACCTCGACTTCCTTCTCCACAGCGGGCCTACCGCCTACCGTTCCCTTTTCAGATATGAAAGAGGCAGGAACACCACCTCCGATTTCGTCGGTCACAGCTACTTTTCAAGAGAAGGAAAGGGCAACATCAACGAGTATCTCGACAGATACCTTTTCGACCTCGAGAACACCCGCGGCAAGGGATATATCGGCATGATAACCGGCAACCACGATATGCAGCGTCTCGCGTATCTTCGCGATCCCGAGGAGACAAAGGCCGCGCTGACCTTCCTCTTTACAATGCCCGGCGTCCCCTTTGTCTACTACGGCGACGAGATCGGTATGGATTACATCAAAGGGCTGCCTTCCAAAGAGGGCGGATATATCCGTACCGGAGCGCGTACTCCGATGCAGTGGAACCACGAAAAGAACCACGGCTTTTCGACCTCCGACGCCCCCTACCTCCCCACGGATGAGCGCGAAGGCGCGCCGACCGTCGAAGATCAGCTGAACGATCCCGACTCCCTGCTCAACTTCGTAAAGAAGCTGATCAGGCTCCACCGCTCTATCCCCGCCTTCTATCCGGACGGAGAATTCAAGATACTTCTCCCCTCTTATCCCTTCGTATTCGAAAGAGAAGCGGAGGGCAAAAAATATCTCGTTGCGATCAATCCCTCCGACCAGGTGCGGTATTTCGACGCTCCGGCGAGAAAAGAAGTTCTGCTCGACCAGAACGTCAGCTTCGAGGGCGACAGACTGGTGCTCGGACCCGTCAGCTTTATCGTGTTCGAGGAAAAGTGACAATAAAACGAAAAAAGGACTGTAAAGATCTCCCCGGCGTGTCATCCTGAGGAGCAAAACGACGAAAGATCCGCGGGGATCCGGGTGATGAAATGAAAAATGTCATTCTGCGAGAATTCAGCTACAGTCCGGGCTACAGCGATATGCGCGGAGCCTATCACGAGCAGACGCTAAAAAAAGACGAGAGCGGCAGATGGGTGATAATATGCTCCGACCGTGAGTATTACAACGCGCCGACGGTCGTTAAGACTTACCTCGCCGCGGAGGACGGGATGGAAGGCTTCGAGGCTCTCGTAAAGAGCAGAAAGGTCCTTTCCCTTTCAAGGCGCGCAAAGAGCCGGATGTTCTTGACAGACTACAGCCCGGAGGAATACTATATCCTTTTGGAGAAAGATCCGGACGGGAAAGGCGACCTCAAAGACTATCGCATAACGCAGTATAAAAGGTTTTTCAAAAGAGACTTCAGATCGCTTGAGCTGCTGCGGGAGACCTTTGAAGCACTGAAAGGGCAAAAGATCTCGGAAGAAGAGATCTCCGGCGGAGATTGAAGCTCCCCGTCTCAAAGGAAGGATACCTATGATATCTTATATTTTCCTCGGACTGTTTTTTATCGCCGCCGTCCTCAACGTCATAGGGGCGCGCGAGTGGAACGGAAGGCTTTTTACGGTCACCAAGCCGATGCTGATGGCTTTGCTCTGTCTGTACGTCATCTTCCGCGGCCTTCCCTCTCCCGACCTTCTGCTTGCCGCGGCGCTTATTACCTGCTGGCTGGGCGACATACTGCTGCTGTTCAAGGGCGATTTGTGGTTCGCCGTGGGCGGGATTTCCTTCTTTGTCGGTCACGTTCTTATCATACTCGTCTTTGCGCGCGAGGTCGACACCGGAAGTCTGCCGCTTGCCGTCCTGATACCCGCCGCCCTGCTCTACTGCGCGGCGTCGGGGGCGGTGATGCTCTCCGCTCGCAAAAAGGCGCCGCGTATCATGCGGCTCCCCATGCTTTTGTATCTTCTCTGCAACGCCGTGACCAATTTATTCACGCTGACGAGACTGATCGTCTCGCCGGGCATATGGACCGCGGCTTCATTTGCGGGAGCCGTCCTGTTCTTCCTGTCGGACTGCGCCCTTTTCCTCGCGCGGTACGGCGCGGGTCCCGCGCGGTTCTTCAAGACAAACGTCTTCGTTATGACGACGTATATTCTCGGAGTATCATTGATAGTGCTCGGGCTGGTGCAGGCGGGAGTCTGATATCAGAAGTCCTCGGCGGTCCCTTACGAGGAAACGGAAAGTCGGGACGCCGGAAGCCGCGTATTGCCGGGGCTGTCCGCGGCGTAAAGATAAATCAAGGGGCTGTAGCAAAACGAAAAAATGCTACAGTCCCTTTTTCTATGCTGCCGAAAACTTCTATTATTGTCATCCTGAGCGCAGCGAAGGATCTCAAAAACGTGATTCACGAGGAAATTCTTCGTCGCGCCCCACGGGGTCCCCGGCGGAACGAGCTTGGCGAATTCCGCGGGGAATGGGTCACTCCTCAGAATGACAGCAAAGACGTTTTATCGACACGCTCAACTGCCGCAAGGTATGAAACCTTGCGGCAGCTCCGTTATATTTCCGTTATATTTTTGTATCTGTCAGAACGTCTTATTGACGATCTCGGACGTGCCGTCGGCATAGACTATCTCAAAGGACCAGTCGCCGGACAGAACGCCCTGCCTGTAGGTCGCGGTACCTCCCTCTGCGGGAGCGTAGAGGACGCGGAGTCCCACGGCGGTCTTGAACTCGGCGGAGGAGGCGATGGTGCCGGGAGCGTACTTGACACGCGCGATCGCGTTCCAGTTGCCGGTGACGCCGTTCGCGGTTATCTCCGGCATATTGGAAACGGGCTCCTCGACGGTGAACTCGCCGGCAATGGTGTAGCCGTCTTCAAATTCAGCGATGTAGGAGTATTTTCCGGGCGTCTTGACCTTGTAGGTAAAGGTATCGCTGTCCGCGTCGAAATACTTGGACGACGCCTTCAGACCGACGTATCCCGCGGCGTTCTTGATCTCTGCAAAGGTGTCAAGACCCGTGCCGGAAGCGAAGCGGAAGGACTTGGCGTCCTGTCCGTTGAACTTGGCGGTGACGACGCCGCCGTTGACCTGAACGTCGACGGAGCTTTCGATCACTATGCTGTAATACTGGTACTCTTCTTCAGTCGACTTATATCTGATAAGCACCGTATATTCGCCCGGAGCGGGAAGATTAAGGGAGAAACTTCCGCCGTTCGCGGCGATCTTGGCGGACGTGAAGCTGTAGTAGTAATCGGCCTTGTCTTTCGCGGTCTTGATATCCCTGTAGGACGTAAAGTGACCGCTGATCACAAAGGCGTCCTTGATATATCCGTGGTAGTCTTTGCAAATGATCTGGAAGCCGTCGACCTCGACGGAAGGCGGAACATCCTCCGTGCTGTAGACAGCCGTAAAGGTCGTGTCGTCGGAAATTTCGGGAATTTCGTCCGCGGCGTAAGTATTCTCGCCGTCGGTCCAACCCGCGAAGGTGTAGGTATACAGTTCATCCGCGGGTCTTTGCGGGGTCTCGCCCTCATAGGACGGAACAGCGATACCCTCTACCGTGCCGGTTCCGAGAACTTCGCCGTCGTAGTTTTCCCACGTTACGTTGTATGTAGCGGTCTCGTAACGGAATTCGATGTCGTCCATCCAGAGCTCGTACTGATCGTAGCAGGTATCGTGGAAGCCCACGTAGACGGTCTGACCGGCATAGTCGGAAAGATCGACGTCATAGAAGCTCCATGAGGAGGTGCCGGTAGAAGGAGCTACGGTTTGGATAACGGTCATGGACGCGGGATCGGCGGAAGAACCGACGCAGACGTCCACCGCCTCGGGATAACTGCTGTTTATATTGGTCGCATAGAAGGTCATGTGAGTAGCGTAATTACGGTCGGGGATCTCGATAGCGGGGGTGATCATCCAGTTGTCCGCCTGGAACGAGCCGACGCCGTTCCTATACGAATAGGACGTCATAAACGCATGACCGTCATGAGCATAGTCGATTAAATCATAAACGGGGTGATTGATTGACCATCCCCATCCTGCGCCGCTGGCGGCGTCGATATAGGTCATTTCGTCGACTTCGTCTTCGTACTCGAAGCCGAATGCCTTTATAAGTCCCTCTTCTAACTGCTTCGCGGTCAGTCTGAACCGCGCGGTGTAGGTGATATTACCATTAACAGGACCTACAACGGGGCCCCAGCCCGCGAACTCATAGCAATAGTAATCGCTTTCGAGCGGCCTTGTCGGTATCATGCCGTCGTAGACCGGAACGCTTCCGTAAGCCATGTTTTCATCTACTTCGATAGTCTCGCCGTCCCAGTTCTTCCACGTTACCGTGTAGGCGCCTTCGGTATCGT
>JAFSSR010000147.1 GCA_017450885.1 Clostridia bacterium | reverse complement strand
TGCGGCCGCCATCGCCGATCTGACGTCGGATCTTGCGGTCAAGACGGAGGAGAGGGTCGCCGTTTACCATCGGACGCTTGCGTACATAGAGGGGATCGAGGACTCGCACACGCGGCTGATGCTCAAATTGCGGTTCGTCGACAACCTTCGCTGGGACGACGTCGCCGCCGTGATCGGCGGGTACTGGACCGGGCAAAGCGTCCGGCAGGCGTTCAGTCGGTGGGCGCGGGAGAATTTGGAAAGGGAGGAGGAATAAAATGCTCTGGAAGAGATTGAAGGCCGGTATATTGTGCGCTCTGTTTTTTGTGTCCGTGTTTTTTGCGGGGTTGCTTTTTATGCTTGCTATTTTCTTGGCGGGTTATTATGAGTCGCTATGGTGGCTGCTGCTGTGGCTGGGCTTGCCTGTGCCGATGGCTGTGGGAATATGGGCGATAGAAAAAACGGTCGAAAAATAAAGCCCCGGATCGCTCCGGGGCGGGGTGGAACCTGGCCCCTACAAAATTAGTGTTGCTATTCGGTGAAGAGAGCGAAACTCGTCACACATGTCACGTTTGCGCGTGATATAATCTAAAATAGGAGAGATGCAGAGAGATCGCGGAAGCGATCTCTTTTTGCGAGGGTGCATCGGCGCCGACGAAGAAGCAGGGCGGGGCTTGCGCTGATGATCGTTACGACAAAAAGGGACGGGGCAAGCCCCCGACCCCTACGGGACAGGATATGGCTGATAAAAAGAAAAAAACCGATACGAAAAACGAGGCTTTTTGGCTTGACGTAATGCTCGATTACGTGGCAAAAGATATGAGCCTTGCGGAAATAGCCGTCGCGCGTGAAGTAAGTTACTCTACATTAGTCAAAAGAGCGAGGCGCGAAAGGTGGTCGGAAGAGCGGACAAACTACAGACAATTGGTGGTCAGAAAAGCCACCAACCGTTTGTCGTCGCAGCAGGTGCGGCATTACCGCAGTCTGCTGGCCGCAAACGACCGCCTGGCAAAGATCCTTGAGAAAGCCCTTCAGAACGGGGAGGAGTACGTTTATAATCCCGGATCGGAAGACGAAGCGACCGGAAAGCAGATCAACACGACTTTTCTGCGAAACGTGTCCGAGCTCATCGACCGCACGCGCCGCGTAGCGGACGGTCTGCTCGGCCTTATGAGCGTACAGGAGGTCGAGGAGAACGAGCTGGAACGCGAGAAGATCTTTGCCGAGGCGAAGTCTTCCGAGGCGTCAAGCGTCGGCAAAATCGAGATCTCGGCTCCCGCGGCGTATAAAGAATGAGTCGCCGGTCGACGGTCGCCAGGAGAAAGACGGATCGCCACGACCCCGAAGAGGTCTCGCGATGACAGAGAGGGACGCGCTTTGCGAACCCCTCCCCTCAGTCAGCTGCGCTGACAGCTCCCCCTCCCCGCTACGCGGGGGAAGGAGCTTTGCGGGGAAACGGATTGCCACGGACGCCGAGGCGTCCTCGCAACGACAGAAAGGGAACGGATCGCCACGACCCCGAAGGGGTCTCGCGATGACAGGTAAAAGGTGAAAGATGAAACTTGAAACGCCGAACCCAAAGCAGGACCTTTTTATGCGCGCAAAAGAAAAGTACGTGGCGTACGGCGGCGCGCGCGGCGGCGGCAAATCGTGGGCCGTGCGGACGAAGGCTCTGCTGCTGGCGGGAGCTTATCCCGGAATTAAGATGCTTATCGTCCGCCGGAGCTATCCCGAACTGAAGTTCAACCACATCGACACGCTGAGAGCGATGACGCTCTCAATTGCTAAATACAACGACCGAGACAAGGTGCTGCGCTTTATCAACGGCAGCACCTTGTCGTTTACTTATTGCGCGCGGGACGCGGACCTCGACAGGCTTCAGGGCCAGGAGTTCGACGTCATTTTCCTCGACGAGGCGACTCAGCTTTCGCAACTTCAGATGAAGGCGATCACGGCCTGTCTCCGCGGCGTAAACAAATTCCCGAAGAGGGTCTATTTCACCTGCAACCCGGGCGGCCAGGGACATCATTATATCAAGCGGCTGTTTATCGACCGCAATTACGAGGGCAAGGAGAACCCGGACGACTACGTTTTTATCCAGGCGCTGCCCACCGACAACGCGGCGCTTATGGCGGCTCAGCCCGATTATCTCGAACAGCTCGCCGCCCTGCCTCCGACTCTGCGCGACGCCTGGCTGTACGGACGGTGGGACGTCTTTGCGGGTCAGTTTTTCGAGGAGTGGAGAGACGATCCCGCACATTACAAGGACCGCGTCTGGACGCACGTTATCGCGCCGTTCGACGTGCCGTTCGACTGGAATATATACAGATCTTACGACTTTGGATATAACCGCCCGTTCTCCTGCGGGTGGTGGGCGGTCGACCACGACAAGGTGATATACCGCGTCGCCGAGCTGTACGGCTGCACCGGGACGGCGAATGAGGGCGTCAAATGGGATCCGTACAGGCAGTTCAAAGAGATCTCCGAGTTCGAGCGCAATCACCCGCTCTTGAGAGGGCGCAGCATCAGAGGAGGAGTCGCGGATCCGGCGATCTGGGACGCCTCCCGCGGCGAGAGCGTATACGAGATCGCGTGCAAGCACGGCATATACTTCACCCAGGGCGACAACAACCGCGTCTCCGGTTGGATGCAGATGCACTACCGAATGTCGTTCGACTCGGCGGGGTATCCGATGATATACGTCTTTAACACCTGCAAGGACACGATAAGGACGCTGCCCATGCTTATGTATTCGGAGACGCATCCGGAGGACCTCGACACCGAGGGCGAGGATCACATTGCCGACGAGATGAGGTACTTCTGCATGTCGAGGCCGATAGAGCCGCCGAAGATATCGACGCCGCCTCCGCCGCCGAGAGACGATCCGCTCAACATGATCGCGGACATGCTTGCGGGGAGACGATGAGCTGAAATTGATATATAACAGGCAGTAGGCAGTAGGCAAGTTACAGGCAAGTTAAAATATTCAGCAACGACGGGCGTTCGCAAGGGCTTCCGCCGTTTTTATCAATTCATAAGCAAGTAAAACGGATTGCCACGGCTGCT
>JAFSSR010000146.1 GCA_017450885.1 Clostridia bacterium | reverse complement strand
TCCCCTCACCCGGCTCCGCCGGGAGCTCCCCCTCCCCACCTGCGGTGGGGGAAGGAGCTTGACGTGAACGCCGCCTTCGAGGTCGCCGCACCCAATCGTTGTCATTGCGAGGAGTGCCGAAGGCACGACGCGGCAATCCGTTTTCCCTTATCGTTTGCGGCGGAGCCGCAACATCGTTTCGCCGTCAGGCGACCATCGTTTACGCGAAGCGTAACATCGTTTTCCGAAGGAAACCTCGTTCGGCGGAGCCCACTTCGCTTTCCCCCTCCCCTCACCCGGCTCCGCCGGGAGCTCCCCCTCCCCACCTGCGGTGGGGGAAGGAGCTTTGCGTAAGCGCCGTTCGGGATGGACGACAACGAAGCGGCGGGGTTAAAACCCCGCCCTACGGGGCAGGGTACGATTTGTTCATTCGGCGCACCTGATATCGTTTTCCTGCCCTTACGTTTTCAATCGCGGAGCGGGCGCCTATTGAATACTATATCACCAAACGAACTGCGGATTTTGGGAGCCGCGGCTCGCGGCCGTCGCCGCAGGCGACACCTTAATTCCTCATTCCTCATTCCTCGTTCCGATCCAACGCATTACACTTTCACTCCATCGAAAGAAAGATCAAGTTATGAAAAAGTACATAATCAAACTGCTTCCCATATTGATCCTTGCCGCGGCGGCGCTGACCGCCGCAGTACGCGCAGCGGACGATGTACCCTCGGCTGTCATAACCGCCGTCGAGCTGAACGGCTCCAACACCAAGGTTACGGTGCGCGCGACGGTGACGGAGGAGTTTTTCGCCGCCAACGCGGAGAGCGACGTCTTTCTCATGGAGATGAAGGCGTGGAACGGCTCGGTGCTTCCCGCCGACTCCAAGCCTGTCGCGCAGACAAAGCTGAGCAAGGCGGAGTTTTCGCTCACCTGCGGCTTTGACGTCTCGACCGACCGCTACGACAGCTTCATGATAGCGATCAAGGACGGCGGCGGATACCTCCCGGTCTCGCAGCCGAGATTTGTCGAGGACGCGTCGGTCTTTTCTCCGCGCGAGTCGGCGTACCCGACGTACGCGACCAAGAAGGGACTTATTTCCTCCGACGTATCGGATATAGTGCTCACGGGAGCCGCACAGACCGTGCTTGAAATCCGCGCCGACGAGATCATGCTCCCCGAATACGCGGAGAACGCGCTCGCCTACACCTACGCCGGCAACACCTACTACGCCGACCGCGCCGCGCTCGACGCGCTGGACGCAAGGGTCCGCGCGCTCGACGGGGCAAACGTCAATATCTTTGCCGAGGTCTCGCTCTCCGGCGTCTACCGCGGCGGCGACGGCAGACTTGCGTCGCTTTACTACTCCGAGGCTCCCGACGGAGCCGACGCCTACGCGCTCAACACCTCGTCCGAGTCGGCGTCCACCTCTTACACCGCGTTTATCGACTTTCTCGCCCGCCGCTACGGCGTTCCGGGCGGCGAAGACGGCTTCATCGGGAGCTGGATAGTCGGCAAGGCGGCGAATACAGCGGCGGGCTCCGCCCGCGGCGATCTCACCGACGAGCAGTATATCGAGTCCTATCAGCGCGTCCTGCGCCTGACCGACACCGCCGTGCGCTCGGTTTGGAAGAACGCGCGGGTCTACGTCCCCGTTTCCAACGCCTGGAACGTCGAAAACGGCGGAAAGAGCTTCCTTTCGTCGCTCGCCGCCTGCGTAAAGCTCCACGGCGACTTCCCCTGGCGCGTCGCCGTCGCGGCGTACGCCTCCGACCCGTCGCTCGCCGCCGTCTGGACCGACACATGGGCGACCGACGGCGAGGATACAAAATACGTTACCGTAAAGAATATCGCCGTCCTCTGCGACTTCCTCGCTCGCGAGGATATCGCGTATAACGGGACCGCGCGCAATATAGCCGTGACCGATTTCGCGGTCAACGGCTCGCCCGACTCTCCGGGCGACATGACTCCCGCCGCCTCCTTCGCCTACGCCTACTACAAGGCGGCGTTCGACGGGCGGATCGACGCGCTGATCTGGTCGTCGGCGCGCGACGCGGCATACCCCGAAGCCGAGCCGCAGACGTCCTCGTCCGTCACCGGCGAGGACGGCTCTGACGGCAAAAAGGACGAGACAAAAGACGCCGCCGCCGACTCCTCGACGGAGACGGGGGAGACCGCTCCGGCGCCTTCCGCGCCGACAAAGCTCTATTTCGGACTTTACACTTCGGCGGGAGTAAAGAAGCCGGTCTGCGACGTTTTCACCCGCGTTGAGGCAGACCTGCCCTCCGATCCCAACTTCAGATCGGGCGACGCCGCCTCCTTTGCGCTTTCGATGATCGGCGTTCCCGACTGGAAGGACGTCGCCCCCGGATACGACAAGACGGCGGCGGTCAGATACAACTTCGTCGAGTCGATGCCCATAATGTCGAGCGACATTTCCGGCAGGGTCAAGACGACCTCGTCGGTCGGCTTCGAAAACGGAGTCGGGACGTTCTATTCCGCGGGAGCCCGCTACGTCGAGCTCCGCACCGCCGACGGTCCGAAGGAAAAGAAGACCGCCGTCCTCTACGCCGGACTTCCCGACAACTTCGGCTCATCCCGCGCCGGCGTCGCCTGCCCGATGGTTATGAAGACCTCGGCGGCAAAATACATCAGCTTTCAGATCTACGTCGCGGCGCCCACCGACGTCGCAAGCGTGGCGGTCAACGTCGCCCTGACCGCGGGCGGCGAGGAAAAGCTGCCCGCCCTCTTCACCGGCGCGGCGACCGTCAAGCCCAACAGCTGGCAGGAGGTCACCTTCCGCTGCGAGGACCTCGCCTCGATCGCCGATACCACCGATACGCTCTCCGTCTTCGTCTCCTCCTACGACGGACTCGATCACGAGGGCAAATGGGGAATGATGATCGACGATCTCGTCACCTACGGCGCAAAGACCTCAAAGCTGCTGCCGATCCTCGGCAAGCTGATAGTTGTCGCGCTCATTCTCGCCGTAATTTTCGCGGCGCTCGTCTTTATCCTCCGCGTCCGCAACGTGAGGAGAATAAAGAGGAAAAGAGTTCAAAGTTCAAAGATCAAAGCTCAAAGATGAGTCAGCGGTCGGCAGTCTGCAGGAGCAGATGAGTCGTTATTTCAAAGCAAACAAAGGACGGTCAACAAGATGAAAGTCTTCGATATCCGAAAAATCACGGCGCTTTTTTTAAGCGCCTTTATGCTTTCGGCGCTGCTTTGCGGATGCGCGGAAAATGGCAAAGACAGCGTAACCGGCGCTGCCGAGTCCGTTTCCGCCCCCGCCGAAAGCGGCGTGGGAACTTCGCCCGCCGCTCCCGGCAAATACGATATTTCCTGGAAGGACGCCTTCCAGATCCCCGGTCTTCCGGACGGTCACGTCACCCCGAATACGGCAGCCTTCTACCGCAAGGACGCCGACGGGGAATATGTGGTCACCGTCCCGCTTGAGGAGATATACGCCGCGCAGCAGTCCGATCTGATACTTCCCCGCACCCATCTCTACGACGAGGAACTGGGCGAGATCGCGGAAAAGCTGTTTCCGGTCATCGACTACGCCATGCTCAACAATTATACCCGCTTCGTCTTTCCTTCTCGCACCTTCAGCTCGGACGAGCTCTACGGCAGCTACGGCAAAATGGGCATGACCTATGCGGTAAATGGATCGCACATAGTCAGCAAGAACTCCGCTATCCGTACCCTTGACGACGGAGAAAGGCTCTATTACGTCCATATGATCCTACCCGCCCAGACGATCGACGCGAGAGAGAGCATGACAAACAAGGAAAACGACGATAATTATTTTACGTTCTCTTACGATCATTATATCGAGGCGCTGACCGAGGCTCGCCGTATATGCGACTCTGTCCCTGAAGGCAGCGACGAGACTCAGACCGCCCTTTATCTCTACCGCTGGCTGGCAGAGAACGTCGAATACGATGAGAAATCCGACGGCGACGGTTACGAGCTGCTGTATGACGCGCTCGTAAGAAAAAAGACGATAGACGCGGGCTTTGCCGACGCGCTGAACTGTCTCTTCAACTACGCAGGCATCGACTGCCTTACCTTGCTCGGAAGGGCGGCGAGGGACGAATACGATACCGACTATTATTTCATATACTGGAACGTTGCGCGTATCGACGGAGAGTATTATTATTTCGACGTTGCCGCAGATCTGGGCTCCGATCCCGGCACCTACAGATTTTTCGCTGTTTCGCAGGAGGAGCTCGACTCCGTTTTTCCCCGCGATTCGTGGGGTTATGACGAAAGTATCGTCCCTGAATGCAAGTCATCTCTCTGGAAGCGGGACGAAGACGAGTCCAGACAGTCCATTCTCGCCCATAACGGTATATGGTTCTATAACACCGCCCGTGAATCGGATCCGGTCGAGGTTTTCGCGCACGCGTTCGATCTTATCGGAGAGGATGAAGAGGTCGCCGTGACCGGCGAGACCTCGGACGGCTGGAAGATCACCGACGTAAAATACGAGGAAATAACGGACGTTATCGATGGATGGTGCTCCGCGGATCTGCGAACCGCTCTGCTCGAGGGGCGGGTCCGTGACGAGGGCGGATACGCCGCCTACTGCCCGGGGTCCTCGCACGACCGCTTTTTCCGTATCGCCGGGATCAGCCGCGACGGGGCAAAATACACCGCGCACGTTTACATTATCGACCCGGACTGCACCGTCCGTACCGGCAAGCTCTACTTCACCATCGGCAACAACGGTGTGAATTACATCCTCAACAGCGTTACCTTCCCCGACGGCACGCCGGCGTTCGGAAAGTGATATACGCGCAGCCGCGCGTACGGACAGACGATCAAAAGAGACTGTAAAAAAGTCGGGACGTCATCCTGAGAAAAGCGAAGGATCTACGGAAATCTCTTGAATTCTCGTAGATCCTTCGTTGTTTTACTCCTCAGGATGACGCGCTTGAGCGTTTTTTCATCCCTTTATTATACGGATCGCCTCTTTTCGGCGTATCACTTCAGATACAGCGGGATGATCTCACGCCGGATCTCCTCGGTCGGCATCTCGTGCCCGAGGGCGACGAACGCCGTCCGGCACTCCGGCAGGATGTAGATCCCCTGGCCGTACATCCCGTAGGTGGCGAACCACCGCCCGTCGTCCGAGTTGGAAAAGCCGTACCCGTAGCCGTTCAGCTCGCCGCGGGCGCGGGCAATGTAATCCTCGGTCAGTATACGTTTTCCGTGATATTCGCCTCCGCAGGCAAGCATATATCCGTAAGCCGCAAGGTCCCGCGTGCGGGCGAAAAGCCCCGTCCCGCCAAGCGTGTGGTTCTGCGGACAGGTCCCCCAGGCGTTGCCCCGCCATTCGAGCGGATTGAACATCCGGAGCTGCAGGAATTCAGCCGCCGTCATCCCCGCCTCCTTCTCGACTATGCGGGAAATGAGATAGTAGTTGGTGTCGCAGTAGACGAACGGCCCCTTACCCGGCTCGTGGACGATCGGCTGCTTGAGAACGTGGAGCAGAAAATCCTCCTGCCCGTCCGCCCAGAAGTCCATCGTGTCGACGTCTATGTTCGCCGCGTCCGGGACCCCCGTCCTGTGCAGCATGACGTCCCGCAGCGTGACCTCCTTCCACTTAGGATCGAAATCCTCCGGGAAGTATTCTTCGAGATGCCCGTATACCGTGTCGCTGTCGCGCAGCCTGCCCTCGGCTTCAAGTATGCCGAAAGCGCAGCCGGTCACCGACTTGGAGATCGAATATACGTTGTGCGGTCCCGCCCCCATGCGGAAACGGTGCTCGACGTACCCCGCGTCGGTCATTTCACCCGCCATGTACGCGCCGGGCACTTTCTTGATAAGCTCGACAAGTTTTTCAAAGTTGGTCATATGATATCTCCGTTTGATTATTATTTGTGTTTCCGAATAAAATGCAGACTTTGGAGCCGGGAAACGACTAAATTCCCGCGAGAACGTGCAGATTGCGCAGGCCGTGATCGGCGACGGTATCGTTTACGGCGTAGGCGAGGCGTTCGAGCTCGGAGTCGGCGGAGGCGACGTTTTGCGCTTCGACCTCGGCGGCGATCAGCGAGCAGACGTCCTCGACCGCCGTCTTTTTTATCTCGGCGTTGGCGGGCGAATTGTCGGACGTTACAAGGAATTCCAGCGTATCCGCGAGCGCCGGCAGCTTGGGAAGGGAGCGCATCGCGCGGTAGCTCCATTTATAATAGGGGCGGTATACGCTGTTCAGGAGAAAGACCGCCGCCTGCGCGGAGTCGGCGAACTCGAACAGCGCGGTCTGCGCCGCCGCGGTCTCGCCGTGGGCGAGGCAGCGGGAGTAGTTGTACTGACCCGCCTGCGCGCAGAGAAAGAGCCTGCCCGCCAGCTTCTTTCGCCGCACGTCCTCGGGATAGCGTGAAAGCCGTTCGCGCGCGGCGGTGAACTCGCCGAGCCCGTCGAAAAAGACCTCGCCGTTTGTCGCCTCGGCAAGCGAATATTCGGGCAGCGAAAGCCACTCGGAAAGCGAGAGCTTTCCGTCCGGCTTCCCCACGCGGGCGGCGTAGAAGTCGGCTGTCGCGATGACGCCGTGACGGGCGCCCCCCGCCGGCTTGAGCGGCGTGCGTTTCAGCCCCGCGAACTCGCGGGGAAGGCGGGAATACTCGCGCTCTAGCTCGAAAAGGGTCCTGCGGTCTATCGCG
This sequence comes from Clostridia bacterium, assembly GCA_017450885.1. GTDB lineage: Bacteria > Bacillota > Clostridia > Oscillospirales > CAG-272 > RGIG3438. The sequence continues at coordinate 560 of JAFSSR010000146.1, read as the reverse complement.
TCCTCGCCGGGAACGAAGATGCAAAAGCCCGGCTCAAAGTCGTGGTCGCGCGAGATACCGTCGTCGAAGCCGAAGCACTCCGACCCGGCCCCGCAAAGTCCGCAGGCGAGTTTTCCGACGGCGTCGGGGAACTTCTCGCTGAGCATCGGCTCGCCGTACTCCCCGTAGTAAGCTCTCGCTATATCCAGCCCGCGCGAGAGGCGGTCATCTGTTTGACTCATAGATATCCTCCGCCCGCTTTTCAAGATCGTTCGCGTCCGCGAACCGCCCGTAGTAACGGAAGGTCGGGGCGCAGGTGCGGCAGTAGTAGGCGTAGTCGCCGTCGTGCGGAAGGGAGGGGGCGTCGAGCAGGGCGAGCGCCGTTTCGAGACAGCCGTCGATCCTCTCCGCCGCGTCCTCGATACCGTCCCTCGCCCCGTACAGATCGGCGAGATTGAGCCAGGTCACCGCCTGCTCCGCCTCTCCGTTCTCGGTAAGACGCATATTGTCGAGCGCCTTTTGATAGTACCCCTCCGCCTCGTCCCATCTTTTCAGATCGGCGAGGGTCAGAGCCATGTTGT
>JAFSSR010000145.1 GCA_017450885.1 Clostridia bacterium | reverse complement strand
TCGAGCGCGGGGATCGGCAGAAGATTAAAGATGCCCAGATTCATCGCTATGACCGATACGAGATACAAAAGATTGACCGTTCCCGTTTTTGCGACCGTAGTGATCGCCTGTGTTACTCCTACGGGACCGGACACCGCTTTGAGCGAATACCGTCCAGTCAGCAGATCGATAAGCGACTGCCATACGCTCTTGACCGCGAGACCGGAGTTATAGAAAGTGTGCCGCATTATATTGCCGAAGCTCTTTTCGACCGCGTGGACAAGAAAATCCCTCTCTCCGAAAACTATCCCCTCTTCGGTAGACGTTCCGAAACGGACCTCGGGGAGGACGACCTCTTTTCCGTCGCGCAGGACCACGATCTCAACAGGACCGTCCGTCACGCGGCTGATCTCATATACGAGCTGATTTGCGGTATGGACGCGGACCCCGTCTATCTTCAGGATCTCGTCCTCAGTCATCAGTCCGTACTGTGAAGAAACGGCGTTTTCGTCGAACTGCGCGACGGTAGTATTTCCTATGCTTTTTGCGGAAACGGCTACGGCGAAGGTCAGGATAACGCCGACGAGCAGGTTCATTACCGAACCGGCGGCGGTTATTATCATTCGCTTCCAGGTCGCTTTTTTACAGAACGCGCGCTCATCCTCGGACTCTTCGTTTTCGCCGACCATCGCCACGTATCCGCCTATAGGCAGCGCCCGAAGCGAATAGCGGATATTTGTCTTCTTCGAGACGCGGGAAAAGATCTTCGGCCCCATACCGATGGAAAACTCCTCGATATGCACGTCGAAGATGCGGGCGGTGATATAGTGGCCGAACTCGTGGACGAGTATCAGCACGCCGAAAATGAAAAGCGCTAACAGCACGTATAGAACTGTGTAAATACGATCATCTCCTTAATTTTCGAGGCAAGATCAGGAAAGGGACAGCTTGTCGATATCCTCTCTCGCGGCGGCGTCGGCTTCAAAAACGTTCTCAAAAGTAAGCGGCAGTTCCGGTGAATTGCGTACGACCCGCTCGACAAGATCGAAAATATCGGTGAACCCGATCTTTCCGTTAAGGAAAAGCTCGACCGCGCGTTCGTTTGCCCCGTTGAGGGTCGCGCCAAGCGTCGTGTCGGGGTGCCCGGCGACGTAGTACGCGAGAGACAAAAGCGAAAAAGTCTCGACGTCCGGCTTTGCAAAGGTCAGGGTCCCGATAGAAGCAAGATCGAGGGGACGCAGGCTTGAAGCCGTTCTCTCCGGATAAGAGACCGCGTATCTTACGCAGAGCCTCATATCCGGATAGCTAAGTTGAGCGAGAACAGCCTTATCAGTATATTCGACTAAAGAGTGTATTATACTCTCGCGGTGGACGACGACGTCTACCATCGACGGCTTTACGCCGAACAGGTGGACCGCCTCGATGACTTCAAAGCCTTTATTCATCAGAGAAGCGCTGTCGACCGTGATCTTCGGTCCCATGTTCCAGGTGGGATGGGCGAGAGCCATTTGAGGGGTGATATCCTTGAGCTCTTCCCTCTTCTTTCCGAAAAACGGTCCGCCGGAAGCTGTAAGTATAATGCGCTCGATATCCTTTTTATCGTTTGCTCCGATGCTTTGGAAAATAGCGGAATGCTCGCTGTCGACCGGCAAGATCTCGCATCCGCGTTCCTTTGCAAGCGACATGACCGTCTTGCCCGCGGTTACAATCGTCTCCTTATTGGCGAGCGCAAGCCGCTTTCCGGATCTTATCACCGCAACAGACGGCATGAGTCCGGCGACGCCGGTTATGGAATTGACGACGACGTCGTTCTGCGCGGCGGAAGCCACCTCGCAGATAGCGTCCTTTCCGCAGGTTACGCGGCATCCGGTATCGGACACCCTCGCGCGCAGATCGGAAGCGGCTTTTTCATCGAGAACGGCGCAGACCCGGGGCGAAAACTCTCGGATCTGTTCTTCCGCCGCGCCGATCCCTTTCGCGCAGGTTATGCCGTAGACCTTTATCCCGTGTTCTCTCGCTACGTCGAGCGCCTGTTTTCCGACGGAACCGGTGGAGCCGAGAACGGACATGGTCTTTTCAGAAAGATCAGACATACCGTTATGCGACGAGGTTGTTGATAAACGACGGGATGAGCGAAAGGACAAAGAGGATAGAGGACGTGGCGAGCACGCTGTCAAACCTGTCCATCACGCCTCCGTGTCCGGGGAGGATGGTTCCGTAATCCTTAACATTGTAGTGACGCTTGACAAGAGAGGCGATAAGGTCGCCGATCATCGAAGCGACCGCGAGAAGAACGGACGCCAATATCATAAGCAGATAGTTTAAGTGTATCTTTCCTATCGCGTTGACTATTACGGTAAAGATGATAAACACGATCATACAGGTAATGATACCGCCGACAGCGCCCTCGACCGTCTTTTTCGGACTGACGTCCGGGATGAGCTTATGCTTTCCGAATTTGACTCCGACAAAGTATGCGCCGGTATCCGGTATCCAGGAAGAGATGAAGATCACCCAGTAGATATTAGCTCCGGCGACGCTGAAGCCGCGGATAAAGAGAATCCCGCAAAAGCCCGTGATAGCGTACAGCGTCATCATAGCAACGAGAGCCGCGTCGGTGATCACGATCCTGCCTTTCGAGAACATCGAAACCGTAAATATGTACAGCATATATACGATGATAACGATAAGAAGGAAAACGGGATAGCCCATCTTGAGGTCTATCCTTCTCGCCGTAAAGGGGACGAAGACCGCAAGGATAAGGGACGGGATAAGGATAAGCGGGTGAACCGCGAGACGGGCGCATCTTATGATCTCAAAGACCGCGAGAGCGCAAATAAAAGCGATAAGGATGTCAAAAACGATCTTATCCGAATAGATAAGGCATGGGATGAATATGGCGAGCGCGACGGCCGCCGTGATGATACGCTGTTTCATAACGGATTTTTCCAGAGGAATCCTTTCTGTTGATTTATACTCCGCCGAAGCGTCTCTGACGGGAATAAAATTCTCTTACCGCCGCGTCGACGTCCGCGTGCCGCATATCGGGCCAGTATTTGTCGGTAAAATAGAGCTCGCTGTATGCCGACTGCCACATAAGGAAGTTGGACAGCCTGTATTCTCCGCCCGTGCGTACGATAAGATCGGGAGGAGGACAATGCGAGGTGTAAAGATGCCTTTCGAGGTCGTCTTCGCTTATCTCCCCGCCTTTTTCGGTAAAAGCGGTGTTCGCCGCGCGGATTATCTCCGCCCTGCCCCCGTAATTGAGCGCGATATTCAGTACGCGGTGGTTTTCGGCGGACTCGCGTTCCGTTTTTTCCATAAGCGCCCTGAATTTCTCGGAAAACGGAGAGGGATCGCCGAGAAAATGGATCTGCGCGTCGCGCGCCTTCATCGTTTCAAGCGCCTCGAAGAGAAACTCTTCGAGGAGAGTCATTATCGCGTCGACCTCTTTCTGAGGGCGCTTCCAGTTCTCGGTGGAAAAAGCGTAGACCGTTACAACCTTTATGCCGATATCTCCGCAATATATGGACAGATCGCGAAAGACCTTGGAACCGGCGCGATGCCCGTATTCGCGAGGCATACCGCGTCTTCTCGCCCATCTGCCGTTCCCGTCCATTATAAATGCGATGTGCTGCAGACGGTCGTCGATAACGATCGCCTCTTCATTTGGCTTCTTTTTGAAAATACTCATATATACACCCGCAAGTCACGCAGGCGGTGCGTGACTTGCGTAATCCTCTGTGGTATTGGAAAATGTCGCGGGATGACCGGACGCCGGTCAGATGGACATTATCTCCTTGTTCTTTGCGTCGGTAACCGCGTCGACCTCTTTGATATACTTGTCGGTGATCTCCTGAACGCTCTTTTCGGAGGCCTTCTGCTCGTCCTCGGTCATTTCGCCGTTCTTCTTCATTTCCTTGCACTTGTCGTTCGCGTCGCGGCGAATGTTGCGAATAGCGACCTTGGCGTCCTCGCCCATTCTGGTGATCTCCTTGGTCAGCTCTTTTCTGCGTTCCTCGGTAAGAGTCGGGAAAACGAGGCGGATGACCTTGCCGTCGTTTGCGGGAGTGATGCCGACGTCGGAAGCAAGGATGGCGCGCTCGATGTTCTTGAGCGTAGACGGATCCCAGGGGGTGATCGCGAGGGTGCGGGCGTCGGTAACTGTCACGGCGGCTATGGCGTTGATCTGCGTGGGAGCTCCGTAATAGTCGACCGTTACCTTTTCCAGCACGGTGGCGTTAGCGCGTCCCGCGCGGATGGTCTCAAGCTCGTGAGAGTAGACCGAGATGGTCTTTTTCATTTTCTCTTCATAGGTCTTGGTGTCAAGTTTCATATTTTTTACTCCGTTCCGCCGGATACCGGCTTTATGTTAATGTTAAATCAATTCAGTTTTTTACGATGGTGCCTATATTTTCGCCCATTATTGCGCGTTCGATATTATCAGGATCGTCAAGTCCGAAAATGAGGAGCGGGATCTTGTTATCCATACAGAACGACGCGGCGGTCGAATCTATGACCGCGAGGTGTCCGGCGAGGATCTCGTCGTATGAGATGTAGTCGAGCTTGACAGCGTTTGGATCCTTGCGCGGATCGGCGGTATAGATACCGTCGATGTTCTTCGCCATCATGATAACGTCCGCACCGATCTCCGCCGCCCTTAAAGCAGCCGCGGTATCGGTCGAGAAAAACGGACTTCCTATCCCGCATCCGAATATGACTACGCGTCCCTTGGAGAGATGGCTCGCCGCCTTGTTGCGGATATAAGGCTCGGCGAACTGTTTCATATCTATGGCGGTCTGGACTCTGGTCTCTACCCCTATCTGTTCGAGAGCGTCCTGAAGCGCGAGAGAGTTGATTGCAGTAGCGAGCATCCCCATATGATCCGCGCGGGTACGGTCCATATTCGTCCCCTGCCTTCCGCGCCATATATTGCCGGCGCCTACCACGATCGCTATCTGAACGCCGGCTTCAACACAGCGCTTAATAACGGCGCAAATATCGGAAACGACCTTGTAATTCAATATTTCTCTGCCTTCACCGGCAATAGCTTCTCCGGAGAGCTTAAGGAGAACGCGTTTAAATACCGGTTTTTTTGTTTCGCTCATAAAATGCCTCGCTTTACATAATTATTCTATTTTAACTATTTTACAATATTTAACGCGATTTGTAAATACAATTATAAAAATAAATATAAAAAGACCGTCTTGAAAACCAAGACGGCCTTAAAATTTGATCATTCTTTAACGAACAGCGACTCGAGGACCGGCACTTTATAAGTGAGTACAACAGGCTCGGAGTTAACGGTGACGGTTATTTCAACGTCGAGAAGGTCTCCCGCCTTGAAAGGAACAAATCCGAGGGAACCGGAAAACTCTCTCGCATACTCCGCGTAAACGAAATCTCCGCTTTCATGGACGACTCCGTCGTAAGGAAGATCTGTCGAAGCGGTCAATCCTTTGAGAATGAGCTTTGCATTAACGGTAACGTTGTGGAAATCGATATCGGAGTCGGCGGGCTTGAATATACGGAGATAGGCTCCGCCCGTGATCTTTTCGTTCCCGTCTACGGGGATCTTGCTGACGTATGCTCCGACTTCGGCGCGCATACCGTTTCTTGTCATAGCACTGCCGAGAAGATAAACGCCGGTATAGAATTTTTTAACAATAAGCGCGACCTGGGAACGGGAGGCGTTGCCTTTCGGATTAAGCGTAGTCGCCGTGGTTCCGGTAATAAGCTCGTTTGCTATAGCCCAGGACATTCCTTTCTTTGCCCACGGGGAGATCTTATCGGCGTCGGTATACGCGGAAAGATCGGCGGTCTTGGAAACGTCAAAGCCGAGCTTCTTTGAGTAATTATACAGGAACTGCGCAAGCATCTCGCGCGTTACGGGGGCGTTAGGAGAAAAATACCCGTTTCCAGTTCCGCTTGCATACCCGGTCATATAAGCCCACTGGGTCGCCTTTGCGTACCATTTCCCCGCCTTGACGTCGTTAAAGCTCGATCCGGTATAGGGGGTAAGGTCGACGCCGTCGATCTTTGCAAGCACCTGAACGAACATAGCGCGGGTAAAGGTCCCACCGGGATTGAACTTTCCGTCTCCGACACCGTTCATATACCCTTTCTCATAGCAGAAACGGACCGCGGATGTGAACCACTTTCCATCCGGAACATCGATAAAAGGTAATTCCGCAGGCTCTTCGACAACAACGTCGTCGGCAAAGACCTGCACCGATAAAGTACAGAGCGACAAGGCGGTCAAAATAACAGCAAGAATTAATGAAATCAGCTTACGCATGATATTACACCTCATCATATATAGAATTCATTTGTATTATACAACATTTATGAAAAAAAGTAAATACCGAAATATTTTATACACCTAACATTTTTTGTCGATCGGTTGTTTATCGTAAATGTTTGAAAACGCAAAAACAGCCCCGAAGATCGGGGCTGTTTTCTGTAAAGCCTTTCGGCTCATTTCTTTACCATATTGGCGATCTCTTCGGCAAAGTTGTCTTCGCGCTTCTCAAGGCCTTCGCCCTTCTCGAAACGGAAGAAATCGACCAGCTTGATGGAGCCGCCGACAGCCTTTGCTTCGCGGTCGAGATACTTCTCGACAGAAATGGAGTCTTCCTTGACGTAAGCCTGC
>JAFSSR010000144.1 GCA_017450885.1 Clostridia bacterium | reverse complement strand
TCACCCGGCTCCGCCGGGAGCTCCCCCTCCCCGCTCCGCGGGGGAAGGAGCTTTGCGTAAGCGGCGTTCGGGCGCGACGACCTCGAAGGCGGCGGGGTTAAAACCCCGCCCTACGGTGTTGGGTGCGTCTTTTGACGTTTCAGCACCCAAGCGCTGTCATTGCGAGGAGTACCGAAGGTACGACGCGGCAATCCGTTTTCCCTTTATCGTTTGCGGCGGAGCCGCAACATCGTTTCGCCGTCAGACGAACATCGTTTACGCGAAGCGTAACATCGTTTTCCGAAGGAAACCTCGTTCGGCGGAGCCGACTTTGTTTCCCCCTCCCCACCTGCGGCGGGGGAGGGAGCTTTGCGTTAGTGCCGCCTCAACCGGTAGGGGCGGGGAAACATCGAAGGCGGCGCTTTATCCGTTCGATAATATGAAAAAATGGCTGTAAAAAAACGCTCGAACGCGTCGTCACGGTCAATAAAACGGCGAAGGATCCGCGAAATTCAGGAGAATTCCGCGGATCCTTCGTTTTGTTCGGGACGCCGTCCCGACTTTTCGTTCCGTTGACTTTATATTGTCCCGCTGTCCCGCAAGGCGCTTGGTTCTGACCTCCGCCCGCTTATATCTCCGGTATCTCTATATCTATCTCGCTGCCAAGCTCCGCCGAGCGGACGATGCCGTCGAGGATCGCCTGATTGCGGATGATCTGGCTCGTGGGGATCGGCGCGGCGGCGCCGTTGATGACGGCGTCGACGAAGGCGTCGACCTTGCGGGCAAAGAGCGTGTTGTAATCGAACTCGGGGTCGGGATCGGGGAGGATCTCGCCGACCTCGCAGCCCGCGCTGTTCTTGTAGTAGAGGGTCATCTGTCCTCCGGGGCCGCGGTTCCAGCACTCTGTGGAGGGGATGCGGATGCCGGCGTCGCGGCCGAGCATCAGCATATCGCCGGACGTGTCCATGTTCATTGCCCACGCGATGCGGAAGTCGAGGACGATGCCGCCCTCGAGGCGAACGTACGCGGAGGCGAAGTCGTCGACGTCGAAGCGGGAGACGTTTTCCGGTTCGGAATATTTAAGGCTCTTTCCGAAATAGTCGCTCGTGTTGGCGGTGACGGTCAGGGGCTTGGGATAGCCGAGCGGGTTGAGCGCCAGGTCGATCGCGTAGCAGCCGATGTCGCCGAGGGCGCCTATGCCGGCGGTCCGCTTTTCGATAAAGGTGCCGTTGGGTATGCCGTTCCGTCTGCCGCCGCCGGTCTGGATATAGTAGACCTCGCCCAGCCTGCCGCTCCCGACCACCTCGCAGAGCTGGCGGGTAAGGGGGGCGTAGCGCGGCTGGAAGCCGTGGGAAAGGATCTTGCCGGTCGCCTTTTCGGCGCGCGCCATGGCGACCGCCTCGTCGAGGGTGACCGACATCGGCTTTTCGAGCAGGACGTGAGCGCCGTGCTCCATCGCGTAGATAGCGCACTCGGCGTGGGTGGCGTTGTAGGTGCAGACGCTAACGGCGTCGAGCTGCTCGTGCGCGAACATCTCCCTTATGTCGGTATAGCATCTCGCGCCGGCGAGCTTCTTGTGCGTCGCCATCTCCTGCGCCTTGCCGGGAACTATGTCGCAGAAGGCGACTATCTCGGTGTCGGGATTGGCTTTGTAGCTGTTGACGTGAAGTCCCGATATCCCGCCGCAGCCTATTATCCCTATTTTGAGCTTGTTGTCCGTCATATAAGTAACCTCGCTTAAAATTCGGTTTTCGGTAATTACATTATACCAGATACTTCGGGGATTGCAAGAGCTTCGGCGACAATTCTCAATACCGGAAGCGCAGATCAAAAAAATCAACCCGCGGTTTACAGCGTGTGTCCCGACGGTACCTGTACAAAACGGCGCGGTGTGGTATAATATGATCGAAAGGCGCCGATCGGATATCAATCACAAGGCGGGAGTTTCGACCCGCCAGAAAACAAACGGTCATAACGGAGGTCAAATGATATGAAAATAAATATCGGACAAAACATAAAACGGCTCCGCGCGGCGAAGGAGGTCACGCAGGAGGGGCTTGCCGAGGCGATGAACGTTACGCCCGCGGCGGTCAGCAAATGGGAAAGAGGGGAGAGCTACCCGGATATAACACTTCTCCAGCCGCTCGCCTTCTTTTTCGGAGTCTCTCTTGACGAGCTAGTGGGCTACGACAGGGAAAAGGTCAGCGCGGACATAGACAAGGTGCTTGAAGAGGTCAAAAAGCAATGGCTGACCGACCCGTGGAAAGCCCGGGAGACGTTGTTCAACGCCTATCGCGAATACCCGAACGACTATCGC
>JAFSSR010000143.1 GCA_017450885.1 Clostridia bacterium | reverse complement strand
TTGATGGACGTCACGTCGATATCGGAAACGTCCACGGACGGATCGGTCGCTTCGACGTTGTTGTTTGACGACGAGAAACGCACGTCCGGTGTAATAAAACTCTGGTTTGCAAGAATGGCGATGTGCTGCGCATCCGGATCAAGCACGTCTATTCCGCATAGCAGACGGGAATCGTATTCCATCCCGAACAGATTGAGAAGTGTGGGGAGTATGTCGATCGTGCAGCAGGGCGCGTCGACTACGACGGGCTCTTTCATGGACGGACACCAGCAAATAAATGAATTGCGGTATTTTTCAAATTGCAGATCTATCTCTTTTCCAGCCAGCTCGTTGTATTCATCCGGTTTCAGTCCGTAAGGATAGTGGTCGTTGGAAAGTACGATGACCGTTTTATCGGCGATACCTTCTTCTTCCAGGCGCTGAACCGTGTATGCGAGCGCCTTTTCAAGCTCGAGGTTGGCGGCGATATAAGAAAGCACCGTTTCGCTCTTGTAGGGAAGATCCTTTACTAACGACCTGTTTTTAGCCGCCATCGGATTGTTCCAGTTATACTGGAAATGACCGCTGAAGGTCATATAATACGCGTGGAAGGGCGTATTGCCGGGATCGTTTATATAATATCCCATGGACTTCTGCATCATTTCGAGGTCGGAAGAAGGCCAGGATATCTCTATGTTCAGTCCGTTTTCCGGACATTTGAATATGTACCCCATGTTTGGATGGGTGTCCATCCTTTGATAATAGCTTCCGTAGTAGTTGTGGAAGGCGTACGGCTGGACTCCGTATTCGCGGATAAACGCGTTTCCGAGAGTGAAGGGAAGCGAATTATGCATAGAGGCGATAAAGCTGTTATCCTTTTTCTCTCGTGAGAAATCCGGGAAATTGCCCATACAGAAAGTATACTCGCCGTTCGTCGTGTTAGACTCGTACGATCCGAAGTAGTTTGTAAAGACAAATCCGTTGTTTATCATCTTGTAAAGCGTGGGGGTCAGCTCCTCGCTCACAAGGTAAGGAGAGAACGACTCGGCGCAGAAGGTGATAAGGTTATAGCCTTTGAAATATCCGGTGTATTCGTTCTTCGCAGTCGGCTGCCTCGACGCGAAGAATTTGTGCAGAGCCTTTATGTTCTTGTCGTCCTCATCCGCTATCAGCTTGTCAAAGTCGATATCAAGCGTATTGTATTCAACGACCTTTTCGGGAGGATCGTTCCTTGTGTCGTCGGTATCCCGGGCCGTGTCCTTAGGATCGGTTTTCGGGTCGTCCGGCTTTTCCGTTTGCGATCCGGAGTCGATGATATTCACCCCTTTGTCGGGATACAGGCCGGGGAACATAATGTTTGCAAGCTCCAGCCTGGTAGTCGTGACAATTCCGAGATTTTCGACGGAAACGTCTGTCCCTATACCGTTATCGAAATAGATGTCAAACGGCGAATACGCTTTTGTCCCGCCGATGGCGAGAACGCCGAGACAAATAAAATGGATCGCAAATATCACGGGTATCGAAACGAGCTTCTTTTTCAGATTAGGTCTTCTCAGATCAAAGAACTTTTTCTTATAAAAAACGATCAAAACAACGGTCGGTACAAGGAAAAGAAGCAGCGAAAGGATCACGCGGCTTATCCCGTACATCATCTGATCGAAGAAGTTTGTGACCGCCTCGGCTCCCATCTTGATCTGATAGAGCGACATAAAGCTGCCGAATATCGAATAATATACGAAATGAACGATAAAATAGAAACTCACAAAAGAGTTTAAAACGCAATATATTACCTTGTTCGCTTTTTCTTTGAAAAACGTTGAGAAATAGTATATGATAACGCCGCAGGGGATAGAAAAAAGAATAGGGATAAAAGACCTTATTCCAAAAGATTTGAAAGTAAGGATATGCAGTACCGTCTCAAGATAAGCGACTGATAATACAGGATACAGGATCGCCGCGAGGATTTTGCGAAAATCGGTTTTTTTCCTTATTTCAGGACGTCTTGCGGGCTGTGAGTTCTCATTTTTCCGACCTTTTATGCTGTCGGTCGTATTTTCTGCTATTTTGTTCAAATGTTCAACACCTCTTTAGCGTGTATGATATCATATTTTTATTTTTTTTACAACAGTTTTCTATATATTTTTATGTTTTACTAAATTTTTTTACGTTAAAACTGTCATTTATTTGTTATTTTTGCGCCATTGGAACAAAGCCATAAAATGGAAATTCTTCTAAAGCGTTGTAAATAAAGGATGGAACATTTCAAAACGATTTGTCAATAGAATACGCCAAAAAATATTTTGTCAAAAATGCAGAAAAAACCCGGGAATTTTTAGTTAAAAAATCGAATGAAATCGTCTTTACAAAACAGTCAAAATAGGGTATAATGTGAGACAGTCACATAACAGCGGCACGACAGTCGTTTTCGTATGAAATATCAATCTTATGATACTTTCGCGTATGAATTCGGTCTGTTGTGCTTTTGTTTTAGCGGCTTTTTTTATTTTCAAAAAAATATTTGATTTATAAGATTTTTTATGATATAATATAATGAAAAATTGTTTATTGGAGTTGCACATGCCCGAATACGTTGAAAAAATCGACTTTGTAACGCTGCCGCTCCTGCCTTTGCGCGGGATAGTGGCTTTTCCGGCTATTCCGGTTAGTATAGAGCTTTCCATAGATTGCGATATCCTTACCGCCGAGTATGCGGAAAAACACGGCGGAAATATATTTCTCTGCGCTCAGAAGGTCGTTTCGGACGAAAACAGCGTCTCCCAGGACGATCTGTATTCGGTCGGGACGGTATGCCGGATAAAACAGTTCCTCAAGCTGCCGGAAGGCAATGCGCGCATCGTTCTCGAATGTACATCCCGCGCGACCGTTCTCCGCATCGAAGAAAAGGACGGGATGCTTTTTGCGGACGCGTTCTGCAAGACGGTCACCATCTCCGAGGCGTCGTCTGCGATAAGAGCGCTGATGCGCGAGGTCGAGAACAATTACGAGGAGTTCTGTAATTATCTTCCCAAGCCGTCCGGAGATCTCGACGTTACGCTAAAGTCTATAAAGGATCCCTCTATCTACGCGGATTTCATAGCTTTTAATTTCCTTATCGAATATAAGGACAAGCAGCTTATTCTTGAGGAGTACGATCCCAAAAAGAGGCTCGAACTGCTTTGCGTCATAATGGGCAAAGAGCTCCGCGTTCTTTCCACGGAGTTCAACATCCATAAGAAGGTAAGACAGCAGATAGAGAACAATCAGCGCGAGTATTATCTCAGAGAGCAGCTCAAAGTCATACAGGACGAGCTTGGCGAGGAGACCGACGATACGGAGATCGACGAGTACGACGACGCGATCTGCAAAGCCAATCTCCCCGACTATGTTGAAGAAAAGCTCATAAAAGAGGTCAAAAAGCTCGCAAAGACACCCTATACGTCCGCCGACGCCGCCGTAATACGCAATTATCTCGACGTCTGTCTGGAGATACCTTGGAAAAAGCTTTCCGTCGACCGTATAGATATCGGCAAGGCGAGAAAGATACTTGACGCGGATCACGACGGACTTGAAAAGATCAAGGAACGTATACTTGAATATCTCGCCGTCAAAAAGCTCAATCCCAAAGCCAACGACCAGATAATCTGCCTTGTCGGTCCTCCCGGCACGGGAAAGACCTCCATCTGCGAATCTATCGCCCGCGCTATGAACAGAAAATACGTGCGCGTCTGCCTCGGCGGTATAAGAGACGAGGCGGATATCCGGGGGCATAGGCGCACATACGTCGCTTCCATGCCCGGAAGGATAATAAACGCCGTGACGCAGGCGGGCGTCCGCAATCCGCTTATTCTGCTTGACGAGATCGACAAGCTCTCGCGCGACGGTCATGGAGATCCGGCATCCGCGCTTCTCGAAGTGCTTGACAGCGAACAGAACTGCCGTTTCCGCGATCATTTTGTGGAAATGCCTCTCGATCTCTCCGATTGCATATTCATTGCCACGGCGAACGATATGGCGGGTATACCCGAGCCTCTTATCGACCGGATGGAGATAATAAAGCTCGATATATATAATAGATACCAAAAGCTCCGTATCGCAAAAAAGCATCTTATAAAAAAGCAGCGCGTCGCAAACGGACTCAAGCCTTCGCAGATCACTTTTACCGATAAGGCGATATTTGAGATAATAGATTTCTATACGGCCGAGGCGGGGGTCAGATCGCTGAACAGAGAGATAGGGAATATCTGCCGCAAGACCGCGATCGACATAGTCGAGGGAAAGATCGAGAAACGCAAGGTGACGGAAGAGACCGTCCGCGAGCTTCTCGGAATTAGGAAGATCCTTCCCGAAAAGATCTCCGACGAAGACGAGACTGGCGCGGTTAACGGACTCGCATACACTTCGCTCGGCGGAGATATGCTGAAGGTCGAGGTCTGCGCCATGAAAGGCGAGGGCAAGCTGGAGCTTACCGGCTCTCTCGGCGACGTTATGAAAGAATCCGCGAGGGCGGCTGTAAGCTACATAAGGGCACATTCCGATGAACTCGGAGTTCCCGAAAACTTTTATAAGATCTACGATCTTCACATCCACGTTCCGGAGGGCGCGGTTCCGAAGGACGGTCCGTCCGCCGGCATCACGCTTATAACGGCTATCGTAAGCGAGCTGTCGAAGACACCCGTCAGACGCGACGTCGCCATGACCGGCGAGATAACGCTGCGCGGCAAGCTCCTTGCAATAGGCGGATTGAAGGAAAAGACGATGGCGGCGTTTAAGGCGGGAGTTAAAACGGTAATAATACCCAAGGACAACGAAAAAGATCTCGAAGATATAGATCCCGTGGTCAGGGAAGGACTTGAATTCAGACCGTGCGGGACGGTATCCGAAGCTCTCGAAATTTCGCTGGTGAAGTGATATGGGAATAAATCTTCAGAATTCGGGACTTGAAATCAGCGCAGGACGAGCGGATCAGTTTCCCAAAAGGCGTATATGTAATATCGTCTTTTCCGGCCGTTCCAACGTCGGAAAAAGCTCGCTTATCAATACGCTTCTTGGGAGGAACAAGCTCGCCCGGGTGAGCTCTTCTCCCGGAAAAACGATCACAGTCAATTTTTATTCGGTCGATAATAAGCTCTATTTTGTCGATCTCCCCGGATACGGATTTGCCAAAAGGCCTCCCGAAGAAAAAAAGCAGTGGTCCGCTCTCGTCGAAAGCTACTTCTCATCCATGAGCGGCCGCAACGATGAAATGCTCGTCGTTCAGCTTGTCGACCTGAAGGTCGGTATCACGCGTGACGACGCGGATATGCTTGAATGGATGAATACAAACGGCGTGAATTACGTGATCGCCGCGACAAAATGCGATAAATTGAACAAAACGGAGTTTGCAAAAAATCTCGCCGCTGTTCTGAACGACCGCTCCGTGGAGGAAGATACCGATATTATACCGTTTTCATCGCTTAAGGGCACGGGAAAGAACGAGCTTCTTTCCGTGATCTGCGATTTTGCTGAAATCTGATATTGGAGAATAACGATGCTGTTTCAACTGTTAAGAGGTAATTTTTCAAGAGAGATAATTATCCAGGTGCTCATGTCCATCCCGGTAATCCTGCTCGCATTCTCGGTCCACGAGTCGGCGCACGCATGGGTGGCTTATAAGCTCGGAGATCCGACGGCGCGCAATTTGGGGAGGATAACCTTAAATCCATTAAAGCATCTCGATCCGATCGGTACCGTTTCCATGCTGCTTTTCGGCGTGGGTTACGCCAAACCCGTTCCGATCCGCGCGCGAAATTTCAAAAATCCGAAATGGGGTATGTGTCTATCCGCCGCGGCGGGACCGCTTTCAAATCTGATCCTCGGATTTATAGGATCTATGATCTTTTATCTTTTGAGCGGGTGGACCTGGCTCTTCAACACATCGGAGATACTGTTTACGGTCGTCTGCATGTTTTTCTACGTTATGGCGGTATTGAACGTCTCTCTTGCCGTATTCAATCTTCTTCCGATCCCTCCATTCGACGGTTCGAGAGTCCTGTTCGTTTTTCTTCCTTCAAAGTATTATTTTGCGGTCATGAAATACGAACGCTATATAATGATGGCGGTCTTTCTGCTCATTATAGGCGGAGCGAGATTTAATATAATTTCCAAGATAGTCGGATGGATACTTAACGGATTTTTCAGTTTCGCCGGACTGATTTTCGGATAATGGAACAGCTAAGTTTTAAACTTGAAGCGTACGAAGGGCCGCTCGATCTTCTTCTTTCGCTTATAACCAAAAATAAAATTGATATCTACGATATTCCTATCGCTGTCATACTTGACCAGTATCTCGCTTACCTTGAAGAGATGCGCCGTCTCGATATGGATATCGCCGGAGAGTTCATCACCATGGCGGCGGAGCTTATGCTGATCAAAAGTAAGATGATGCTTCCCAAATCGGTGCTTGAAAACGAGGAGGACCCGCGCGCGCGTCTTGCCGCGGCTCTTGTGGAGTATAAGCGCGCAAAGGAAGCCGCGGGGCTGCTCGCCGGTAATTACGAGATCTACGCCGGAAGGCTCGCTAAGCCCGCCGACGAATCTCCTTACGAGTCGATACCCGAGCTTAAGGATCAGGACGCCGCCCTCCTTGAGGAGGCGTTTGTCCGGATCATGGAGCGTTCGAAGAAACTTAAATCCATGCTCTCCACGCCGGAGCAGACTCTTGAAAATCTTCTGAAAAGGCGCGTTACTCCCATACCCGAAAAGATCTTCGGAATAATGAGGCTTCTTTACCGTTCGGGTGATACGTCGTTTGAAGAGATCCTTCTTTCGAGCCGTTCGCGCTCCGATATCATCGCGTCCTTTGTCGCCGTTCTCGAACTGCTCAAAGTCAGGCGCGTATCAATATATCTTTCGGGCGAAGACCTGATACTCCATCTCGAAAAGGAAAACCGTACAGATGAACATTGACGATCAGATCAACGATATAGGAAAAGCGATAGAGGCCGTTCTGTTTGCGACCGGCGAGGCAGTGACCTACGAAAAGCTCGCCGACGCTTTTTCTCTCACTCCGACGCAGATAAAAACCGTCGTTTCCGATCTCTCGGAGCGGTACGAGGACCGCGGGATACAGCTTTTGTGCTATGATAAGGCGTGTCAGCTCTGTACCAAAAAGGAGTATGAGGAAATAATCAAGGACGTCCTCGGCATCCGCAAAAACGGAGCGCTTTCTAAATCCTGTCTTGAAACGCTCGCCGTGATAGCGTATAATCAGCCTGTGACCCGTTCTTACATAGACGAAGTGAGAGGCGTCGACTCGTCCTACGCCATCGGCGTTCTGACCCAGAGGGAGCTTATTAAGATCACCGGAAAGCTGGACGTCCCCGGTAAACCCAATTTGTACGCCACAAACGAGAATTTTCTCCGAGTATTCGGCTTAAATTCTCTTTCCGAGCTGCCTAAAGTCTCCGTTCTTTCCGTTCAGGACGAAGAAAGCGGTGCGGAAACAAATGAGGAAGCGGAGCAAGCCCCCGCTGAAAGCGCAGACGAAGAGCGCGAACAGACCGCGGAGATCTCCGAACAGATTTCGATCGAGGTATGATTTTTTTAAAAATATTGGGAGGTATCGCCTTATTCCTTCTTCTTGTCGCGCTGATACCCGTGAGGATCAGGGTGGTATACGATAAAGGGATCGCGGCATACATTCCCGTGCTCTTCTTCAAGATCCGCATATATCCGCGAAAACCAAAACTGAAGAGCATGTCTAAAAAGAAGTACGACAAGCTGACTTCTCCTAAAAAAAAGAAAAAAAAGAAAAAGGACAAATCAAAGGCCCCGGAGCAGGAGCCTGCCGCGGATAAAGCGAAGGAACGTCCCGGTATTTCCGGTATCCTCGGCGTCGTCGGCGACATCAAGAGCGCTGTGGGCGTAATACTTAAAAGACTCAACGCCTATCTTAAAGTTAAGATCTACGCTTTCTGGATCAACGTTTCCTGCGACGACGCGGCAAAGACCGCGGTAACGTACGGAGCGGTCTCCGGGTCGGTCGGAACGGTAATGAGCATCATTAACGACAGATGCCGCGTCAAATATCCGAAAAACGCTCAGACCGGAGTCTACTGCGATTACCTTTCCGGTCATACTTCTTTGAAAGTCGATATAAGATTTTCGATCTTCATATGGCAGATAATCGCCATCGGTATAAAAGCGCTGTTATCATTCATTAAAATCAAAACTAAATTGGAGGGCAAAAAAGATGCCGGAAACAAAAATCAGTGAAATAATCAAAGCCGCTCTCGGCAACGTACGCGAGACGGCGGACGCCAGTACCATTATCGGCGATCCGATCACGACGGCAAACGGAACGACCATCCTGCCGGTATCAAAGGTCGCGGTGGGCGTCGCGACCGGCGGACTCGATTATAATCCGAAAAATGAGACCGCTCAGCCGGGGACCAATTTCGGCGGAGGCGGAGGGACCGGCCTTACCGTTACCCCCGTCGGATTTCTTGTCGTTAAGCAGGACGGCACCGTCGAGCTTCTCAATATAAACAACCCGACGGACGGAAACAATCCCGTAAACGCCATCATGTCGCTTGTCGGAAAAGCTCCCGATCTCTTTTCCAAGATCAAGTCTTCTTTCGGCAAGAAGAAAAACAAAGACGACGCCGAGGAAATATCCGATAGGCTTGACGACGTCGAAGAAAAGATCGATGATCTCGCCGATACGGTAGAATAATCCGTCGATCAAAGGTAATTTCGCATTTTTCCGTTTCATATATTTATAAAAAATACGTGGAGCGGAAAAAATGAAAAAGATAATATCCGTAATTCTTGCTTTAGCGTTTTGCTTTCCCGCGTTTTACGCCTCGCCGTCTTACGCCGATATCGGACTTTCTGCAAAGGCTTTTGTCCTTATGTGCGCCGATAACGGAGATATCATCCTTTCACGGAACGAAAACGAACGGCTTCCGGTCGCCAGCCTTACAAAGATCATGACGGCGGTCGTCGTTATCGAGGACCTCGATCCGGGAAGAGTTGTTATTGTGGATCCGAAAGCCTGCGGGACTGAGGGATCATCCGTATATCTTGCGGCGGGCGAAAAACTAACCGTCGAGGAACTTCTTTACGCGCTGCTCCTCGAGAGCGCAAACGACGCCGCAATGGCTCTCGCGCTTGAAGACAGCGGCAGTATTGAAGCCTTCTGCGCAAAGATGAACGCTAAAGCTCTCGAATTGGGGCTGCTTGATACTCATTATTCAAACCCTCACGGACTTGATGCGGACGGTCATTATTCGTCGGCGAGAGACCTCGCCGTTCTAACGCGTTACGCTCTTTCGCTTCCTCTTTTTCGGACCATCGCGGGGACGGGTAATCGCCGGATACCGAAAAACGGCGAAAAGGACGCAAGATATCTTGTAAATCATAACAAGCTCCTCGTTACATATCCGGGCTGTATCGGAGTAAAAACGGGGTTTACAAAGCGATGCGGAAGATGTCTCGTTTCCGCCGCGTCGCGCAACGATATCACCCTTATCGCCGTTACTATAAACGATCCGTGCGACTGGGAGGATCACAAGCGAATGCTTGATTACGGCTTTTCGTCTTTGATACGCCGGGATCTAGTCGCCGAGGGCGAGACTCTCGATATTTCGGTGGTATCCGGCGTAAACAGTACGGCGGCTTGCTCGGTCGAACCGACGAGCTGCGTCATGCCGACCGACGCCGGGGATATAGAATGTATCTCAGAGCTGCGCAGGTTTTACTTCGCTCCGGTCGAACGCGGATATCCCGCCGGCTGGCTCGTTTTCAGGTACGGAGGAAAAGAGATCGCAAGGAGCCGCGTGTACGTCCGCGAGACGGTGGAGGCGCAAAAATACAAAATGACTCCGTTCGAGAAGATCCGCGCGTTTTTCAGGTGAACAGATGGAAGAAATAAGAATTCAGAAGTATATTTCCGACTCCGGAGTAATGTCCCGCCGCGCCGCCGAACAGGAGATAATAAACGGCAGAGTCACGGTCAACGGCAAAAAGGCTGAGATCGGTCAGAAGGTCGATCCCGAAAGGGATATAGTCAAGATCGGGCAAAAAGTCGTATCTCCGCGCAAAAACAAAAGTTATACTTATATAATGCTCAATAAGCCGGCGGGGTATGTGACGACGATGTCGGACGAAAAGGGAAGACCGTGCGTCGCGGATCTCGTCGCCGACGTCGGACGCCGCGTCTATCCGGTCGGAAGGCTCGACTTCGAAAGCGAGGGGCTTCTGATAATGACCGACGACGGTGCGCTGGCGAATAAGCTGATGCACCCGAGCGGACATATTCCGAAAGTCTATCATGTAAAGAGCTATTCGGATATCACCCCCGAAACGCTCAAAAAGCTCTCTCAACCGATGGATATCGACGGATATACGACCAAACCCGCCGACGTCTCCGTCGTGACCATGAACGATAATTATACCGTCCTGCGCATCGTTTTGCAGGAGGGAAGAAACCGCCAGATACGCAGGATGTTCGAGAAGCTCGATCTTGATATAAAGTATCTGCGCAGAGTCGCGGTAGGCGATATTCGCCTTGGAAATCTTAAGCGCGGCGAATGGCGCAGGCTTTCTGCGGCTCAGATCAGATATCTGAAGAATTATTAATAGAAAGGTATATAAAAATGCTTGAGATCTACCCGGTGGAAACAAAAAAGGAGCAGGAAGTCATCTGCAAGATGTGTGACCAGGAATATGACGCGGACGCCATGTGCTACGCTGCGTACGTTGACGGCGTTCTTGCGGGAGCCTGCCAGTTCAAAATCCATGAAAAGAGCGGATATATCATCTCTCTGCGGGAGAGCGGGGAAGTGAACGACCGCGACGCGCTGTTTATCATGGGTCGCGCCACCCTTAATTTCATAGATCTTTGCGGCGTACATTCCGCCTATTATAAGGCGGAGGACGAGGACGAGGATCTTATCAAACGCATCGGCTTCAAAAAGAACGACGAAGGCAAATGGTTTATGGACCTTACCGGCTTTTTCGAGGCCCCGTGTCAGCACGGGCACGGAGGATAAGCAATAATATTGTGTTAGCGGATAACGGCTTGCCGTTATCCGTTTTTATATACGCAACTGTTTGTGCAAAATGCCAAAATATGGTAATAATTTTCGTTGCAAATAACAATAAAAATGCTATTGCAATAATTACCAAAAAATGGTATTATATTGTTGTAACTTAATTTAAACAAACGGAGCGTGTAAAAAAATGAAAATGGACATCAAAATTCTTATCGCAGATGAAAATTCAGAATTCCGCCGTAGCTGCCGCGACAATCTTTCCGGCTTCGGCTACAGAAATATAGTCGAGGCGTCTAACGGGAGTGAAGCGGTCGATATTATCAGGCGCGAGCGCCCGGATATAGCCATAATAGATATGTGGCTTTCCGGCGTTGAGACTCTTTCCGTTATAAAAGCGGCAAAGCAGTCCGAGGACGAGGAGGGCAGGTCTCCGACCGTTATCGTATGCTCCATAATCAACAATCAGCTCATGTTTTCGGAAATGATCGACGCGGGAGCCGAATACTGCATTATGAAGCCTATCGACTATATGTCTCTTGACGAGCGGATCAAACGCATCGAACGTTCGCGCGCAGCCGCTCCCGCCGTCGTTCAGAACGTCAACCGCGTCCCGGAGGATATGGAGACGCAGGTGACGCGGGTGATACATCAGATCGGCGTTCCCGCGCATATCAAGGGCTATCAGTACCTCCGCACCGCGATAATGATGGCTATAGAAGATAACGAGATAATTAACGCGGTCACAAAGACGCTGTATCCGTCCGTCGCAAAGAAATACCGCACCACGTCGTCCCGCGTCGAGCGCGCCATCCGGCACGCAATCGAGGTAGCGTGGGACCGAGGCGACGTGGAGATACTCAATTCCTATTTCGGATATACCATCCATAACAGCAGAGGAAAACCAACAAACAGCGAGTTTATCGCCATGATAGCCGACAATCTGCGTCTTTCAAACAAGCTGTCCTGACAGCTTTTCAGCCCGACTTTTGTCGGGCCTTTCTTTTTTTATTGCGGTAATAACAAAGTACAAGCCGTAATATAATTTATCAGGTCAGAGAATTACGGCGGAATGATTTATGAAATATGATAACAGATTTTTCAGGCTCAAGGAGATACTTTGCGGGTATATAAGCTCGGAAGAAGCGCGAAATTCCGAGGAGTTGAGAATAAAGCGCGGCGCGCGGTACGTAGTCAGACGAAACGGGATCAACGTGATCGGCGATACGGTCATTTCAAACTCCATGTTCGATAATATGTTTTCTGCCGTCTGCCGCGGTTCGTATCACACATACGCGGACAGCGCGATAAAAGGATTTATCCCGGCTGGCGAAGGAATAAGGGTCGGGGTCTCCGGACAGGCGGTATGCGACGACCGGAGGATAATCAACATAAAAGATATCGACTATATGGTGATACGGATCCCCCGGTTCATAAGGGGGATATGCGGGCCGCTGACAGAAAGGATCCGCGAAAACGGCGGCGGCGTAATGATTTACTCGCCTCCGGGAGTCGGAAAGACCACCGTTCTCCGGGATCTGGCTTGTACGCTCTCATCTCCTCCGATCAACGGACGGGTGATACTGATAGATGCAAGGAACGAGCTGTATCTTTCCGAAATGAAATCGTTCCCGCTCATTTCTTCTTTCTGCGGATACCCAAAAGGACAAGCCGTTGAGGCGGCGATCCGCGCGTCTTCCCCCGATTACATAATAAGCGACGAGATCGGATCGAACGATGAGGCGAAGGCCATTTCGGAAAACGTCGGATCCGGAGTCGCTTTTATAGCCTCGGCGCACGCTTCGTCGGTCGGGGAACTGCTTTCAAAGCCCGCAGTTTCCTTGCTTGACAAGATCGGGGCTTTCAACTCCTATTGCGGTATAGAGCGGAGAAAAAACGGCGCGGTCGTTTATAATTTTTTCCCGGATAAGGAGAACGCGTAAATGATCAAGACTTTCGGCGTATCGGTCATCCTCGCCGCTTCGTTTTCAGCCGCGGTATACAATTCTTTCGCTTATAAGAAAAAAGTTTCATTCGTTGAAGGAATTCTCGACCTGATATCTTTCATCAGATCGAGGATACTCTATTTCCGCGATCCGCTCGACCATATTTACAGCGATTTTGAAAACAAGGCTCTTGACAGATCCGGCTTCCTTGACGAGCTGCGAAGGTCGGGACTTTCCGAAGCCCTGAAGATCCCCGCCGTTTCGGGACTTTTCGAAAAGAGAATATACGCGCAGTTAAAATCCTTTGCAGCCGGTCTCGGAAAGACGTCGGCCGACGAACAGATAAACAGCTGCAATATGTGTATAGATATGTTGAAGACCGACGTCGAAAAGTTGAGACGCGAAATGCCTGAGAAAACTCATATGTACTCCTCTCTCTGTATTATAGCGGGGCTCGGAGCGGCGTTACTTTTGATTTAGGAGAAAAAATGGATATTTCTATCATTCTGAAGGTCGCGGGAACGGGTATTCTCGTAAGCGTAGCGTATATGCTGCTTTCGAGATCCGGCAGGGAAGAGATGGCTATGCTCGTCTCGCTCGCCGGGATCATAATAATCCTGCTTATGATTGTCGACCGAGCGTCCGGGCTTTTTGACAACATAAGACGAACTTTCGGGCTGTGAACATTTATACTGTCTGCGGTTTTGCTCTTTTGTCATGCGCCGCGTCAGTCATCCTGCGGCGATTTGAAAACAGCGCGGGGGTGCTTATCCCGGCGGCGGCTTTAGTCAGTTTCGCCGGAGCGGCGCTTGCCGCAGCGTCGCCGATAGGCGATTTTATCGACTCTCTTAACGAAAATGGAAGATTTACCGATTATTTTTCGATCATGATGAAATCGCTCGGGACCGCGATGCTAGGGGAGTGCGCCTGCGATATCTGCCGCGACTGCGGCGAACAATCAATAGCGAACGGTGTTGAACTATGTACAAAAATAAGCCTGCTGATCCTCGCCCTGCCGCTGATTACAAAACTGACGGGACTCGCGGCGGATCTGCTTGCAAAATAATACTTCTTCTTTTGTCCGTATCCTCTTTTGTTTTTATTCTTTCATTTTGTTCATACGGATACGATCCGCCGTCCGTAAAAGATTATTTACCGCCCGAGGTCGACGGCGCCCTGCCCGGAGGAGTGGACGCCCTGCTCGACGAAAAAGGAAACGTTGAATACAACGCTATCGGCGCCGACGAGGTGCTCAAGTACCTTTTTGACCTGTTTAAGACCCAGTTTCGTTCGGCTGCCGTTCCGTTTTTCAGTTTGTTCGGGCTTGTTATAATTTGTTCTCTGTTTTCAAACTATTCCGCGTTGACAAAAAACGGGACCGCCGCAAAGACTTACGGGTTCCTCTCGTCGTTATGTCTCGGAATAACGATATCCGGCGTTCTGACTTCTTTGTGGGACGAGCTGTACGAGCTTTCGGGGAAGCTGACGTCCCTGATCAACGCGATCTCTTTGTCGACCGTTTCGATATACGCATTTTCCGGAAACGTGACGGAAGCGGCTGTCAACAGGGCTAATATCGCGATATTTGTATCTTTCATATCGGGGGTTTTCAAATATGGTCTTTTTCCTGTACTGCAGATCTGCTTTGCGTTCTCTTTTATTTCCTCCGTGACCGATCTTTGCGATCTTTCTTCGCTTTCGGCTCTGGTAAGAAGGATATATACTTCCGTCATAGTGTTTATCATGGGCGTTTTCACGACGGTGATCTCCGTCCGGCAGGTGCTTGCTTCAAGGGCTGATACGATGCTTGTACGCGGAGTTAAAATGGCGGCGGGCAGCTTTATACCCATAGTCGGGAACGCGGTCGGAGAGGCGGCTCGCGTGGTCTCCGCCGGCCTCGGATCGCTCAAATCATCCGTGGGGGTGATATGCATAGCCGCGCTGATCATATGTGTTCTGCCGCTCTTTATCAAAATGCTCGTCACAAAGACGTCGTTTCTGTTCGGAGCGGTATTCGCCGACGTCCTGGGGCTAAAGCGCGAGGCGGCGTTCATAAGATCTGGGAGCGAGCTGCTCAATTTCTCGCTTGCTCTGATATCATCCGTATCGACGGTCTTTATTATCAATCTTATGATATTTGCGGGATCGTCCACGGCTATCGGAGGATAAGATGCGGGAAATCAATAATTACGTATGGTCTTTGATCGTGATCGCCGTCTGCGTCGGCGTATGCCTTATGGTCTCGCACGAAGACAGACAGTCCGGAAAGCTGGTGCGGTTTATAGGCGCGCTTTGTATTACCTCGTTTATGCTCGCTCCCTTGACGGACATTCTCGGAGATATGGATATCTCGTTTGAGATCCCCGCTGCGGACGGCGGTATTTCCGAGGGAGAAGACATAAGCGACCTTATAATATCGGAAACGAAGCGGCGGATAGCCGAGGACGCGGAGGAATATGTTATGTCTAAATACGGTATCTCATGCGAGATAGTATCGGTCGATATCAGAACGTCGGAGAACAACGCGATCAGTCTGAACGGGCTGTATGCCGTTTTAGATACCAAAAGCAAATTCATAGCAGCCGAGATAAAAGAAAGACTTGGAAATATCTACGGATGCAGGGTGGCGGCGGAGCTTCGCCCGGGGTGAAATATGAGAATAACAGGAAAAATGACCGTACCTCTGATTTTGATTATCGGGACCGCGCTCGGTATGCTCCTGATCTTCGCCGGAAAAGGCGGGAAAGCCGCGTCATACTCCGACGACGAGACGAGGGTAAAAGCGCTTGTGGAGTCGCTTGACGGAGTGGAGGACGCGTCTGTCCTTATAAGCGTAAACCTGCCGGACGATAGTTTTTCCGTAAGCGGCAACAAAGAGAAGACGGTATGCGGTATCGCCGTCTCGGCAAGAGGCGCCGACCTTCCCGAAAATAAAAAGAAGATCATAGATCTTTTGAGCGCCGCTTTTTCACTTCCGACAAACAAGATATGCGTATGCGGAAAATAGTAATATTAAGAAAGGGTGATAAATATAATTATAGTAAAAAATCGAAAAGGAGAAGGTATAATGGATAATACCGAGCAGACAAATAAACCGAAAAAGAGATTTTTCAAGAAAAAAGTCTCGATCCCGCGGCTGACGGAAAAGGTGGGGGAAAAGATAAGAGGGGTAAAAAACGTCAAACTGACGCCTAAAGTAAAGAAGAATATCGCGGTAACGGCGTCCATCGCGCTTATCGGAGCGGCTGTGCTTCTTAACGTCCTCTTCTTTTCCGACGGCACAACGACGGCGCAAAAGCCGTCTGAGCAGAAGGAGAGCGAATCTCTGAACGCGCAGGCAAAGACGGATGAGGAAGACTACTTCACCTCCTCGCAGATCAGCAGAAGGAGAGCGAGAGACGAATCCATGCAGGTCCTCCAGTCTATCGTCTACAGCGATCAGGCGGTAGAGGATATCAAGAACGAGGCGTGGGAGGACATAGGCAAGATAGCGAAGAACATAGAAGCGGAAGCGAACATCGAGACGCTCGTCATCTCAAAAGGCATAGAAGAATGTGTCGCAGTCGTCTCGGATAAGGCGGCGACGGTGATCGTAAAATCGGACGGTCTGCAGGATAATCAGATAACGCAGATCCAGGAGATAGTTTATGAGCAGGCAAACATCCCGGTCGAAAATCTAAAGATAATCGAAAAGGGATCGAACTGAAAACAGACCCGTGAAAGATCACGGGTCTGTTTTAACGTCTGTTTCAGCGTTATGGGCAGTCATAAACTCTTTGCCGCGTTTATGGCCTTCTGCCATCCCTCGGTAAGCTCTGAGCGCATATTTTCGTCCATAGAGGGCATGAAAACGCGGTCGTTTTCGCGTCCGGCTTTAAGATCGTCCATCGACTTATAAAATCCTGTGTACAGTCCGGCGAGAGAGGCGGCGCCGAGAGCGGTGGATTCGGTGCATGACGGACGGCATACCGGAATTCCGAGAATGTCCGCCTGGAACTGCATGAGGAAATTGTTGGCGGAAGCTCCGCCGTCGACATCGAGACTTGTAAGGACGCCGACGTCCTGCTTCATCGCCTCTATAACGTCCTTGCTCTGGAAAGCGATGGCTTCGAGCGCGGCGCGTACTATGTGATTTCTGTTTGCACCTCTGGTTAGTCCGACTATAGTGCCTCTGACGTCCGGCTCCCAGTGCGGCGCTCCCAGCCCGGTGAATGCCGGGACAAAATAGACCCCCGCGGTATCCGCCACCTTCTGCGCCTCAAGCTCGCTGTCCGCGGCGGATGAGATGATGCACAGCTCGTCTCTCAACCACTGTATGACCGCTCCGCCGATGAATACCGAGCCCTCGAGGACGTAGGTCACCTTGTCTCCTATCCTCCAGCCAACGGTCGTGAGGAGGCCGTTACGGGAGGCGACGGGTCTTTCGCCGGTGTTCATAAGGATAAAACAACCGGTTCCGTAAGTATTTTTAACGTCCCCTTCATAGAAAGCGGTTTGCCCGAACAACGCCGCCTGCTGGTCGCCGGCAATGCCCGTGATCGGTATCGGAACTTCAAAAAGGGAAGGGGAAGTATTCCCGAAATCCCCGCTTGAATTTCTGACCTCGGGAAGCATTTTGCGCGGGACGTCGAACAGATCGAGCAGCTCGTCGTCCCAGTCCATCTCGTGAATATTATAAAGCATGGTGCGGCAGGCGTTAGAGGGGTCGGTGGCGTGGACCGCTCCTCCGGTCAGGTTCCAGAGAAGCCACGTGTCAATCGTGCCGAAAAGAAGCTCGCCGTTCCTTGAACGCGAACGGTCGGGATCGAAGCGGTCGAGTATCCATTTGATCTTTGTCGCCGAGAAGTATGCGTCGGGTATTAGACCCGTCTTTTTTCTTATGGCGTCTCCCCAACCCTGCGATTCGATCTCGTCGCAGATATCCGCCGTTCGTCTGCACTGCCAGACGATGGCGTTGCATACGGGGAGCCCGGTGTCCTTGTCCCAGACGACAGTCGTCTCGCGCTGATTGGTAATTCCTATGGCGTTGACGTCCGCGCCGCTTATCCCCGCCTTTTCAAGAGCTTCGCGCGCGACGGTGAGCTGCGTCGTCCAGATCTCCTTTGCGTCGTGTTCCACCCAGGAGGGATGGGGATAATACTGTGTGAACTCCTTTTGAGCTATCGAAACGATATGCTGTTTTGAATCAAAAACGATCGCGCGCGAGCTTGTTGTTCCCGCGTCAAAAGAAAGGATGTATTTTTCCATTGTCACCTCTCATGCTATGTAGTTTATCGCGTCAGGGACCGCCTCTGCGTGCACCGAGTCGGGATGTTCGACCTCTCCGTCCGCGCAAACCGAGGTCGTATTCTCTATCGTAAGAGAAGAGCATTTGACGTATGTTATTATCTTCTTGAATTTCTTTTTGACCGTCCCGTCCTCTTCTATAAAATTGCCTTTTTTAAAATCGCCGAAAACGGAGATAAACTTGGCTCTCGACAGCTTGTTAACTATGAGAAGATCAAGCAGTCCGTCTTTGACGGAGGAAAGAGGAGCAAAATCAAATCCCCCTCCGCAATAATTTCCGTTGGCTATCGCGCAGAGTATAAAATCGCCCTCCCGTACCGTTTCGTTTCCGTTTTCGTCTGTATACGTAAGTTTAAATCTCTCGTCGAGCTTTTTAAAGAAAGCGTTTGCGACGCCCATCAGATAGGCGGTGCTTCCTTTGTGATTTTTCTTGTATTTTTCGGTAGCGGCAACGACCCGGCTGTCGAAACCGATATTTATCATATTAACGGCGTATTTGCCGTTGTATTTAATAAGGTCGATACGGTGCTTTTCGCCTTTTGTCAGACCGATCTTGATAAAGTCGTTACCGCTCCCCGTGGGAACGACGCTGAAAGCGGCTGTGTCCGACTTCCCGGACTCCATAATCCCGTTTACGACTTCGTTTACGGTGCCGTCGCCTCCGCAGATTATAAAGTGTGTGTCAGGATTTTCAAAACATTTCTCATAAGCAAATCTCTTTGCGTCGCCGATACAGGTCGTTTCGTAAATCTCTACGCCTATGTGCTCGGTGTTTTTGAGCTTTGCCGCGTCTCCGTGACCGGCGGCGGGATTGAGTATCATTATTTTTCTCATGTTCGTGCTCCCCGGCGATTTTCGTCGAATTATTATATCAATATTATATCATATAAGTGCAAAAATGCAAGATTTTTGTTGTTTATTGATAAATACGTAAAGGTTTATTAATAATTTTAGGTTGACTTGACGCTCTGTTTTTATTATACTTTAATTGATTAATTCGGAGCGTGATCGATTTATGAGCAATTTCAGAAGGGATATAAGGCTTGCGCGAAAAAACGTTTTTTATGATTTTCGCGCCTTTGTCTGGTTCTTTTTTGCCATGTTCATAATCGAGAGCTTCCTGAGCTGCGCGACCCTCTCCGCTCTTAACGGAAAGAACGCCGCTTACAAATCGGCTGAAAAGAATTTCGATTATCATATAGCCGTAAAAAACGCTAATCTCGCGCAGTACGATCTGCTTGCAAACGACCTCGCCGCGAAGTATGAAAGCGTAAAGTATTACGACGTCGTACGATGCGCGGCGCAGGATGAAAATATGCCGTCCGGATCACGCTGCGATATATATATACGATTTCGCGGAGACGTTCTTTCCTCATACTCCCGTTTTACAAGGTCTTTTCACGACTCTTTGCGCCAGTACGATCCGAAAGGGAACTGGTATATCTACAAAAGCCCTCTCCTTACCGTTTTGAGCGGCGGCGCGGGCGACGCGGTCGGCGGCGTTCTGTTCATTGCCGCGGCTTCGGTTCTGTGCGTCTTTTTCCTGCGGACGATGTACGGAATAAGGACGACCGGCTTCAAATTCTCATACGGCGTTTTTATGACCTGCGGAGGCGGGTTCGGGAAGATATACTCCTCTTCGTTTTACGAAATGACGCTGATCGCTTTAATCACTTTTATCCCGTCGTCTGTTGTTTCCTGTACGGCGCTTAAAATTATATATTCCGCCGCCGGATTTGCGTTCTCGGCGTCCGGGTGGGGGTTTATCATTTCGCTCGGTCTGACGCTGATCGTTTCCTGCGTTTCTCTTTACACGCCCTGTAAAAAAGTATCGCGGCGGACTCCCGTTCAAAATCTTACCGCAGAGGACAATTCCGATTACGCAAAAAGTCCGCGCAGATCTTTTGAATTCTGGCGCGTAAAGATACCCTTAAAATACGAACTCGCCTCGCTTTTCCGTTTCAGAAAGTATTATATCGTTCTTGTCGCCGTTTGTACTCTGTTTGCCTCCGTTTACGCGCTTTCCCGGTGCGTGTCGGAGCTCTACCTTGAAAAAATCGCTTTGCCGGAGGATGACTGCGTGATCTGTTTCGATACAAGCGAGCCGGACGGTGAAGGGAAGAATGAGGCGGAGGAAAACGGGCAGACAGTAGATCGCTATTACGATCTTGAGGCGGATAGATCGGTCGGATCGATCGAGGGGATAAAGTATATCCACAAAGTTTATGAGACGCGCGCGGGGGATATACTATCTCACGTCGCGGTCGATACGGATGCGGTATCCGGCGCTGTCGATACAATAAAAACTCCGGACGGCAGGGAAGAGGTTTTCAATGACGCCGTATATCTGCCTTATTCGGACGCGGAGATCGCTTATCTTTCGGGCTATTCTTACGACGGCGATCTTAATTCCGCGATCAATAACGGCGAAATACTGATCTGCGATACTCTTTACGGTAAAAGATCGTTCGAAATCCTGCCGGGAGATACGATAAAAATAGCCGTGTTCGATACACAGAGGCGGTACATAGATCCGTCGCTTACGGGAACCGACCTTTTAAAACGTCAGTTAAAAGCCTGCGATTTTACTTACATGGAATACAAAGTCGGCGCCGTCATACACGATATGCCGTGCGGCGGAGAAATGAAGATTTTTATACCGGAGGACGAATACAGACCCCTCTGCGGACTTGACGAGATCGAATACCGCAGGGTCGAGATCGGTTATCTCGACGAGATCGACAGCGATCAGGCGGACCGCCTGGAGGCGAGGATCTCCGGAGCTCTCGCCGGATACGGAAACGCGAAGATATCGGGCGTTCATTCGTCCGCGGAGCTCGAAAGCGAGCTTTCCCGCAACATTTACGCGCTCCTGCGTATAACCTCCGTGATCCTGCTGCTCGCCGTTCCCGTGATGTGGATCTTCTCTCAAATGACGTTCTGCTATAAACGCGGCAAAGAGTTTTCCGTTCTCGAATATATCGGGCTCGGGAAAAAGACGGTTTTCAAACTGTTGACGGTCGATTCGCTCGTTACGGGAGCTATCGGAGCGGCGCTGTATACGATCATTTCTCTCGCCGGCTGTTCGGCTTTGCGTTACCTTGCAAACCGCTTTTTGACCGCTGGCGGAAGGATAACCTACTATTCGGCGGCAAAGCCCGCTATGATCTTCTGCGGGGTATGCGTTTTGATGATAAGCGCTTTTGCGGGGAGCGCCGCGGCGTATCATAACTATAAGAGAAACATAGGGCCTAAAGACAGATTAAACGTCAATGTAGAATTCGGAGAATAGAGATGCCGATACTTGAAACAGAAAATATAATCAAACAGTACAGACAGTACGACCATACCGTCACGGCGGTCGACCGCGCATCGATAAAGGTCGAGGCGGGAGAGTTTATAGCCATTATCGGCGCTTCGGGGAGCGGGAAAAGCACATTTCTAAATATTTGCGCCGGACTTGACCGTCCCGACTCGGGGTCGGTCAGAATACGCGGGAACGAAATCACGAAAATGAAACCGGACGAGCTCGGAAGGTTCAGGGGCACTTTTATAGGTTTTGTTTTCCAGAAGCACAACCTGATCCCGCAGTTCACCGCGCTCGAGAACATTATGCTCCCCACCGTGATGCTCAATAAGGACGCCTATCATTTCGAGGAGCATTTCAAAAAGCTTGTCAAGGCGCTCGATATCGAGGACAGGCTCGATTATTTGCCATCGGAGCTTTCAAGCGGACAGGCGCAGCGCGTCGCTCTCGCCAGGGCGATGATAAACAGGCCGCAAGTGCTTTTCGCCGATGAGCCGACCGGCAGTCTCGACCGGGCAAACGCCGACGAGGTGTTGGAACTGCTCCTTTCCATGAGAGAGCTCACCGGGCAGACGATAGTGATGGTCACGCACGATCTGCTTATCGCGGAGCGCGCCGATAAGATATACAGAATGAGCGACGGAAAATTGAGCTTGTATAAAGACGAGAACGGCTACAGGAGAAACAGCTATTCCGACGCGCTGGAGACCGCAAAAGAGCTTCAAAATTAAGATACCGTCCCGTATCCGGGACGGTATCTGTTTATCCGTTTTTGATCTTTTTGATTTCCTTCATCACGTCATAACCCGTTCCGCCTTGCCTTCCGAACTCGTCGTGGAGCCTGACGTACAGAGCGTACAGCTTTTTATAGATCGCGGCGTTTTCTTTGTCGGGATAATAGGTTTTTCCTGCTTGATCCGTCATATTTGAAATCGCTTCCTCCGCGTTGTCCCAACCACCGTTTTTCTTTCCGGCGGCAAGTGAGGCAAAGATCGCGGCTCCTCTCGCCGCGGCGTACGGCGCGGAAGGGACCGTTATTTTTCTGTCGAGTATATCGGAAAAGATCTGCATTATAAAGGGACTCTTTTCAGCTACGCCTCCGGCGGCGACTATGCGGTCCGCCGTGATCCCGTGTTTTTCGTAATTATCTACAATGGTCTTCGTCCCGAAAGCTGTCGCCTCTACAATAGCCCTGAATATCTCTTCCGGACGCGTTCCAAGCGTCATTCCGAGTATAAGCCCGGAAAGATCGCTGTCCGAGAGTATGCTGCGGTTTCCGTTCCACCAGTCGAGCGCTATAAGTCCGGAGCCGCCGGGAGAGAGTTTGCTCGCAAGAGAAGAAAGGTATTCAAAATCGCTCGATCCCTCGTTTTTCGCTTCGACTTTATATTTATAAGGCAGAAGGTTATCCATAAACCAGGCGTAATGATCCCCGAAGCCGGCTTGTCCCGCCTCGTAACCGTAGTAGCCGGGTATCATACCGTCCTTGACGATCCCGCATATGCCGGGTATGTCGATAAGCCGGTCGGAAACGATCATCTGGTTCGACGACGTCCCCATGATCTGAAGCATCGAACCGGGTCTCGATATGCCGGAACCCGCCACCATAGCGTGACCGTCTACGACGGCGACGGAAACGGGAGTGCCGGGAATAAGGCCGATCCATCCGGCAAACTCCTCCGTCAGTCCGCCGGCGCACGTCCCCGGAGACAAGACCGGAGCGTTCATTTTGATATCGAAAAGATCTGAAAGTCCCGGGTCGAGCAGGGAAAGGATATTTCGGGGAAGATAGCCGCGTTCTGCGTTCCAAAGTGCTTTATATCCCGCCGCGCAGGAATTTCGTACCTGCCGTCCGCACATCCGCCATACTATCCAGTCGCCGCCTTCGATAAAATAATCCGCGGCGTCATATATCTCTTTATCCTCGGCGTAGATCTCCCATACTTTTGGGATGATCCATTCGGAGGAGACCTTTCCGCCGTAGGATCTCAATATAGACGGATCGTATGAATTGAATATATAATTTGTTTTACAAGCAAACTGTTGTGCGGAGTGATGTTTCCACAATTTAACATAAGAATGAGGCCTGTTGGCAAAACGAGAGTCTTCGCAAAGCGGGGTCCCGTCCGAATAGACAGGAAGAACGGTGCAGGAGGTAAAATCGACGCCGATCCCGATGATATCGCCGGCGCGTACTCCGGAGACCGACAACAATTCAGGCACGACGTGCTTCAATACGTCAATATAATCAGACGGTACCTGCAGCGAATAGTTTGCGGGCAGACGTACGGACGTATCCGCCAGCGTCTCGCAGAGGACTCCGTGAGGGTAATCGTACACGGCGGAACAAACCGGTGAGCCGTCAGAGACGTCGCACAGCACGCCGCGTCCGGATAAAGTGCCGAAATCTATACCGATAACGTAATGAGACATATCGACCTCGAAATAAAAGTAATCAAGTATAAAGAATTATACCACCAACGCGCCGGGTTTGCAATATCCGAACGGAA
>JAFSSR010000142.1 GCA_017450885.1 Clostridia bacterium | reverse complement strand
TTTTCGGTGCTTCCGGCGCGGATCTCGCGCCTTATCCTGTCGTACGCCTTGACGTTCAGTTCCTTTACCCTCGCGTACCTCTGCCAGAAATCGCTCATTGTGTTCCTCCGAAAACGCCGCCGAAGGAGGCGGATTTAGAGTCGAAAATTCAGTTTTTAGTTTATAGTTTATAGTTTTTAGCTATTGGTTTACGATTTACAGTTGCGATTTTTGCCTGCGGCGATCATAACTGCGAAAGGAGGAGCCTTTCGCTCACTCCCACTCGATGGTCGCCGGGGGCTTGCCCGTGATATCGTAGACGACGCGGCCGACGCCCTTGACCTCGTTGACTATGCGCGAGGAGACGCGCCCGAGGATGCGGTAGGGGATCTCGGCGTATTCGGCGGTCATGAAATCGCCGGTGACGACGGCGCGGAGGGCGACGGTATAATCGTAGGTGCGGAAGTCGCCGACGACGCCGACCGAGCGCATATCGGTCAGCACGGCAAAATACTGGTTGGCGCGGCAGCGGGTCTTCTGGAGCTCGCAGCGGAAGATGGCGTCCGCCTCGCGCAGTATCTCCAGCTTCTCCTTTGTGACCTCGCCGATGACGCGGACGGCGAGTCCGGGGCCCGGGAAGGGCTGGCGCATCACAAGGGTTTTAGGCAGACCGAGCTGTCTTCCGAGAGCGCGGACCTCGTCCTTGAAGAGCCCGCGAAGCGGCTCGACAAGTCCCTCGAAGCCGAGCTCCTCGGGCAGTCCGCCCACGTTGTGGTGGCTCTTGATGACGGCGGAGTTCCAGGCGCCCGACTCGATGACGTCGGGGTAGATGGTCCCCTGCGCGAGAAACTCGATATTGCCGAGCTTCGCCGCCTCGCGGCGGAAGACCTCAACAAAGAGCTTGCCTATGATCTTGCGCTTCTTTTCGGGATCGGTGACGCCCTTGAGGGCGGAAAGGAACTCATCCTCCGCGTTGACCCGGATGAAGTTGAGCGCATGGCCGCGGAACGCCTCCTCGACCTCGTCGCCCTCGTTCTTTCTCATCAGGCCGTGATCGACGAAGATGCAGTACAGCCTGTCCGGCACCGCCTTTGCGAGCAGCGCGGCGCAGACCGAGCTGTCGACGCCGCCCGAGAGACCGAGCAGCACCTTCTTGCCGCCGACCCGCTCCCTGATCGAGCGGATCTGGTACTCCTCGTAGTCGGACATATCGTAATCGCCCTTCGCTCCGCAGACGCGGTAGAGGAAGTTGCGGATCATCTTTGTCCCGTTGGGGGTCGCCTCCACCTCCGGGTGGAACTGCACGCAGTAGAGCTTGCGAGATGGATCGCAGGCGGCGGCGTTATTGCAGTTGAGCGTGCGCGAGCAGTTGACGAAGCCGTAGGGCAGCTCGCTCACGCCGTCGGTGTGGCTCATCAGCACCGTCTGTTCGGTGGAAAGTCCTTCGAACAGCGGGAAGGACGGATCGACCATCGCGGGGGTCTTGCCGTACTCCGGCGTGTCGCAGGACCTTATCATGCCGCCCAGCGCGTAGCACATCGCCTGCATACCGTAGCAGATGCCCAGCACCGGTATGCCGAGGTCCAGGATCTCCGGCGCGCACTTGGGCGAGTCGGGATCGTAGACGCTGTTGGGACCGCCGGTCAGGATGATGCCTATGGGGGCGAGCTTTTTGATCTCGTCGATCGGCATATTGCCCGGCTCGATGCGGGAGTAGACCTTGCATTCGCGCACCCTGCGGGCGATGAGCTCTTTATATTGCCCTCCGAAATCGAGGACCAGTACAGTTTGGTTCGTCATATTTTATTCCTTCATATCTATGAACGCTTCTCTCTCCGCTCCGACCGAGACGTAGCGGATATTGCAGGCGGTCTTTTCCTCGATAAAGCGGATATAGTCGAGCGCCTCACGCGGCAGGTCTTCCTTTTTGCGGCAGCCGGAGATATCGCAGTTCCAGCCGTCGAGGTATTCGTAGACGGGTCTTGCGCGGTTGAGGCGTTCGCCGGTCGGGAAGTTGACCGTCCTTTCGCCGTCTATCTCGTAGGCGACGCAGACCGGGATCTTTTTGAGATAGGAGAGGACGTCCAGCTTGGTGAAAGCGATCTCGTCGGCGCCCTGGATCATCACGCCGTAGCGGGAGGCGGGGACGTCAAAGCCGCCCACTCTGCGGGGACGTCCGGTGGCGGCTCCGTATTCGCCGCCCGCCTCGCGGAGCTCGTCAGCCTCCGCGCCGTGCATCTCGCAGGTGAAGGGTCCCTCGCCCACGCAGGTGGAGTACGCCTTCATTACGCCGATCGTGCCGTCAAGCGGAACGCCGGGGATGCCCGCGCCGATGGGAGCGTAGCTCGCTATCGTGGAGGAGGCGGAGGTGTAGGGGTAGATGCCGAAGTCGATGTCGCGCAGAGCGCCGAGCTGCGCCTCGAAAAGCACCTTTTTGCCGGCGGCGAGCGCCTCGTGCAGATAGACGGTGGTGTCGGTTATGTAGGGGATGAGCCCGTCGCCCCACTCGTGCAGCCACTTCAGCATCGCCTCGACGGTCACGGGCTCGGCGCCGTAGCCGTTGGCGACCGTCAGATTTTTCCACTCGACTATGCCGGGCAGCTTCTTTTCAAGCGCGGCGAAGTCGAGAAGATCGCCCATGCGGATCGCCTTCTTCATATATTTGTCGGCGTAGACGGGGGAGATGCCGCGGCGGGTCGAGCCGAATTTGGCGTCGCCCAGACGGTCCTCCTCCAGGCAGTCGAGCAGCTTGTGATACGGCATGCAGACGACCGCCTTGTCGCTTATCTTCAAATGATCGGGCGTGATGACTATCCCGCGGTCGGTCAGACGCTTCATCTCGCCGCGCAGGTGCTCTATGTCGACCACCATGCCGTTGCCCATGACGTTGACCGTCTCGTCGCGCAGTATGCCCGACGGGAGCAGATTGAGTATGAACCTGCCCTTTTCGTTTATGACGGTGTGACCGGCGTTGTTTCCGCCCTGATAGCGGCAGATGACGTCAAAATCCTCCGAGAGCAGGTCGACCATGCGACCCTTTCCCTCGTCGCCCCAGTTGATACCGACAATAGCTTTTAACATGTTTTGTTACCTCACAATGAGTAATTTACTTATTTTGTTCGCCCGGCGCCCCCAAACGCTGTCATTGCGAGGAGCGGCGGGTCGCCGGACCCGAAAAATTAGGAATTAGGAATGAGGAATTAGGAATTTCGGTGTCGCCTGCGGCGACGAATAATTCGGAAACGTATGGTACTGTAACTCCGTTTCCGCGCCCAAACGCTGTCATTGCGAGGAACGAAGCGACGCGGCAATCCGTTTTCCCTTTATCGTTTGCGGCGGAGCCGCAACATCGTTTCGCCGTCAGGCGAACATCGTTTACGCGGAGCGTAACATCGTTTTCCGCAGGAAACCTCGTTTACGCGGAGCCGACTTCGTTTTCC
>JAFSSR010000141.1 GCA_017450885.1 Clostridia bacterium | reverse complement strand
ATTATAAGCCGCGCGTCGGTTTTCGCAAATATGCGATCCGACGCGCGGCTCATGTTTGTTCTGACGCTGGAACAAATCAAATAAACATTACCATATAATGCGGCAGAGTGATTTTCTGCTCCGATACGCCTGTATTACAATCGATCAACTTGTAGGAAGGTCAATGCGAGTGCATCAAATCGGACTATCGTTTCGGCAAAAAACGCATCAAATTGGACTATCTGTTTTGACAAAAGCGCATCATTTTCGACATAGTATGTATCGGAAGCGCGTTATTTTGCCTTTTGCGGGCGGAGCTTTCCGAGCATACGCTTTATTATGCCGACGGCGAATTTGAACTCGGATGTGGAATGGAAGAAGACGACGACGACCGCCAGCGGGACGACCGCGCTTACGGCGAGCCTTACGATCATAGCCGGCACGGGGGGAAGGACGATGAGGGCGCAGAGCCGGTCGCAGATAAATCCGGCGCCGAACAAGGCGGCGGTGTAAAGCGCGAACTGGAGGAAA
This sequence comes from Clostridia bacterium, assembly GCA_017450885.1. GTDB lineage: Bacteria > Bacillota > Clostridia > Oscillospirales > CAG-272 > RGIG3438. The sequence continues at coordinate 18,011 of JAFSSR010000141.1, read as the reverse complement.
TACCGCATGAGGCTGACTTTGAAATAGTTCTTAAACAGCACGAGCGGCTCGATCCAGAAGGGGACGCTGAGCAGGCTGAGCGTGGTGCCTATGAATATGCCGATCTCGCCGAACAGCTTTATCATAAGCAGGGAGAAGACGACGTTTGCCACCGCCTCTATTATCGACCTGTATCTGTCGTGCCAGAAGAGTCCGAGCGAGTTGCGGAAGACGTTGGTTATCGCCCGTATGCCGTTGAGGTAGAAGTTTATGCAGAGAACGAGGGTAATGCCCCGCTGATAGACGTATATCTCACCGAAGCTGATCTGCACGAAAAGGTCGATGCTCTCGAACAGCCCGATGGATATGACGCCGTATATGACCGATATGATGAAAAATGAGGCGCGGTAGACCCTGTGGACGTCGTCTTTTTCGGAGGTAGCCCCCAGGTTCCCGATACTTCCGGTCAGGCTGTAGATCACCTTATCGAGAAGCTGGGTAACCGAGGCGAGGATCAGGCTGTAGTTGGCGTACTTCGCTATCGAGACGATGCCGAAAAAGCCCGAAAGGATGAGCGTGTCCGTGAAATTTATCAGCTTTACGCCGAACTTCTGTACCAGTATCGCCCAGAGGTTTTTGCGTATCCTCGTCTTATCCTCTTTTTCGAGCTTTTCGGAGCTCTTTTCCTTCAGATACGGGTACTTCCTGTTCGCGTAGGCGGTCAGCGCGACGTTCTTGAAGATTATCGAGAAGAAGAACACCACGGTGTACAGTATGAAGCTCTTTGTCAGCAGGAGCACGGCTATCTGCAGAGCGTACTGTATTATGAACTGCAGAGACTCGAAGATCTCTATAACGTAGCTTTGCTGGGAGGCGATGAAGATCATCGGCTTATGCGCCCAGACGTAGCACATTATTATGTTGCCGGCGAACAGCCAGTATATGAGATGAAATCCCGGTACGTCGAGCGATTCCGCCGAGATGAGCGGCATCGCGGCGTAGATCGCCGCGGCGATGGCGGCGATCACCCCGCCCGTGAGAAGGTGGATCTTGTTATATTCCCTGAAAAGCACCCGCTGACGGGGGATATCGTTTTTTATTATCGGAACGTAAAGAAGAAAGACGAGGGCGGAGTCTATGCCGAGACTGCTGAGCGAAAAGGTCGCGAGGACGTTGTTCAGCAGTCCGTTGGCGCCGGCGTACGTCTCGTTCAGCACGCGGACGAACACCACCCGCGCCGCGTATGCGAACAGCAGCACGAGGATCTTTCCTATAAGCGCGACGGATGCGTTTTTTATTGAATAATCCGTTCTTGTTTTCTCGCTCATTGCAGTTTGTTCTCCGCTCCCCTTTCAGTGGGACTGTTTTTCAAAGGAGGATCTTTCCGGCAGGATGCTGTCGAAGGCGGTCAGGATGGACTTCTTCGTCTTTTCGAAGTCGATCTGCTTGTCGGTATCGTTTACGCAGACGGACTTGTATTTCCGCCCGGTTATTATTTTTTCATTCTTCCCGGACGTGTCGGACAGGTCAAGATATCTGAATACGCGGTGGAGGTTTCTCGGGACGAAATTTCCCTTTTGCTTTTCCCATTCGCGGAAGATATACTGCGTGACGTCCCCGTCGCAGCGCAGCTTGTGGGAGCTCACCTCGTCAAAAAGCGCCGCCTCCTTCTCCCACAGCTCCTCGTACGTGCTCTTCATCATCGGGGAGGGGCCGTGAACGGTGTAGAAGCCCGTATACAGAGGAAAGGCGAATTCGAGCAGATTGTAGATAAAGTACATCGCGGGGTAACCCGGCTTGAAGAATTTGCCGAAATTCTTCTTCATCTGCGCGCGCTTGTCGAAGTATTTGCAGATGACCATCGAGTCGTTCAGCAATATGTGCGACATGGTCGGGTTTTCCGGATTGGCGACCACCGGCTGGAGCGCCAGCATATCGACCGGCTTGCCGTCCTTGAAGAAATCGGTCGGCTTTACCGGTCCGATCATCATGGTGTCGTCATTGAAATATACGAAACGCTCGCTCAGGTCCTTTATGCGGAAGAGATTGAGCTCGATCGGGTTGCTGTTGAAGGTGGGGAGGTACTTTTCGGGTATGAAATCCGCATGGTTCACGACGTTCAGCCTCGGATTTGAGGTATCGAGCCACGCGGGGAGATGCCCGCAGGTGACGAAATGTATCTTTCTCACCCAGGGCGCGTATTTCTCTACGCCGCGGAACCAGTAGGGCAAAAGCCCCCAGTCCCTGTAGCGCTGCGGTCTGTCGTCGGCGGAGTCCGCCATATAGCTCCTCTTCCGTTCGAGCCAGGCGGGATCGCTCCCGTCGACCCAGGTTATCACAAAATCTATAGCTTCCGGCTTGGTCTGGTTATCCTTCATATTCCCTTCCCGATGCTCCGCGGCGTTTTTGCGGCTTATTTTCCTTCCGTCTTGATCCTTATCCAGATCGTGAAGGCGGCTATGGTCGATCTGAACATATACTTTATCGGGTTGAGTATCCCCGAATGCATCCCCTTGCCCACCTTGCGGGTGTGCATGATCGCCGGGACCTGCCTCACGTTGTAACCGAGCAGTATCATCTGAAGTATCATATTGGCGTCCGGGTACTTGGGATCGAAATTATCGAACATCTCGTAGTAGCGGAACGCCCTGCTGCTCAATCCCTGGAGCCCGGTGGTCGCGTCGGCGATCCTCTGCCTTCCGAAAAGGTGGATGACGAACCTGAACCACTTGAAGCCGAGCGATCTAATAAAGCCGGGGTCGTATTCCCCGCTCCCCTCGAGAAATCTGCTCCCGAGGACTATGTCGGGATAGCCATTTTCATCCGCGGTCTGCAGTTCCTTGTAGATCGTGGCTATGTTGCACGGATCGTGCTGTCCGTCGGAGTCCATCTGGATTATGTAATCGTAGTCCATCTGGGAGGCGTATTTGTATCCGGTCTGAAGCGCGTTGCCGTACCCGAGGTTGTAGATCAGGCTTATGCACTGCGCGCCGCCGTTTATCGCCACCTTCTTCGTGTTGTCGGTCGAGGCGTCGTTGATAACGAGGATGTCCGCGATCTTATCCACGCCTTCGTCGAACAGTCCCTTCAGGCAATCGGGCAGGGTCTTCTCTTCATTATACGCGGGTATGATGACCAAAAGATTGTGTTCTTTCCTTCTATTCATTGCCTTTTCTTCCCCTTTGTTAATTCTATCAGCTTTCGGATGTCGTCGTTTGACTGCTGCTTTGCCTCAGCCGTCCTTGCGAGCCTCTCTCTCAGCCCGGGATCGAGTATCAGCTTTTCGATGCCGTCGGCTATGCGCTCCGCCGTGAATTCAACTATGATCCCGTCCGCCTCGCCGCCGCTTATCTGTCCCCTGTTGCCGTTGCTGTCCGAAAGGACTATCGGCTTGCCGAGGACCTGCGCTTCCCTTACGGCGATGCTCTGCCCCTCGTATTCCGAGCAGTGGGCGTATATGTCCGCCTGCTTTACGTAGGGATAGGGGTTCTGCGCCACTCCCGGCAGGAAAAAGCTGTCTTTGACGCCGAACCGCTCGATCTCCTTTTCGAGAAAGGGTCTCTCCTCGCCCTCGCCGAACACGTACCAGCGCGCCTCGTATCCCCGTTTCCTGATAACAGACAGCGCCTCTATCGACTTCTCCAGCGCCTTCTGCTTTACCAGTCTGCCGAGGGTGACTATGCGGATCCCGTCGTATCCGTCGTCGAAGCCGGGGCCCTCGTCCGCCTTCGCTCTTATGAGATCGGTGTCTATGATGTTCCGGAAGACGAAGGTCTTGTCTCTGTATTCCGGATACGCCTCGACGAACGACTTTCTCGTCTCGTCGGAGACGCAGAAGACGCCGTCGATCTTTTCGTAACAGCCTCGGTCAAGCTCGCGGGTGTAGCCCGATTTGCCGTAGTCGATATGGAAAAACGCTGCCTTGGTCTTTGACCTGACCTTTTCGGCGACGTAATAGGTCGACGCGCCTTCGATAAACGCGACCGCAAGATCGTACTCCTCTTTTATCGGAGCGGTGCCGTCGGCGACCGGCTTCCAGAGCAGCTTTTCCGGCATCACTCTGCCAGCCTTGCGCATACGCCGGTAGTTTTTGACCATATACGGCAGGTCCCTCGCCAGCGCAAACCTCGACAGCACGATGGAGAGCGTATGGCGGTAGAGCGCCCGCTTTTCAGTTTTAGAGAGAACGTCGCGGCTGTCGTACCGCTTATTCAGCAGCTTTACGCCCTCCGGCACGCGGCTTATCAGGTCGCCCTGCCCGAGCATAACGTAAAGGTGCGTTTCAAAGCCGAGTCCGATCATCTTTTTCATCAGCTCTATCAGCGCGACTTCCGCTCCGCCGTGGCCCATCGTGTTTATCACGAACAGGCATTTTTTACTCTCCGCCATATCCTTCACCTTTTCAGCAGCTCTCTGATCTCTTCCGGCTCGGGAAGCTTCAGCTCCGGCGCGCCGCCTTCTTTCGACGCGTCGTCGCTGCCTCTGAACTTATAGGTGTCCTTTCTTATTATCGACACCCAGATGGCGATATCGTTGACCCTCTTCTTTACGTCGGTTATCCTCAATCCGTAGAGATAGAGGGCGACGACCAGCGCGCTGAAGAATACGTATATCAGTATGATGTTAAGAGTCCCTACTCCGAGCAGGCGGCTGAAATCGAAAGCCGTCCCGAACACGATGAGCAGGATCGACATGACGGTCCAGGACGTGCCTATGCCCACATCCATCTTCTTTTTTGCGATGTGTATCAGAGTCAAGGCGAGCAATATGATACCGCTTACTATCACTACGCATTGATAAAATATATCCATATGTTTCTCCCCCGAAATACTTTTTCGTATTTATTTATTGCCGGCTCCGCTGTTTTCCGGTCCGTTTTCAGCCGCCGCCCTTGAATAGACCACGGCGGACGGCTTTTCGCCATCTGCCCTGTCGATGATGTCCCCCCTGCAGAAGACCTGATTTTCTATATGCTTTTCCATATACCTTAACCGGAAATAGGCGATGGAGAACGCCACGACCGAGCCCGCCACAAGTCCGATCCCGTACCAGATGTCGGGCAGATGGGTCGCTATGAACGATACGATCAGCGTGACCCCGCAGAAGATCCCCGCGGTCAGCATCGCGCCGTTGACGTCGTTGAAATAGTAAAGGAAGAGGATCTCCGAATACATGACGAACAGCACGAAATATCCGACGCACAGGCAGGGATATATCCGCATCGTCAGACCTCCGATGCCCAGCATGGGCAGGGTGGTTATGCAGATGAGGAACACGACGACCGATATTATGAACTGCAGCCTTATAAGCGACATTATCTCCGTCGAAAGCTGACGGAACATACGCATCTTCGCGTTCCTGATATCGTGTCCGCGCCCTCCTATGACCGCTTCAAAATACCGCCTGTATCTGTCGCGGAAGTGCAGCTCGACGTTTACGATAAAGATTATCGTCGCCGAAATGTTGGTGAACATGGCGAGGCATGTCGCCATATCGTAGGGCATACAGGTGACGAAGGTCTTTACCAGCACGCTCCTCAACGGGGTGGTCCAGAAGACGAAATTGTGTATGAACAGCCCGAGGGTGTAGAGCGTGTTGATGAATATCATCCTCCAGTGCTTTTTCAGATACCCGAAGACCGGTCTGTAGTTGCCGCTGTTCCGTCTGAAATAGGATTTGATAAGCGCGATCTCGAGCGAGGCGATTATGATAAATCCTATCGTCATACCGAGCAGTATGGAGTATGTAATGCTGAGTCCCGCCAGTTTGTAAAACATCCAGGAAAGGAGGACGGCGGCTGCCATTCCGATCGTAAAGAAGAGCGATATCTTGCCGTAGCTTTTCGTTATCGAAAGATAGAGCATAGAGTAGAAGACGAGCATCAGCGCGGTAAATCCGCAATATCCGGTAAAGACGTAATACACCGGCACCCCGCCGACAAAATGCTCGATCAGGCAGAACGGGATCCCGAACAGGACGCCGAACGTCATCACTATGCCCATCCCGAGATGGAAGCAGGGTATGATATCGTCGTATCTCTCTTCAAATATGACGTCTGAGATATACTTTGAGAGGACGGCATTGAGCGGCGAGGTAAACAGCACCGAGAAGATAAATATATAAAGTATCGTGTCCGCGAACAGCTCGCGCTGCATATAGCCGACGCTCTCGAAACGGAGTATGAGCTGTGAGACGAGTATCGCGCCGATAACGACGAACATGGGCACGACGGTTATCATGGTGCTGTAGCCGAACCCGTACAGATGCATCGTGAGCGAACGGTGACGGTATACTTTATTCAGTTTTATTCCTATTCCTGCCAAGCGATGCCCATCTCCTCTCCGATAGATCTGTACAATCCCGCGTACGCGGCTCTCATGTCCTTGATCAGATACTTGCTCATGACACGGCGGTAGCCGACCTCGCCCATCCGGGCGGCGCGCGGTTTGTTCACGGCTATCTGCACCATGGCGTCCGCTATCTCCTCGGTGTTCATAACGTGGGTGAGTATGCCCGCGTCGCCGAGGGTGTCGCCCTGTTCCCCGTAGATCAGTCCGCGGCAGTTGCCGACGTCGGTGGCTATGGCGGGCTTGCCCGCCGCGTAGCTTTCAAGGATGGTGAGCGGCTGACCTTCGCTTATACTGGTAAGTATGGTGGCGTCCATCTTGCCTATATAATCCCTTGTGTTGATCCTGCCGGTGAAAACGATATCCTCCACGTTGAGATAATCAACGTAGTCGTAACACTCGCGGGCGTATTGCTCGTCCTCCGAGTCGGGTCCCATGATCCACAGCTTGAGCGACGGCGCCTTCTTTTTCGCTATCGAGAACGCCTGGATGAGAGATTTGATATCCTTGATCGGCGTGATCCTGACCAGCGCTCCGATATTCACATACGGATCGTCGGGATCCTTGCCCGGGATGTCCCTGAACAGATCCGGCTCCACCCCGTTCGGGATCACCATGGTCTTCTCCTCCGGGCATCCCAGCTCGATCTGAAGCTCTCGCGCGTGCTCGAAGAGGCTTATGACCTTTTGCGCCCGGTCGTAGACGACCTGGGACATCTTCTTGAACTGCTCTATCCAGATGTTTTTATATATCCCCTGTACCCAATCGGCTTTGATAAGCTCCTCCTCGCGCTCGCGGGTGTAGATGCCGTGTTCGGAAAGGATGAGCCCTCCGCCGTATTTATACTGAGATATGCATCCGAGGATCCCCGCGTAGCCGGTCGCCACGCAATGATATATGTCCGCCTTGGGGAGCTCCGAGTTCAGCGCCTGGAACATAGGGAGATATACCGAGCGCAGCGTCCAGAGAAAATCGGTAAACGCGATCTCGGGATATTCCTTGTCGTACAATTCGCTGACGATATTGAAAAAATCGGATCCCATAAGGAGGTCGTTCATCGAGCGGTCCTTCGAGATAAAGAAGTCGAAGACGCCCTCCCAGTCGACGTTTTTGCTCATGACCAGCGAACGGAGCGAGGCGTATTCCCTGCTCGAAATCGGCTTGCGGCTCTTCTTATCCGCCCAGTCGAGATCGTTCAGGTAGACCTCGCTGACCTCGACCACGTTTTCCGGGAGCTCGTACACGAATTTGCCGCGAAAGCTCCTGTCCGGCACTATCGAGAGGACCGAGAACTCAAGTCCCGGGAACGCCTTTATCAGACTGTTTATCCAGCCGGATACCCCTCCGACAACGTACGGATAGCATCCCTCGGTCACTATGCAGACTCTCATTGGCCGTCCACCTCTTTCATATCGACGATCTTCTCAAGAGAAGAGGAAAGCTCGATCTCGACCTTCTCGCTCTCTGCGGTAATAAGGTACGCGTCCTTTTCGATACGCTTGAAGGATCCGCCCGAAACGGACTGCACTTCCTCGTTGTGCGTTCTTAAGATAAAGAACGCCTGCTTGTCAAATCCGTTCGCGCGAAGGGTCACTTTGTCCCCCGTCCTCTCCGCGGAGTATTCAAGCGAGAGGAAGGAACGGATCCTCGCGTCGCTTTCCGTCAAAGTCAGCTTATCCATAGCGGAGAACGGCGCGTTGTAGGTGGTCAGATTGCTGAAGACGCGCTGGGAGGCGTGCTGCCATTCCGAGCGCTTCGACTCGGGACGGAAGGTGTTCTCTATATCGTAATACGAGTGGCTGTACGCAAGCAGCGTCTGAACGCCGAGAAGCTCCAGCTCGTCGGTAAACGAATGGAAATCGAGATCGGAGGTCACGCGCTGGAGGGTGATCTTTTCGTCCGCGTATCCTATAAGCGGAGACTTTCCGTCGTCCCCGAACACTGCGATCGTCCTGACGTCCTTCCAGCCCGAGCTGTTGATGGCGCCGGCGACGGCGTCCGCGTCCCCGCTCAACGCGAAAGCGGAGGCGACCGGATAGCCGATACCCTCCTCGCTGTAGAACCCGAAGTCGGAGACCAGTTTTTCCTCGGGAGACACGCCCCTCCCTTTGGTGGAGAGACAAAGCTCCGCGTCCATTTCGGAGAAAATGTCCAGAAAGTAGCCGAGCCTGCCCTTGCCGGGCTCTTGCGGATCGTTCGCATCGATCTTTACGGACATATAACAGTTGGGCTTTACGCCGTATTTGGAGGAGAGCGATATCAGCATAGGAAGCATGATATCCGATTCGGATCTGGTTATCGACTGGCCGTAGATCCTTTCGACCTCGTCGTTGTTCTCATCGGTGAGCATCGGGAAATCCGCAAGCGAAAAGACCTGCGCGTTGACGACCGGATAGATGTCGTACTCGTTCCGATGGAAGTACATCGCCTCCAGCATGCCCATGCCGATCTTTCTGTTCAGCATATAGTCGCTGTTTACGGCGTAGACCTCGCCGTTAAGGCGGTGATTGCGCCATACGACGGCGGGCATATCCTCGTTTTTAAGCCCGTCCGAAATAGCCTGCTTGAGGTCCTCCTGCCCAAGTATGCCCTGGACGAAGGTCTTGGTGCCGTTGCGCACCGAATACCAAGGCAGATCGAGTTTAAGGTCCTGCATACGCTCCTCGTCCGGATCGCCGCTCGTCACCTCGAAGATCCTCTCCCCGCCGAGCAGGAAGTTGACGAACAGCCGTATACCGTGCATCTGTATGCCGGTATTGCGGATCTTATATATACCAAGGATGCTCCTGAGCTGATAGTTATACTGAACGTCTTTTACGTCCGGGAGAGCGAGGAAAATGAAATCGGCGCCCTTTTCGAGATACTCGTCGATAAGGTCTTCGTTCCCCGATATCAGATCCGGCTCAAGCAGGATCAGCCCGGGCAGACGGTCGTCGGCGGGCTTTTCGAGCTTATCGCAAAGATACACCGTGCGGCCGGTATAATACGCCCATTCGATCGCGGTCGCGGCGTATTCGCCGTCTTTATCGCCGACGAAAAGTATCCTGTCCGCGGCGTCCGCGCCGTATTCCCGGTCGGAAAGAGCGGCGTCGGACAGCGTTCTCGCCGAGCCGCCGTCAAGCGTGACCGGCGAAAAGAATTTATTGACGTCCGTTTCGGCAAAATATGACTTGCCGACCTGAAGTCCCTGGAAGAGAAGAAAGATCGTGAGAAATACGATCAATATAGTGAAATACTGCCGCTTGGTTATCATAACTTTACAAACCTCCCGACAAGACATCCGTGCTCCGTGCAGCCCTCGTTCGCGGGAAGGATATTTCCGTCGTATTTTTCGCTGTATATTCTGAAGTATATCTCATATTCCCCCGCCGGGAGCTCGTCGGATTTTATCTCCGCGGTATAGGTCAGCCTTTTCTCCTCGCCGCAGAGAGCGCGGAGATCGTCGCCGTCCATGGCGAAGACCTTCGTGCCGTCCCAGCGGACGAAAACGAGCTGCTGCCAGGTCTTGAGATAGATCGGAGCAAATCCGCAGTTTTTGATCGTCACCGACGCTTTTATTCTTTTGCGTATCGCGGAATAGTCCACCGACACGTCGGTTATCACAAATCTGTAGCCGAGACGGCGCTCGATATATCCGAACCAGTCGGTCCCCTCCGGCATGCCGGGGACCCCCGTCTCGTCCCTCCACCGGTCGAGCATTTTTTTATCGTGATCGCGGTTGAGGTAGCTTATGTGCATCTTCTCAAGGATCTGCGCCTCCTCCTGCGGACCCGAAAATCCGCCGCCGGATATGACCTCTCCCCCGTTAGGCACCAGACGGCAGAGCCCGTCCTGAAAATCGAGCTCTTTTCTCCTGTCCTCCGCGGTCCCGGAGTAGGTCCCGAGATCGCTTATGCTGCCCATGATGCCGTCGTTGAACAGGGCGGGATAGTTTTTTCCGGCTTCGAAGGTATATCCGCCCTCGCCGGCGAAATATCCCGTCACCGCCCTCCACTGTCCGGGCGTGCGGACGGAGACGGTCACGTCATCGCCCGCCCCCTCTCTGAACGCCGTGTAAAGCCGCTTGAGGTGGTCTCCCCTGAGAAAACGGGAGCCGTGCATCTCGCCCCACCTGCCGATAAGCAGTCCCTGGACCGTATAGATCATACGGGAATACATCTTTACCAACGGAGCGACCTGCGATATATGAAGCAGTACGGTCTCTATCTTTCGCGGCTCGGTCGCCAGATTGTTGCCGTCCCAATCGTAGAGAAATCTGACTATGAGCTGTCTGCCGGTCTCGCGGAGCTTTTCAAAAAGCCCCTTCACCGAGTCGACGCCGGCGCGGGAGATCCCGCCCTCCGGGAAACGGCAAAGATTGATCTCGACCAGTATGAGAACGTCCGACGGGTCCGGATAAGCCTCGTTCACCGTCTTTTCCGGATCGTCCCCCGCGATAAAACGGATGATCGTATAAAACCCGCGTTCCGGATCGCGCATCCTCCCGAAATGCTCCGGAGGACATATCGACATCGCTTTATTCATTTTTTCAGTCCTCCTTCGCTGTTGTTCGGGGAGAGCGGTCAGTCGCCCATTATACCGATGGTGAAAAGTGAAAATTCATTCTGGTAGACGCAGTAGCACAGTATGTTTTCATCTTCGTATACTACCCGCCCGTCGTTGGGATGGAGCTTTGAAAACTTCTGATACCATCTGTACGCCTTGGATTCAAGTATCTGACGGTTGGTCATGCTGGAAGCGGTCTCGGAACGCTTCTTTCCGTAGTTCAGCGGCATATCCGCGAATTCGTCCGAGATGGTCCCCTGAACATATTCCGGGTACTGCGCGCCGACGCTGCCGTACAGCGCGGAGTATTTTTCCCATGCCAGCCACTTCGGTCCGGAGGCGAAGTTGGAATGGGCGTAATGTATCGGACGTTTTTCGATGAAGAAGAACAAATAAGGCGTTGGTATGGTGTAGGTCCTGTTCTTCCACTTCTCCAAAAGGTCTATCCACTCCTCGTGGTAGCCGCTCTCGATGACCTGATACATCTCGTCGGTGGTGGAAATGACGGTGTATTTCCCCTCCGGCATATTGTTGACGATATTCTTTGTCAGCTCGACCGTCTGGGGATATCTGGTGAGCTCATAATAGAGATAGCCGTGGAAAATGCCGGTGAACTGGGTGAAGGCGTATATACCTGCGCAGACGAGCACCGAGAGCGGTTTGAGCAGCTTTTCGGTGATGACGATCATCATCATGGAGAAGACCGCGTCAAGGATGCAGCCGTAAACCATTATGCCGAACATTTCAAGCGTAGAGCAGACGCGGGTCCCCGCCACAAGCGGCGGGAGTCCGACGGTGCGCGGATTGTACGCCACGAACATGACGAACGAGCACACCGCGACGCACAGCCATCCGTTGAACACCTTGCCGGACGTGCGTTTTTCTTTCGGTCTCTTCCGTTGGAAGAGCTTTATCAGCGCGGTCACGCAGAGCAGCAGTACGGAGGCGGCTCCGACCGCGCAGGTGGTCCGGAACAGGAGCTGTCCGCGCTGATGCCCGAACATTTCGATATAAGTCCCGCGGTAGAGCTCGTTGAATTTACCTAACAGTTTTTCCTTAAGCGAGGTCTTTGCCGGAGCCTCGCTCTTTTCCGCGCCTTCAGCAGCTTCCGCCTTTTCGGTCTCGGCGGCGGTCTCTTCTTCCGCCGTGTCCGCCGTTGCCTTATCGTCGTCGAGATCGCTGCTTACGTCGCCGACGCTTTCGCCGGCGGTGACCGACAAAGCCCAGGTCAGCGAGCCCTGCAGGGGATATCCCTCCGCGTACGCGGCTGCCATGGGAGTCACCGAGATGGCGAGCATCAGTCCGACCGCGCCGACCAGTTTGATAAATTTACCCTTTACGAACAGCCTGTTGATATTCAGCAGGACGACGACGATACAGACGAACGCCGCGATGATCGTCGCGTAAAAATGTATGGTCAGCGAGCTTGCGACCGTGATTATAAAGATAAACAGATCCCCGTCGGACAGATATCGCTTCCAGCTCGCCAGCTTGAAAAATCTGAACCTGCCTTTATCGGGAGAGGGGGGCTTGCGCAGGAAGCGGATGAGCGCGTAGCCCGAAAGGAATACGGTATATAGGGCGAATTCCTGCGGCAGAGTCCACGACAGTCTGGATATGCCGAACACGCCGTTAATACAGTACTGGTCGAGGGTGAGAAATCCGGCGATAACGAACAGCGGGGTCATCCTCCAGCGGAAGACCGCGCGCATGAAAATGTATGCGGAAACTATATATACCTGGATATGTATGCCCGCAAAGAACAGCACTCCGCTGTAGACGTTTATCCTGAAGAGCGAGCAGGTCAGGTAGATAACGCAGTGCATCGCCTCCGGATAGATGCCGGCGGAAAAGATCTTGCCCTGCTTGAGGCCGTAAATCCACGAATGGTGGACGTACTGATCTCCAAAGCCGTAGGAGTGGACCTGGAGGGCGTTGCGGCTGAAATACATCATGGCAAATCCGACGAGGACGAGGAGGACGAGATAATCTATCCTTCTCCCCTTTGTGGATCCCCACCAGCCGCCCGCGGCGCGTCTGAGAGCGGAGCCCGCCGACCTGCGCCATTTGAAGAGCATCCTTCTCGCCGACATAGTGCCTTTGTTTACGGCTTTTATGTCGTTCACCCATCGGAAATTGAGATGATAGTTCCTATAAAGCTGTATAAGGAAGACGCCGAAGTAGAGAATTCCGACTATGATAACGTTGAGTATGCGGACAAGTCCGAGCAAAAGGACCCCGGTGTTGATGACCAGTATCGAAATATTGACGCAGAAACAGAACCTGTAGGTCCTGCTCCTGCCCGCAAGATGAGGACGGAAGACCACGGAAGGCCATATGTACATAACGAACGCGTAAGCGAACAACACCTTGACGTATTCAAGCACCCAATAGCTCTGATCCAAAACGCGGCCCTCCTTTCATTTGTTTTCTTTGATATTTTCCGAGTCCGCGGCAGGCAGACTTTAAGTTTTTAAATAAACACCCGGACAAGTTCCACCATATCGTGGTCGAGCTCGACGCCGGCGCTTTTCATTTCATTCATAGCGGCGAAAAATCCTTCCCGGTCTCCGGTGGTGAAGCACAGCTTTATACGGCAGGAATAAGCCTCCAGCGTCTCGGGATATACCGCGGAAAGCTGATCGCACCAGAAAAGGCATCTGTCGTACCTTTCGAGAGCGAGCCACGCCGCGGCGATCAAAGCCATTTCCTGGCTTTCAAGCACGTCCCTTTTCATAAGGAGCAGTCCGATCCGGTCGATAAGCTCGGTATACCGGATCGACTCCATTTCGGAAAGGACGTTCTGCTTCAGCACGCAGTATACGGTGTCGATCAGTTCGTGAGAGGCCTCCGCCATCTGATCGAGCTTTTGCGCCAGGGTCGGACCCTCTTCCTTCGGATCCCCGTAAAAGGCGCGCAGGCCCTGCTCGTACGCCGCGTCGTTATGCCTCGCGTAGTCCTGGCTCTCTTCGAGCTTGGACGAGATGTCGGCGTATACGAGATCGTTCTCCTCGCGCGCGGCGCCTTCTTCGTAGCCGCTTTCATCCGGTACGTCGCCGGGCTGCTCCCCGGTACCGGCGTTTACGAACGTCTTTGCAAATTCCGCCCCTTGCGCGGTCTTGAGCTCGCCGTCCGCCGCTTCCGCCGCGCGCAGCTCCGCCTCGACCCCGTCGATACCGGCGACCAATTCCCGTACGCCGGTCCGGAACTCGCCGATATTGGACTGGAGCACCGACGCCGCGTAGTGAGATATCTCGCTGTCCTCGCTGTTGAGGGCGAGCGAGATGCTTCCGAGCGACTTCCTTACGTCGTGCCAGAGGACCTCGAGCATTATGTTCCTCGCGTTCTGCGTATCGGTTATAACTACCGCGTCCTCGATGGGGAGGATATTGCGTTCGCCCTCCTCGTTCGCCTTAAGGAGTATCTTCTCGCGCTCCTTTGAAAAGATGACGTCCACGAGATCGACCGGCTTGTGGAAAAACAGCTTCTTCCAGATCCATCCGAGAAAGAAGTAGGCGGGTCCGACGACCGGACAGAGGAACATAACGATACAGCGGGTGGTAAATCCGGCTTCGGTCCCCTTCCTGAATATCCGGAAGAACAGCCAGAAGCACAGGGTCAGGACGGTATTGGCGGCGATGATTATCCAGAAGATCTTAACGTCCGACATGGTCAGATCACCCCGTATGTATAGACGTCGGCGATATTTGCCGACAGGCCCTTCGAAATAAACCTCGAAAGCGCGATCTCCGCGCCATTTCTCGAGGTGTTCGAGAGCAGGATATACATCTCGCCGTCGTTTCCGATGCCGAGATAGTCGTTGGTACGCAGAAGCGCGTCGGCCTTTTTTCCGAGATCGTCGACCGAGAGACCTTTGTCGTTAACAACGTGTATAAGCGTAAACTCGCTCAAACGCCTTTCGGCGGCGTTCTTATACGCCTTGACGAGCGCCGTGAACGCCTCCGTCTGCATGACCTTGGTGTCGTCTATGAAGCGTTCGTTGTGCAGTATTTCGAGATAGCGGTTGGTACGGAGCAGCGCGTTCTGTATGAGCGACGCCGTGACCGTAAGGATATTGCTCTGACCGAGGGTCATCTTTTCCCAGGGCAGCTTCCAGATCATGGCGATCATCCGGATCTCGTCGTTCTCGTAAATTCCGACAGCCATCATGGGCATGCCTTCTACAAGCGAACGGTTGATATACGGCTTGCCCTCCTTGAGAGTCTCGTACAGCTCGCCCAGCTCCTCGTACTTGACCGAGTTACCGAGCGTTCTTGCGAGCTCCGTCGTCGCCGTGAACAGGCGGGCGTACGGTCTGCTCGAAATGAGGTAGAGGGCGATATCGTCGCTGCCCATGATGCGGCGGAGGATGTCGGTCGCCTGGAACAGCACCTCCTCCGGGCTGTACTGATCGAGCGTGGAGGTGATCGCGAAGATCTTTCCGATGCTGTCGTTCTGGTTGATAAGCTGGGTCTGGAGCGCGTCCTTTACGCGCACGTTGCTTCCGTTGATCTCGCGGATATCGTCGACCTGCTTTGTCATATGTTCGTGATCCTGAAGAGCCTCGTTCTTCTGATCGGAGAGCCTGTCTTTGAGATATCCGACGACAAGTCCGAGTATGAAGAGCTGCGCTATCCAGACGTATGTGTTATAGTCGAGCAGCACTTCCGATCCGGTGCGGTGATACATCTGCCGGAACAGGAAGCCCGCGGTCGCAAGCAGCGCGGAAAGCGTCGCCTGATGCTGACCGTATACTATCGCAAACAGCAGGACGTACAAGAGATAGAAGTCTATCCTCGCAAAATACTTGCTTCCCGTCGCGCGGTTGTTGAGCATAAAGAACGGGATGAAGCAGATGAAGTTCTCGATAAAAGGCACGAGCATATGCAGTACCCAGCCGAATTTCTGCATAAAGCGGGTGAAAAATCCGACCTTTTCTTCGTCAGTCCCGAGGAATTCATCCTTGTTTTTGAGCATATACGCGGCGATATCCCGCACGTCTTTTTCGAAGGAGGCGAGCCTGTTTATCCCGAATTCTTCGCTGAACCGCCCGACGTCGAGCACCGAACGGGGATAGCGTATGCTTTGATCCCTGTCCTTTTTTACGCTGACGGCTTTCAGGAAGGACGTCGTCCTCCAGACCGCCCGTCTCGCGGCTTTGGAAAAATAACGTCTTTTCTTCTCGCCGTCATTCTGCTTTTTTTCACCCGCCGGGATCTCGTAGCCCGCGTCTTCGGCGACGGAACTTATATAGCCGAGGATATCGTCTACGGTGACGCATCTGCCCGACGAAATGTTATAACAGGAGTGGTCGTGCGTCTTGGAAAGCGCGACCTGCGAGATGAAGAAAACGGCGTCCGACTCGGCTATGGGAGTAACGATCAGGTCGGTTTCGATGCCCTTTTTGCCGCCCGCGAGACAGTTCATGCAGATCTGCGATACAAAGTCGTTCACTTCCTCTACGTTCTTCGGAAAATGATAGTACCCGCCCAGCCGGAGGAGTATTATGTCGGAGGACAGGTCCGACATGAACTTGCGGCACATATCCTCCGCCTGTATCAAGGCTCTGCCGCAGGGGTCGGGAGCGTTGGGCTCGTCGTCGTCGGAGAACAGGAAATCGCCCGATCCCGAAAAAACGGCGTCGGACGATATATAGACAAATCTCCCCTTTTTAAGCGTGGAGAATGAAGATATGATATTCATGACCGAGGAAACGTATTTTACCGGCGTCCTCTCGTCATCCCAGTCGAAATTGCTGTCGTACGCACCGGTGAAAACGGTTAGATCGGGCGCGACGCTCTCGAATATCTCGGGCAGCATCTCGCTGGTGTACGGAAAATCATAGCGCTCGAAAACGCGGGGATATTTTTCTCCCCAGAATTGCGACCCGCTCAACAGGGATATCCTGTGCCCCTCTTTTTTGAATTTTTTGATAAGCTGGCAGCATAATCCGTTTGAACCGCCAATCATCAAAATGTTCATCATGACCTCCGCAAGCTGCTGAAATGCGTGTTAATAAATAGCACGGCGTTTAAAAAACACTTATAGGAGTATATAATTATACCATGAATAAACCAGTACTGTCAATATTAACAATTTGTAAATTCATAATAATACCTCAAAGTGTGTCGAAAGGTCTCTCTTTTTGCGGCGGGCGGCGCGGAACGGACGTTTGTTGCTTCCCGTATTGAAATCCGCGGCGTCTTTTGATATAATCATATCGAACGCGAAATATCGAGCGCGAAAAAATCGCGCAGACACGGCGTTTTGCGGATCGGAACGTTTCGCCGCGGGCAGAGCGCCGGATGAATAAAACGGAGGCGGATCTTATGGGCAAGGAACTGGAACGTCTTATAGAAGCTAACCGCAGATACGCGGAGGGCGGCGCCCTCACCGGGGACGTATCCGCAAAGAGGCGCGAGGAGCACGCCGGCGGGCAAAAGCCATCGGCGGTGGTCGTCACCTGCTCGGACTCGCGCGTTATCCCGGAGGCTGTTTTTTCCGCCGGGCTCGGCGAGCTGTTCGTCATCCGCACCGCCGGGAACGTTATCGGCGAGTCGGAATTCGCCAGTCTGGAATACGCCCTGCACCACCTCAAAGTTGAGAAGGTGATCGTCATGGGACACACCGGCTGCGGAGCGGTGAACGCCGCCCTCTGCGGCGAGTTTGACGGCGCGGTCGGCGTCATCACAAGGCGCATAAAGGACGCGATAGGCGACGAGACCGATCCCGGACGGGCGTGCGCTCTCAACGTAAAAAGCGGCGTCGATACCATAAGAAAAGCGATCGGAGAATGCGGCGTAAGGGTGATGGGGGCGATCTACGACATCGTTTCCGGGAAGGTCGAATTCATCGACCGCGGAACGCAGACCGGCGCCTGACGCGCTTCGTGAGCTGAAGCGCCGCCGCTGAAAGCGGATAATAAAACGGGTAAGGAAGTTTTTACCGCGTCGCGTGCGGTGAGAAAAAAAGAGAAACAAGCTGAGAAGAAGGATCGAAGCGACCTTTCCTCTCAGCTTGTTTTAATATTCCGACGGCGCGCCGTCACGAATTGCGCCTTCACGCCCCGCGCGGCAAATCACGCGCCGCAGGCGCAATCCAATTCGGTTTGTTATTATCCCATTCAGTCCTCGCGCTTCT
>JAFSSR010000140.1 GCA_017450885.1 Clostridia bacterium | reverse complement strand
ATTTGTGATAAAATATAAGTATAAGGGGTATTATTGACTTTTTCAGAAAAATACATCAACTTTTCGACCTCATTCGGAAACAAGAAAGGGGAAAACAAATGAAGAAAAGGCTATTTGCGATCATTCTGTGCGTGTGCATGGTGATGTCTGTCTTCCCGGCGTTCGGGTCAAGCGCGGACGGCGTCCACAACGCGCAGGTGTTCTACGACGACAACCGCGGGAGCGTATTTATGACGGCGGGCAATTTCGATCCTGCCGATACTCCCGATAATTATCTCCGCAGCGGAGACGATTACGTATACGCGGAATCGTCCGGGAGGCTCAACATCCTTGTAGAGCCGGGTATTCGCATCAACTGGGGCGATTATTACGATTCCGGAAATATCCGCTTTGAAGACGCGGAGCTCGATTTTGAGCCTACCGTCAATATGGTGGTCCGCTACGACTCCCGTCAGAACGGCTGGTGCGAGGAAGTCGCCGTTCGCGCCGGCGTCGTCTGCAGCGATCTGTTCACTTCCGCGGGACAGAACTGCTGGCAGATAAACATCGCCGGTATCGACGAGATAGATATCGAGATGTACTGGAGCGAGGCGGAGCTCGATTACGCCATTTTTACGGGAGATCAGGATAAGGAGATCCTTGTTGAGATCGAGTGGGAAGGCAGGGGAGAGATAGATATCCCCGCCGGAATTGCCGCCGGAGATTATATCCGCATGGACGATCGCTTTAAATTCCGTGTTTCCGAGGGGCTGAAGTCGGTCCTTCTCACATGGAAGGAAGGGTACGTTCTTGAATCCATCCTTGACGACGATCTCGAAGGAGGCTGGAATTCCTTCCCGGTTCCCGACGTCAACAACTTTACTCTTCAGCTCGACGGCAGATACGCGGGCAGCGGCGTACAGTGGTATTACCGCTTGAGATTTGTCTTCGGAGACGACCACGGCCGCAACTGGACCTATAGGGTGGAGTACGACGAAAACAACGGAAGCGTTTTCTCCGCGTTGGGCGGCGAAATCCCTTCCGCCGATCCGCAGTATTATATGTTCCGCGACGGTCAGGGGGAGAGATCCTTCAAGAGCTATAACGAGTTCGGAGAGGAAAAGCCGGATACCATCAACCTTGTTTTCGACACCGAGAAACGTATAGACTGGAACGCGTGGAACGACGGCAACGTTTTATCTTTCTGTGATACTGATGAGCGGGACAAGCGTTCGATCAACGTCGTGATCGAATATGAGACCCCCGACGGATACGTTTACAGCGGCGTTTACATAATGGGCGGAGAGCTCGTCCGCACCGACGACGAGACGCGCGGGCTGCTGAGCTGGTCCGAAGGAGTCCTCTCGTTTACTCCGTATAATAAGGGAGACGTGACTTTCTACGTCTACTGGAGTTATGAAGACCTGCAGTTCGGCACGTTTGAGCCGACCGAGGACTACCCGATACTTCTTGAATTCAAGTGGTGGGGAAGAGGCGGCGTCGATATCTCCGAAGAGCTCGATCCCGAAAATTCGATAGTTTTGGATCAGCGCGTCAGAGTGCGTTTCCCGGAGAGCGTCCACGAGGTCACCTTCAGCTGGAAACCGGGCTACGAGCTCCGCCGGATCGGCGTGGATGGCGCGGACGAAAACGGCGACTGGCTGAACATAGACCGGCCGGAGGGCACGTCCTATACGATGTCGCTCGATCAGTTCTGGGATAACGGTTACCGCAAGAGCCATTATTACATTGAATTCGACTTCGAGGGCGGCGGAATGAATAAGAGCGGGCAGTTCCGCGTCCATTACGATCAGGGCAGAGGCAGCGCGTTTTACGCTCTCGGCGCCGACGTCCCCGCGGAGGATGAAGATCATCTCTACAGAGACGACGACAGGGTGTCTTTCCTGACCGACATCGGTCCGCAGACTGTCAGCGTACTTTTCGATCCGTACAAGGCCGTCGATCTCGGAAGATATGATAACGAAGGCAAATTCGAGTTCTTTGACGTCGAACGCGACACGCCTCCTCAGATCTGCGTTTCCGTAAATTGCGAGCTTTCGGACGGGACCTTGCTTGACAACGAGCCGGTCGTTGTTGACGGCGTGTCGGTAAATCAGCTCTTTACGTTTGAAAACAACGTCCTTACCTTCACTCCGGCTGACGACAATGAGGTCGAGCTGTTCGTCTACTGGGAGAGATCGGAATTTGATTTCGATCAGTTCCGCGGGACCGAGGAAAAGCCGATAGTCGTCTCGGCAAGCTGGTGGGGCAGGGGTGAGATCACCCTCAGCGAGCAGATCGACATTTCGGACATGATGGTCCGTGACGGCGGTTTAAAGGTCCGTGTCTCCGAGGATACCGAGTCGCTCAC
This sequence comes from Clostridia bacterium, assembly GCA_017450885.1. Classification (GTDB taxonomy): domain Bacteria; phylum Bacillota; class Clostridia; order Oscillospirales; family CAG-272; genus RGIG3438. The sequence continues at coordinate 3,365 of JAFSSR010000140.1, read as the reverse complement.
CTTCAACTGGAAATCGGGCTACGAGCTCCGCTCGATCGGTATCGAAGGCGCCGGCGAGAACAACGGTTGGCTGGATATAGATCATCCCCAGGGCACTTCATACACACTGTTTCTCGATCTTAACTATGATGAAGACCATCCGAGAGACTATTATAGGATAGAATTTGAATTTGAAGGCGGATATATCGACAGAAACGGCGAGCTTCGCCTGCACTACGATCAGGGCAAAGGCAGCGCGTTTTACGCTCTCGGCGGAGAAATTCCCGACGAGGATGCCAATCATCTGGCGAGGGACGATCACAGGCTTGGCTTTATGTCCGACAACGGCCCGCAGATTGTCAGCGTCCTTATCGAACCCGACAGGGCCGTCGATCTCGGCAGGCTGGACAGGGAAGGCACGTTCGAGTTCTTTGAAGTAGACCGCGACGAGCCGGTCAATATCTTCATATCGGTAAAATGCGAGCTTGCCGACGGCAGGTTGCTCGACAACGAGCCGGTAGTCGAAAACGGCGTATCGGTAAACCCGCTTTTCACCTTTGAAAATAATATATTGACCTTTACTCCCGCAAACGATAAAGAGGTCGAGCTGTTCGTTTGTTGGACTACCGGCGAGTGGGACTACGACCGGTTCGGCGGCACGGAGGAAAAGCCGGTAGTGGTCGAAGTCCAGTGGTGGAACAGGGGAGAGGTCACGATAGAAGACGAGATCCCCGCCGAGGACGTCTTTGCGGCGGACAGCCGCGTGAAGATCCGCGTTCCGCTCGACAAAGAGACGGTAACGCTTACCTGGAAGCCCGGCTATCAGTTGAAGCGCATTTCCGCAAACTATCTCAGTGAGAACAACGACTGGGCGGAAGTATACGACTATCAGGGAACGAGCTGGGTGATCACGCTCGACGAGATCTGGGGCGACGGCTCCCCGCGCGATTATTACGCCGTCAACTTCGATTTTGAAGGCTGGATCGACCGTCAATCCAATTTCGAGGTCGGTTACGGCGAATGGCGCGGCTCGGTCTTTGCCGCGGTAGGCGACGAACAGCTTTCCGCCGACTCCGATCATTATATGTTCCGCGACGAGGATGGCGTTCGGTCGTTTAACGTGGACGGGCATCCCGCGACCATCCGCCTGCTCATCGATCCGACAAAGCGCCTCGATTTCGACAGGTATTACAGCGGCGGCGGAATGGCCTTTGTAGATACGGAGCCTATCGAGGATCTGTCGATCAGCATTTCGGCTTATTTCGAGGATCCGGACGGGTACATTTTCTACGGGCTGCTTGTCGATCGCGGCGTGGCGGTCACCGATTACGCGACGTTTGAAAACAATATCCTCACGTTTACCCCCTCGAGCAGCGCGGACGTTTCGTTCTGCGTCTTCTGGACGGACGACGAATGCGCCTTCGGGATGTTCGATCGTACAGAGGAACGTCCTATCAAAATAGATATCAACTGGTGGGGACACGGAGACGTCTCGCTTCCGGATACCTTCCCGGCGGAGGACTATATCAAGAGGGACGGAAGCATCGTTGCCCGCGTCACCGATTCCACCGACGAACTGAAGCTATCCTGGTCCGCAAACGATAAGGTCCGCGTCATTCGCGTACATTACGAAGGCGAGGGCGAAAACGACTTTGAGATCCGGGACGTCGACGGCAGCGAGTATTATCTTGAATTCGACAAGCCCGGATGGGGCGACGAGCCCTACGCGTCGTATTATCGCGTGGAGATCGAATTTGAGGATCGCGAGGTCGACGACTACACGGTCAGATTGGATTTCCCGGGCTCCGAGGGTTCTGTATTCTTCAACGTAGGCGAGCCCGCCCCGTCTCTCGATATCCAGCATTATATGCCGGTCGCCGACTGCCGCTACGACGTCGTTGACGATCTCGGCAACGTAAGCATAGGCACCGTGTACATCACCCTCGACCCGACGAGGAGCGTCAACTGGTTCGAGTGGTCTCAGAACGGCAACGTCGTATTCTGGGATCTGCCGGAAAACAGTAATTATTCGCCGTATATCATAGTCAATTATCAGAACGCGGACGGTGAATGGATCGAGCAGTTCGCGGTGGTCGAAGGAAGATCCACCGATCCGAAGTTCGGATTTACGAACAACGTGTTCTCCTTCACTCCCGAGACTTCCGCGGGCGTTTGGGTGCAGATCTACTGGTCGCGCGCCAACATGGATTACGAGCGCTTCGGTCCCACCGAGGATAAGCCGATCTGCGTTGACATAATGGGCGGAAACGGCGCTTCTCCGCATATACCCGAGGGCATCCCGGGCGAGGACGTCGCGTTCTTCATGGGAGCCGAGCACGCATACACAAGGATCCGCTTGCCGGGTGACGCGACCTTCGTCGAGTTTACCTGGGACATGCCGCGAAACGTCTATCTCATCGTAGTAAACGACGACCGCGAAGAGGACGGAGTGGCGTATTACCGGCAGCCGGAGGGGACCTCCTTCACGCTGGAGCTCGACCAGACCGAATGGGACTACTCACCGAAGTCGATGTATTATATCCGGTTCTGGTTCTACTTCTACAACCCGGTCGATCTGTCCGAAGTATTCGCCGTCCTTGACGTCTACGACGGCCTCGATCTGACCGCGTACACGGACGAAAGCGTACAGACCTTTACTACCATGACTAACGACGCCTTCGCCGTATTTAACGACTTCTACGCAACGCAGAACGATCTCGACACGGCGGTAGAAACGATCTACGCAGCGATCGCACAGCTTGTTTACAAGGACGTTATTTATGAGGTCGACAACTACAAGTTCATCATAAAGAACGGCGCAAACGTCAACTTTATGCGTATAGCTCCCGGCGTGCTGACCACCTCGTCCGAGATACGCAACCATCCCGAGCTGATAAGCGTCGATAAGAACCTCTGCGACTCGTACAAGGACGAAAACGGAGTCCTCACCTACGACTTCTTAAAGCCGGGTATCTACTCCATCTGGGTCCGCTACGACGGCGGTAAGGCGTACATCCTCTCCGGGGTGGATATCACGAATATCACTCCTTCGGTGAGAGAGGTGCTCGGACTGACCGTCTCGGTCGACAACCTCGTCCTCGACGCCGAGACCGGAGTAAAGGATATATGGATCGCGCGCGGGACGCTCGATACCTACTCGCAGTGCAAGGACGCGGCGAACAAGATAGTCCAGGTTACGGCGAACAAGATAGCTTTAGCCAACAACAACTACGGCAGGAGCTATCAGTACCAGATAGACTATAAAGCGGCGTCCGCGGACGGAAACTTCACCGTCTGCGTAAGGTACAACGACAACAGAGAACCTACCATACTCCACCTGCATATCGACTACCCGCAGCCCGAGGTCATAGTCAACGGACTGCAGT
>JAFSSR010000139.1 GCA_017450885.1 Clostridia bacterium | reverse complement strand
GCTCCCGGGGGTCAGGCGTATCCCGTGCGGCGTGACCTCAAAGTCGACGCCCTCGGAGTACTCGCGCTCCTCGCGCGCGTCGGTCAGGCGTATCACCCTCTCCGGCGCGTAGAGCAGCGGCGCCTCGGCGACGCCGTTCTCATCGCGTACGAATGTGAGCGACTCAGCGTACACTTCGGTCGCGTCCCAGATCGGTTTACAGCGGCGGGCTATTTCATTTACAGTCATATGTCCCCCCGGCCTTCAAACGTTGAACCTGAAAAGCACAACGTCTCCGTCCTTGATTACATAATCCTTGCCCTCGCTGCGGACAAGGCCCTTTTCCTTTGCGGCGTTCATGCTTCCGCAGGCGACGAGGTCGTCGAAGGAGATGATCTCGGCGCGGATGAAGCCGCGCTCGAAGTCGGAGTGGATCTTGCCGGCGGCCTGCGGAGCCTTGGTCCCCTTGACTATAGTCCAGGCGCGGACCTCTTTGGGACCGGCGGTCAGGTAGCTTATCAGGCCGAGCAGGGCGTAGCTTTCGCGGACCAGATGATCGAGGCCCGACTCCTCTATTCCGAGGTCGGAAAGGAACTCCTTTTTCTCGTCGTCCTCGAGCTGGGCGATCTCCGCCTCGATGCCGGCGCAGACGGGGATGACCGCCGCGCGCTCGGCGGCGGCGATCCCGCGGAGCTTCTTTACGTATTCGTTGTCGTCGTTGCCGATGTCGTCCTCGCCGATATTTGCGATATACAGCGTGGGCTTGAGGGTGAGCAGACGCACGTCTTCGAGCAGGGCGAGCTCGTCCTCGGTGAAATCGAGCGAGCGGGCGGTCCTGCCCTCCTCCATCGCGGAGTAGACCCGCTCGTACAGCGCGAGCTGACCGGCGAGAGTGCGGTCGCCCTTCATGTCCTTGCGGACCTTGTCGATACGGCGTCCCAGCACCTCGAGGTCGGAGAAGATCAGCTCCATGTTGATGACCTCGACGTCGCGGGCGGGGTCGACCGAACCGTCGACGTGGATGACGTTGGGATCGTCAAAGCAGCGCACGACGTGGGCGATGGCGTCCACCTCGCGTATGTGGGAAAGGAACTTGTTCCCCAGTCCCTCGCCCTTGGACGCCCCCTTGACAAGTCCCGCTATGTCGACGAACTCGACGATGGCGGGGGTGTATTTTTCGGGATGGTACATCTCGGCGAGCACGTCGAGGCGCTTGTCCGGCACCGGCACGACGCCGACGTTGGGTTCTATGGTGCAGAAGGGGTAGTTCGCCGCCTCCGCTCCCGCGTTGGTTATCGCGTTGAAAAGGGTGCTTTTTCCCACGTTGGGAAGTCCGACTATTCCTAATTTCATATATGACAGATCTCCTTGATCTCTTTTTCTATAAATAATATATCACAAATTCCCGCCCACTTCAAGTGGCGCGCCGATATTTGTTTGCGGTTGACGGAAAGGACTGTATATTGTATAATATAATAAAAAACTATTGACGGAGAACGGCTTCATGGTACACAGAATTATATCCGCCGTACTGCTGCTTCTGATGCTGGCGGTACTTGAATTCAATAAGAACACGGTGCTCGGCTGGACGCTCGCCGTGCTCGCCGCCGCGGGATTTACCGTCCTGCGCGAGACCGCGCTCTCGGACAAAGCGTGGTGGCTTCGCGGATGCGGCTGGCTCGGCTGGCTCGCCGTCTTCGCGGTGATACTTGTCGTCACCTTCCCGCCCGTGAGACCGGTCCCCGCCGTCAGCGCCGAAAACCCGGCCGAGACCGGGGTCATAGAGATCGCGCAGGGCAAGCTGACCGGCGTGTACACCGAGGACGGCAAGGTGGAGGTTTACTGCGGCATACCCTACGCGAAGCCGCCGGTGGGAGAGCTGCGCTGGCGCGAGCCGCAGGACCCCGATCCGTGGGAGGGGGTGCTCAAGGCGGACAAGTTCGCCCCGATGATAATGCAGCCCACCAAGCTGCCGATCATCGACTCGCTCACACAGCTCATCGGCTTCCACGATTACAAGATCTCGCTTGACGACAACTGGCGCGCCCCGGTCAGCGAGGACGGACTGTACCTGAATATCCATAAGCCCGCGGGCGACGCGACCGGACTGCCCGTGCTGGTCTACGTCCACGGCGGCTCTCTCCAGACCGGTCAGCCGTGGTACGCCGACTACTCCGGAGAAGGGCTCGCCCGCGACGGAGTGGTGGTGGTCAATATGGGATACCGCCTCGGCGTGTTCGGCTTTCTCGCCGACGAGGAGCTTGCCGCCGAGTCGCCGAACGGGACTACCGGCAACTACGGGCTGCTCGATCAGATCAAGGCGCTCGAATGGGTGCGCGACAACATCGCCGCTTTCGGCGGCGATCCCGCGAACGTGACGCTCGCCGGCGAGTCGGCGGGCGCGGCGAGCGTCTCCGCGCTTTGCGCGTCGCCTCTCGCAAAGGGGCTCTTCCGCCGCGCCGTGCTTGAAAGCTCGACCGTTGTTTCGGCAAAGCCGCCCCACTCCTTCCGTCCTCTCGACGAGGCGCTGGAGGCGGGCAGGAAGGTCAAGGAGCGTTTCGGATGCAAGACGGTGGAGGAGCTACGCGCGCTTCCGGCGGAAAAGCTGGTCGCCGCCGCCGACACCGAGCATCACATCACGGTGGACGGTTACGTCCTGACCGAGTACCCCCGCGAAACCTATCTGAAGGGGAACAACAACGAGGAAGCGGTGCTCCACGGCTACAACGCCGAGGAGAGCGCGGCGTTCATCGTCTTCTCCCGCGCCAAGCTGAAGGACTACGAGGGCCGCGTCCGCGACTACTTCAAGGACTACGCCGACGAGGTGCTCGCCGCCTATCCCGCGTCGACCGACGCGGAGGCGGACGAATATTGGGCGGAGATATACGGCGCCGTATTCTTCGACTATCCGCACTACTGTCTCGCCCGCATAGCGGAGGCAAAGGGCGTCCCCTCCTACGAATACTATTTCTCAAAGAAGAACGGGCGCATAGGATGCTGGCACAGCGGCGAGGAGGTCTATCTCTACGGCAACATCCCGGAGGGCTCCAAGCTCTACGACGAGTCCGACCGGGCGCTCAGCCTGACGATGAAGCGGTATTTTATCAATTTCATTAAGACCGGCGATCCCAACGGAGAGGGGCTTCCGGAATGGTCCGCCGGAAACGAACCGGGGACCATGCTCGAGCTGGGCGAAAAGGTCGCGCCGATCACCGAAAAGGAGCGGAAACTCAAGCTGTACGATATAATCGACCGCATGGAGGGCTTCACCGCCGGGTGATCGAAAAAGGTCGAAACAGCCGCGGGTTAACAATTTGTTTAAAATTTTCTCACTTTTCGTTAAAAGTTCACAATTTGTTCACCATTTGACCGTTGCGCGTGGTATAATAGTAAATTAGATAAATATGTATCAAAATAAAAAATTAACAAAAGACCGGCTTTCCCGAAAGGGAAAAGCGCCTAAAACGCCGCAAGGCGGAGATTGAATGGAGGAACATATGGCGACCAAGATTCTTGTCGTTGACGATGAAATGAATATCTGCGAGATAATTCGCACCTATTTCGAAAAAGAGGGCTACGAGGTCAAGACTGCAAACGACGGCATCGAGGGCGTAAGCTATTTCAAGATGTACGATCCCGATCTTGTGCTCCTTGACGTGATGATGCCCAAAAAGGACGGTTGGCAGGTATGCCGCGAGATCCGCGAGATCTCACAGAAGCCCATTATAATGATAACCGCGAAGGACGACGTCTTTGACAAGGTGCTCGGTCTCGAGCTCGGCGCGGACGACTTCGTCGTCAAGCCCTTCGACATGAAGGAGCTCTCCGCGCGCATCAAGGCGGTGCTCCGCCGGTCCGCCACTCGCGATACGGCGGGTGACGACGAGGTCATCAAGTTCGACAACATCGAGATAAGCAAGCAGAAGTACGAGCTCAAGCTGAAGGGCAAGAGCGTGGACATCCCCCCGAAGGAGCTCGAGCTTCTCTACTTCCTCGCCTCGAACTACAATCGCGTCTTCACGCGCGACCAGCTCCTCGACAAGGTGTGGGGCTTCGACTATCTGGGCGACTCACGCACGGTCGACGTGCACGTCAAGCGCCTGCGCGAAAAGCTGGAGGGCGTCTCCGACAAGTGGGTGCTCAAGACGGTCTGGGGCGTCGGCTACAAGTTCGAGCTGCTCAACTGAACATACTGTTTACAGATACGCGGGCGTCGGTTTCGCCCGCGTGATTTTTAGGCGTAACACGCGGATTTGAGCGGGATCCGCCGCCGGAGCGCAGACCGGCGCGGGCGGGATCCGTTTATGATACAGGAAAAATGTTTAAAAGCCTATTTTCAAAGTATATAACGGCGTTCATGGTCGTAATGGTCATGGGCTTCGCCGCGGTGGCGGTGGTGGTCAACATCGTTTTCGTGCAGTACACCATCGGCACCAAGCGGGATATGATCGACATGTGCTCGACCCTTGTCGTCAACTATATCGAGGGTGAATGCGGCGTCTCCGACGCGCACGGGTTCGAGCGCGCCGTCAACAAGCAGTTCGATCAGATAAAGGACTACTGCACCGGCATATCCCCCATAAAGAACGAGCTGATCTTTATGATCTGCGATCCGGAGGGGCATATCCTAATAAACGACGGGAACACGCCGTACGGATATATCCTTTCGGACATCCCGCTTGACGAAATGGAGGAGATCTCCCATTCGGACGGACTTCTCGAGGTCGAGCTGGACGGCGTGTTCGAGAACAGACACTACTCCTACTCCGCGCCGATAAACGGCTCGGAGGGCGAGTTCCTCGGCGCGGTCATAATCTCGACCGGCTCCAACTCCATGACCAACATAACCGGGCTGTTCGCGCGCATAATACTGCTCACTACTCTGTGGAGCATGATAATAGTCCTCGTCGCCGTCTATTTCCTCAGCCAGCGCATCAGCGCGCCGCTCAAGGATATGAACCGCGCGGCAAAGCGGTTCGCTCAGGGCAAATTCGACGTCCGCGTTCCGGTCAACGGAAGGGACGAGGTGGCGGAGCTTGCGGTCGCCTTCAACGATATGGCGGAAAAGCTGACCACCGTCGAGGATATGCGCCGCGGCTTCCTCGCCAACATCTCCCACGATCTGCGCACGCCCATGACCACCATCTCCGGCTTCATAGACGCTATCCTCGACGGAGCCATCCCGGAGGACAGGGAGGACTACTATCTGCAGCTTATCGGCGGCGAGGTCAGGCGGCTTTCAAGGCTGGTCAGCCTGCTGCTCGACATCTCCCGCATCGAGGCGGGCGACCGCAAATTCACCTTCGCGCCGTTCGATATCTGCGAGGTCGCGCGGCAGATACTCATCTCAAACGAACAGCGCCTTGAGGCGAAAAAGCTGGACGTCGAGTTCGAGTGCGACCGAGATAATATGTACGTCATGGCGGACAAGGACGCGATACACCAGATCCTTTACAATATCTGCGATAACGCCATCAAGTTCGCCAACGACGGCGGCAGGTATGTCATTTCGATAACCGAAAAAGAAAAGAAGATCTTCGTCTCGGTCTACGACGAGGGCAAGGGCATCCCTCCCGAGGATCTGCCATACGTCTTCGACCGCTTCTATAAGAGCGACAAGAGCCGCGGCCTCGACAAGACCGGCGTCGGTCTGGGACTGTATATCTGCAAGACCATCGTCTCCGCCCACGACCAGGAGATCTGGGTCGAAAGCGAGTACGGAAAGGACTGCCGCTTTACCTTCACGCTCCAGCCCTGCGATCCGCCGAAGAAGGTAAAAGAATAGAGCTCAAAGATGAGTCGCCGGCGGGGCGCCGGACCCGAACGGTGTCATTGCGAGGAGTACCGAAGGTACGACGCGGCAATCCGTGATCCTGCCTTCGAGGTCGTCCCACCCGAACGGCGTTTCAACCGGTAGGGGCGGGGTCCCACCCCCGCCCTAAAGGATACAGTCAGCAACCGATCTCGTTTCCGCGCTCCGCGAGCTCCTCATCCGTCAGCTAACGCTGACACCGCCCCTAGGGGTCCCCGGCGGATCGAGGTCCGTGGGGAATTGGGTCCCCCGATGGGGAAGGCGACGGTAAACGCCGCTTCGTCGCACCCTACCCCGTAGGG
>JAFSSR010000138.1 GCA_017450885.1 Clostridia bacterium | reverse complement strand
CTCCGGCACCGCCGACGAGACCCTTTCGCCCAAGGACAACTGTACCCGCGCGCAGATCGCGCTGATGATAAAGAAGTTCATCGAATACTACTCGTCGGAATGCGAGCACGTCTGGAGCGATCCCTCCTGCACCGAGGGGCGCAAATGCACCGTTTGCGGCTACACCCGCGGCACTCCTCTCGGACACACGTCATACGCCACCTGCACCGAGGACTCCGCCCCCTGCGAGCGCTGTGAAAGGATCGAAAAGGCGTACGGTCACACCGCCGCCCCCACCTGCACGCAATCGGCAAAATGTACCCGCTGCGGAAAGGAATTTGCCGCGCTCGGCCACAATATAAAGACTCCTGCGACCTGTACCTCGCCTTCCTCAAAGTGCACCCGCTGCGGCTATGTTCAAAATGCGCTCGGTCACACCACCCAAAACGGCAAGTGCGACAGATGCGGAAAAGAAGTGTTCAACGATAAATACGAGAAGCTGAAGTATTATATAATCAAGAATTCACTCGATGAGGAGGATAACGAGAACGGACACTGCTACGATCTGTACGGACACGCCGATGTGCCGGTCAACGGCAGCGACGTGACCATATACGTATACTTCCAGTATTACACAAGCGGCGCGTATAGAGGAAAGGTCACCTTCGGGGCGGCGTGGTATTACGATGATGACAACGGGTTCAACGTCGAGATCGTCATGCCCTCGTTATCCGGCTCCTATAAGTTCGACTCATGGGTCTGGCTGAACGATTATAAAGAATACGTTCCGCTTGCGAAAGCGACGGTCGACGCCGCAAAATTCGGACCCTCATATAAAATGAAATTCACGAGTTACGACAACAATTTCGGCGCGGAGTATAAGGATGAATGGCAGGACGACTCGGTCGTTTTGCTCGACGCCGGCATCCGCGCGATGAAGAAGCTGCTCTCCATTTCCGAGTATAAAGATCTTCTCGGCGGAGTGACCTTCAAGGATATGGGATTTAAAAACTATTGAAAAACAGGCGGCATCCGGAGCGCGCCGCCTTAAATACGCAATAACGTCACAAAGGGCTTTTGCGTCTGCAAAAGCCCTTTGCGCTTGCTGTAATTTATTTCCTGTTTTCGTACTGCTTCTCGTAGTCCTTTTTGGGGGTGTATTCCTCGGCGAGCTTGACTATAACGCGGCCGTCCTGGATCTTTACGCAGCCGTCGTCCGGCCAGAGAGGCATATCCTGAAATCCCGGGCTGTCCGATACGGCGATCATCAGGTCCTCGTCGGGCTCCCGCCAGGTGACGTTCATCCAGTCGTTCAGATAATAGTAAATATGCTTATTGAGCGGCATCACCGAGGTGGAAAGCGCGCTGTAATCCTCGACCAGAGAGAAGGGCTCGATATCGTTATTATATATCCCGGACGGGAAGCCGCCGATTATTACGACCTCCATGCCGTTTTTATACCCCGGCGCCGACTCCACTCTTTCGACAAGGCGGGTCGCGAACGACTCGCTCGAGCGGTGGGCTTGCGCCGAGACGGTGTAGACTATGTTGTCGACGTTGAATGAAATGATGAACACGAATACCGAGGCGAGTATCGCCGCGCCGCGAAGGGTGAAACAGCGGGGCTTTTTATCCTTGTCCCTGTCCTCTTCGCCGAGTGAGGAGGCGCGGTCGGCAAGTACCAGGGCAAAGACGTAGGTAAAGACCAGGGCGTAGCGCATGATCGGCATCGCCTCGCCCATCATGACGGTCAGGTTGAGCGCGAGGGGAAGCAGAGCGCAGAGGACGAGAGTCAGGGCGAACGCGCCGGGATTGCTTTTTGGACGCTTGTTTTTGACTGTCAGCTTGACGAAAGCCCATAAGCCGACGGCGGCGAAGCCGGCGTTGACGACCGCCGAAAAGACGGTAGTGTAAGAGGAGAAGCCGCGGGGCAGGAAGAAGTAGCTTACGAACCTTTTGTACGTCTTATACACGAGGACGGCTATCCCGCGCAGGGTCAGCCCTTCGCCGAGGGTCCCTATGCCTTTATAGTTGAGCAGGGTGAGCTCCTTCGCAGCGAGGTAGAGCTTGAGCATACCGAAGTATAAAAGCGTCCCGAGCGAAAGGAAGACGATGAATTTGAGGGCGCAGAGGGCGACGTCTTTTGCCGTCCGTCCGTTTTCCATGGCGTAGAGGATGACAAAGATCAGCGACAGCGAGACGGCGGCGGCGAGGTATGCCTGATAGGTCCCGATCGCGCAGGCGAGCGGAACGGCGGCGAAAAGAAATCCGAATTTATACTTTGTGACGAGAAGGACGGCCGCCGCCGCGAGCAGTAGACCGAAGAAGTAGGCGGACGCCGTGAAAGTATAGAGGTAGGTGTATGCGACCGACGGGAAGACTATCATCAGAACGCCGCACGCTCCGCCGATGAACGCGCTCTTTATCTTGAAGAGCGCCGCGACCGCCGAGGCGGAAAGCGACATGAAGAGCAGGGAGAAAAAGCCTATCACGGCGGGCGCCTGGAAGTATCCGTTCCACACCGAGGCGTAATGCAGGAACCACCGCCCGGAGACGGTCATCTGCTGTTCGTCGTAAACGCGGGACACCCCGTCGGAATTGGGGATTATGTTGGTAAAGGCAAAAATATGGACGATAAATCCGGCGATAAAGCAGCAGACGAACGCCGCCTTGACTGCGCGCGGCACGCCGTTCCACCATTTTATCAGGGCGGTCTTTTTCTTTTCGCTCATAACGACCTCGCAAAGAATGTATTGTATATGCAAATTATACCACATCCTGCGGTCATTATCAATATCAAATATAACGGCTGTTTTTCGCTATTGAAAAATCCGCGAAAATACTATATAATATAGTCAAACAAAATGCTCGAAAGGGATAAATATATGGAACTCAAGGAAATACTCGCTCACGTCGACCACACCCTTCTCGCACAGACCTCCACCGCGGAGCAGATAGAGGCGCTCTGCCGCGACGCCGTGAAGTACGGCACCGCGTCGGTCTGCGTCCCCGCCTCCTACGTCGCCCAGGCGGCGCGCTATTTCAAGGCGCAGGAGGGAAGGACCCCCGCCGTCTGCACGGTCATCGGCTTCCCCAACGGCTACGACACCACCATCTGCAAGTGCGTACAGGCTCGCGACGCCATCGCCAACGGCGCAGACGAGATCGACATGGTCATCAACATCGGCTGGGCAAAGGATCACCGCTGGGACGAGCTGCTCGACGAGATCAGGGCTGTCCGCGAGGCGTGCGGCGATAAGATACTCAAGGTGATAATCGAGACCTGTATGCTTGACGACGAGGAAAAGGTCGAGCTCTGCCGCATAGTCTCCCGTTCGGGCGCAGATTATATCAAGACCTCCACCGGCTTCGGCGGCGGGGGAGCCACCTTCCACGACGTCGAGCTCTTTGCCGCGAATATCGCCCCCTCCCTCAAGATCAAGGCGGCGGGCGGCATTTCCAGTATAGAAGACGCCGAGAAGTTCATCGCGCTCGGAGCCGACCGCCTCGGCACCAGCAGACTTGTAAAGATCGCAAAGGAAAAGGAAAAATAATTTTCCTCTCACCCGGAAATGACCGTACCGCGTAAAAAGAAAATAAGCATATTCGATCTCACCTACATAGCCGTCGGAGCGGCGCTGATCTGCGTCTGCTCCTGGATCACCATACCTCTGCCCACCGTGCCGATAACCTTGCAGACCTTTGCCGTCTTCTGCGTGCTCGGAGCTGTCGGCGGGGCGAGGGGGACCGCCGCCGTCGCGGTCTATATCGCCCTCGGAGCGACGGGGCTCCCCGTCTTTTCGGGCTTCCGCGGAGGTGTGGGCGTGCTCGCCGGTATGACCGGAGGGTATATATTGGGCTTCCTCTTTTCCGCGGGGTTTTACTGGCTTTTGACCTCCCGCGTAAAGGACAGGCTGCCCGCGAGGATAATAGGGATGGCGGGCGGACTGCTTATCTGCTACGTTTTCGGGACCGCCTGGTTCGTTGTAGGGTATATGAAAGCCGTCAGCATCGAAACCGTCGCGTACGCGCTCTCGCAATGCGTCTTCCCGTTCCTCCTCCCCGACGCCGTAAAGCTTACGCTGGCGTTCGTCGTTTCCTCCGCCATCGCAAAGAGGATAGGGCGCGGTTCATAGTTATTCGCTTTACATAACAGGTAAGGCGCCGGATCTTATCCGGCGCCTTTTTTTATTCAGATCAATAGTCGGAAGGCAAAATATATCTCGCGTTATATAACAATAGATATATTACTCCAGCGTGACCTTCTTCATCCTCATATCGACGACCGGCCTGTCGCGGAAGTCGGTGCGGACGTTTGCGATACGATCGACCGCCTCCATGCCCTCGACGACCCGCCCGAACGCGGCGTACTGACCGTCAAGGAACTTTGCGTCCTCGTGACAGATAAAGAACTGCGAGGATGCGGAATTCGGGTCGGAGGCGCGAGCCATTGAGACTACCCCGCGCTCGTGGGAAAGGGGATTGGGATGCCCGTTCTGCGCGAATTCGCCGACGATATCCTCGTCCGCGCCGCCCATTCCGGTCCCGGTCGGATCGCCGCCCTGGATCATAAATCCGGCGATGACGCGGTGGAAGATAAGCCCGTCGTAGAAGCCCTTCTTTACCAGCTTCTCAAAATTTGCCGCCGTAACGGGCGCCGCCTCGTGATCCGTCTCTATCTTTATGACGTCGCCGTTTTCCATTTCGATTTTGACCATTTTTTATCGCTCCTTTTAATATATTGTATTTGAGGTGGGAATAATATAAAAAATCCTTTATGTCGGGGTGAACTATGGGCGAAAATTATCTCCCGCGCGAGAAATGGGCGCGGATACTCGTATGCGGAGCCTACGTCGTTTTGGGCGCCGGACTGCTTTTCCTTTTGGGAAAGGTGTTCCCCGCGGTCGCTCCTTTTATCGTCGCGCTGATCATTGCGCGGCTTATCGCCCGTCCGGTCTCCTTTATTTCACGTCACACACGGATCCCGCGCGGACTTGTTGCGGTAGTCCTCTGCGCGGTCACCATCGCGGCGGTGGCTCTCACGCTGTTTTTCGTGGGCGGAAGGATAGTCACCGGGGCGGCCGATCTCGTCGATTATCTCGACGGCGCGGCGGCGGGTATTGTCGAAAAGATCGGCTCTCTCTCCGGATTTCTGCACAGCAAATTCCCGTCGCTCGATAACATGGGGGGCGGCGAGATGATAGAAAAAACCCTCAATCAGGTGGTCGAAACGGTAATGGGGAAGGCGTCGGAGTTCGTCACCGGAGCCGCCGCTTCGATCGTTTCGGGGGCTCCGTCTGCCTTCCTGTTCATCATCGTCACCGTGGTCGCTTCCTTCTATTTTTCCTGCGGATATCCCGCCATGGCGGCGTTCGTCGGCAAGCGTCTGCCGGAAGGCTTAAAGAAACGCGCGGAGGGCTGGCTCCGCGCTGTAAGGCGCACCGTCGGGGCGTACGTCCGCTGCTCGGTGATCATGGCGCTCGTAACGTTCGGGGTGCTGTCGGTGGGATTTTCCGTCATAAGGATCAAGGATCCCGTTCTGACGGCGGGCTTGTGCGCGTTCATCGACGTGCTCCCGGTCTTCGGGGCGGGGACCGTGTTGGTCCCGTGGGCGGTCGTCAAGATAATAAGCAGCGAGTACGCCGTCGGCTTCGGACTTGCGACGATCTACGGTATCTGCGCGCTTGCGCGGCAGATCCTCGAACCGCGGCTGATGTCCGGCAGTCTCGGCATCCATCCCGCCGCGTCGCTCGCTGCGATGTACGTCGGCTTCCGGTTTTTCGGATTGCCCGGGATGCTGTTCATGCCGCTCATGGTATCGGCGGTGATCGCCGGGAACGAGAGCGGGCGGTACGGCGGAAGAAGGCGGGTAAACGCGGGATAGCTCCCGCCGCTCTCGCGCCTTACCCGATCGGACGGTCTTTATGCGAGTCAGGCGTCGGCACGCCTCCACTGCTGCTGGGCGGGCTGTTTGTCCCCGCAGCGTACTATGTCGATCACGTCGGCGAGGACGGCGCTCGCGGTGGGGAGACTTCCGGCTCCCGCTCCGTAGAACATCACGTCGCCGAGCGAGCGTCCGCGCACGAGTATGGCGTTGAAGACGCCGCTGACCGACGCGAGGGGACTTGATTTGTCAAGCCTTGTCGGTCTGACCCAGAGGTCGGGGGAACCGTCCGCCTTTTTGCCCGCGTGGGCGATCAGCTTTACGGTCTGACCGGATTTTTCGGCGTCGAGTATCTCGTCGAGGGACATATCGCGTATGCCGGTGACGTCTACCCGGTCGACGGGGATCATCACGCCGAAGGCGAGGGCGTTGAGTATACATATCTTTCTCGCGGCGTCTAAGCCGTCTATGTCGGCGGAGGGATCGCGCTCGGCGTAGCCGAGCTCCTGCGCTGTTGCCAGCGCCTCCTGCATGGTACGGCCCTTCTCCTTCATCTCGGTGAGTATATAGTTGGTCGTGCCGTTGAGTATGCCGTTTACCTCGACGATCTCGTTTCCCGCGAGCGAGGAGGTCATGGCGCGGATTATCGGGATGCCGCCGCCGACCGACGCTTCAAAGAGATAGCGCAGTCCCTTTTTCTTTGCCTCTGCGAGCAGCTCCGGACCGAAGTTAGCCACCACTTCCTTATTGGAGGTGACGACGTTCTTGCCCGCCTTCAGAGCGGCGAGGGAAAAATCGTAAGCCGGATGGGATCCGCCCATCATCTCAACGACGACCGAGACCTCCGGATCGTTGAGAACATCGTTGAAATCGTGTGTGACAAGACCGCCCAGAGGGTGATCCGGGAATTCGCGCAGGTCGAGGACGTGCGCTATTTCAATCGGCTCGCCGCACTGCCGGCGGACGACCTCCGCGTTCTGCGCAATGACTTCGGCAAGTCCCTGTCCTATCGTTCCGAATCCGAGTATCGAAATCTTTGCCATTTCAGTTTCCTTCTTTATTTGTATCGGCTGCTGTGTCTGCCGGATTTTGATCGTCTGTTTCGTCAGTTTTATCGTCCGTTTCGGGCGGACGGGTCTCCTCCTCCACCGGGGAGGAATAGAAGACCTGTATCGTCACGGCGTTGGAGGTGTCGGACGCCGAGAAGACCCGGAACGCGGAGAGAAAGACCTCGCCGCCCAGCCGGTCGTTCGCCTTTTCCACCGCCTCGCGGTAGTAGGGGGCAAGCTTCTCGTTTTCGGCGGTCTCGGCGCAGAAGAGCTCGATGTAGGAAGAGTTCCTTGCCGAAGCGTCTACAAGCGCGCGGGTGATGATCTCCGCGCTCTCACCGGCGGTCTCGGCGTAAAGCCCGTTCTTTCTATAGTAGTCCTCCGTGCCCTCCGCCTTGGGGAGCACCTCGGTGAACTTGTATTCGTGATCCAGCCGGATGCGTTCGTCGTTCAGGTTGAAATAACCGTGGAAGCGCATCCCGTCGCTGAACGTGATGTCGGCGTCGTCCCACATGGCATCGAGGTGGTAGTATTCGCCGTCGATGTACACGAGGTTCCAGACGTGGTCCGTCCCGTTGACCGAGCCGTATACTATCGCCGACTGTATGCCGAGCCGGTCCATCGCCGCCTTCATCGCGTAGGCGTAGCCGTCGCAGTAGGCGCGCTTGAACACAAGAGCCCCGTAAGCGGTGTTGTGCAGGTGATCCTCGTCCTCGACGGCGTATTCGCACTTGTCGATTATGTAGTCGTGAAGGGCGAGCTCGCGCCCGAAATCGCTTATCGCGTCGGCGGCGGCGGAGATCATCTCCGAGAGCGCGTTCTCGTACTCGGAAATGATGGTCTCAAGCTCGTCGCCTGTCGCGCAGTACGCCATGGCGACGTAGGTGCGGTGGCGGGCGTGATTGAGTACAAGGCGGTCAAAGTTGACGTAGAAAAGGTCGGGGTTGTCGGCAAGGACGTACCTTGCCACCTTGGAGAAGGTCTCCATATCGTATTCGAGGCGCATGACCTCGCTCTTTTCGGCGCGCGCTTCGGCGGCGTTCTTTATATTGTTGTATAAAAGCTGTTCGCGGTAGGTCAGGGTGTTGAAATAGAAGTCGCAGAGCTCCTTTGTGGCTATCCCGCGTTCGATCTCGCCGTGGGATATCGGGGGCGTCTCGTTGACCTCGCGCTCCATCATGTCGTATTTAATGTTCACCGCCGCAAAACCTGAGCCTACGGCTATCGCCGCGAACAGTATGACGCCGGCGATGATCTTAAGCGCAAGAAATCTCGGCTTTTTCTTTTTCGGCTTCGCCGGTTTTTCCGGAACGGCTTCCGCGGCCTGCGGCTCCGCTGTTTCCGGAGCGGCTTCCGCGACCTGCGGCTCCGCTGTTTCCGCCGCCGTTATCGGGGCTGTTTCCCCGGTCTCTTCCGGGAGCACGTTGTTGTTTTCTTCCATCGTTTCAGGCGGCGTGCGCCGCGTTCCTTTCGGTGGTATAATAAAAGAAGTATATCATATTATTATATGATTGTCAAATACCGCGCGCGGATCAAAGCGTTGTCTTAGGGAGATACCTTGTGTTAAGAAGGTCTTTTACCTTCGCGCCGCGCAGGGCAAACGCGCGGAATTCGTGTCTCCAAGTCGCCCTCTGACCGCAGTTTTTCAAATAAACGCTTCCGCTTCCGTCCGCAAGAAGCCCGGCGCGGTCGGTGTAATCGCCTTCAACGGAAACGGAGCCGACTGTAT
>JAFSSR010000137.1 GCA_017450885.1 Clostridia bacterium | reverse complement strand
TAGAGCACGAGGTCGACCGCGTCGTTGAGGGTCATCATAAAGCGGGTCATATCGGGATTGGTGACGGTCGGCTGTTTCCCCTCGGCTATCTGCTCGCAGAAGAGCGGTATGACCGATCCGCGGGACGCCATGACGTTGCCGTAGCGGGTCAGGCAGAGCACCGGATCGCCCTCGAGCATCTGGCGCGAGCGGGCGATCACGTTCTTTTCCATCAGCGCCTTGCTCATTCCCATGGCGTTGATCGGGTAGGCGGCCTTGTCTGTCGAGAGGAAGATCGCCTTCTTGACCCCCGACGCCACGCAGGCGTCGATCACGTTGTTAGAGCCCTCGACGTTGGTCTTTACCGCCTCCATCGGGTAGAACTCGCAGGACGGGACCTGCTTGAGCGCGGCGGCGTGGAAAACGTAGTCGACGCCGCGGAAGGCGCCGATGATCGACCCGTAGTCGCGCACGTCGCCGATGTAGAACTTGATCTTCCCGGCGGCGTCCGGCATACGGACCTGATACTCGTGCCGCATATCGTCCTGCTTTTTCTCGTCGCGGGAGAGGATGCGGATCTCGCCTATGTCGGTCTCCAGAAATCTGTTGAGCACGGCGTTGCCGAAGGATCCGGTTCCTCCGGTGATAAGCAGCGTCTTGTTTGTGAAAAGTCCGTTGTTCTCTGACATATCGAAAGGTCTCCTTGTTTACGGTTACGAGCTTCCGGACCCGGGCGTCGAGCTCCGGGACCGCGGGGCGGGAGAGATCACTCCGCTTCCGCCGCTTTCTGGATGAGAAGTGTGTCGCGCGAGGAGGCTATCACCTCGGCTGTGGTGACTAACGGGCCGGGCTTGCCGTCTATCTCGTCGATAAAGTCGTGAATGTGGTCGCGGGCGCTTGGCTCGCCCTCGATATATTCGGGCTTGTCCGCGTAGTCGAAGTAGGCGTCGACGCCCCGGCCGTCCTCGGCGAAGCGGAGAACACCCTTTGTCCCCCAGATGATGAACTGCCAGTAAAAGGGAAGTCCCCACTCGACGTGGCAGGGGGCGGCGTAGCTGACGTCCGCCTGCACGCCTATCCCGTCGCCGAAGCGCGCCATGAACTGCGCGCAGTCGCGGAAATCGGGCTCCTTGTCGGCGAACTTGTTCCAGCAGCGGGCGGCGTCGATCTTGGTAAGGCGGGCGCCGGTCAGGTATTCGACAAGGTCCACGCCGTGGATAGCAAGGTCGTTGATGACTCCGCCGTGCTTGCCCTTTTTGAAGTACCACATCGGGCGGGAGCCGTAGTCCAGCCCGTGCTGACCGTTGAAGGATACGGCGGTCACCTCGCCCAGCCTGCCGGAGGAGATGATCTCCTTTGCGGGGGCGGTGTAGCGGGAATAGCGCAGGGAGAGCATACAGCCCACCTTCAGCCCCTTCTTTTCGGCGAGCGACTCGATCAGCTCAAGCTCGCCGAGATCGGTGCAGATCGGCTTGTCGGCTATGACGTGCTTGCCCGCCTCGAGAGCGCGGATGCAGAGCTCGCCGCGCCTGCCGTAATAGTCGCCGACCGCGATGATATCCACGGTCGGATCGGCGAGCAGATCGTCGAAGCTCCGCCCGTCGAAGACCACGCCGTGATCCTTCTCGGCGGCGGCGCGGGCGGCTTCGTCCTCCTCCCACGCTCCGGCGATCTCCACGATATCGGAGGCGGCGAGACACTGGTTATATAATGCGTAAATATGTCCGTGCCGGAAACCGGCGAAAGCTATTCTTTTCATTTCTGTTCCTTATTGATGGCGGTTATGTAGGACGAGAAGGCGGGGGCGTTCTTTTTGGGCTTTGAGGTCTTTATCCGCTCCTGAAGAAGCGACCAGAACTCCTCGTGCGGGAAGTTGTTGAGGTCGATCCAGGCGTTGCCCTTCCACGCGGAGAGGTACATCGCGTTGGACATGGTGAGCTCGGTTATGCCCTCGAGTCCGGGGGCGACGACCTTGTCGCCGTTCAGCACCGCCGCGGCAAAGTTGCGGTCGATGCCCTCGTTTATCTCCCACTCGTAGGTGACCGGGATCTCCTCGCGGGTGGTGGGGATGTCGTCGTCCTGACCGTCGGCGTTCCACTGACGCTCGGACATGACGTTGCGGTCGAAGACAATCTTGTCGTTCTCGACCACAATCCTGCCCATGTCGCAGGAGATGTCGAGACGGTTGGTCCCTGGCGCCTCGCCGGTGGAGGTCATATAGACGCCGGTCGTGCCGTTCTTGTAACGCATGATAGCCGTCACGTCGTCGTCGACCTCGATGTCGTAGTATTTGCCGAAGGAAACGTCCGCCATCAGCTCGTCCGGCATACCGAAAAGCCACTGCCAGAGGTCGATCTGATGCGGGTTCTGGTTGATAAGCGTTCCGCCGCCCTCGGTCGCCCAGGTGGAGCGCCACGCCGCGCTGTCGTGATAAGCCTGCGGACGGTACCAGTTGGTCACCTGCCAGGTGATGCGCTTTATGTGACCGAGCTCGGTCTTTTCAAGAAACTCCTTGAGCGTTCTGTATAGGGGGGTGACGCGGAGGCAGAAGTCGACCTCGAACACCGTGCCCGCCTTCTTCGCCGCCTCGTTCATCTCGAGCACCTGCTTGGTGTACACTCCGGCGGGCTTTTCGCAGAGGACGTGAAGTCCGTGCCCGAACGCCGAGACCGCCAGGGCGGGATGGGCGTAGTGCGGGGTGGCTATGATGACCGCGTCGCAGAGACCGGAAGCGTACATATCGTCCGCGTTGTCAAAGACGGCGACGTCCGGCATCAGCTCCTTTGCGTAATCGAGACGCGCGGGTATGAGGTCGCAGACCGCCGTGATCTCCATATTCGGCACCTTGCCGTCGAGGACGTATCCCGCGTGCGCGCTGCCCATGTTTCCAAATCCGACTATCCCGGTTTTCAGCTTTTCCATAGTACTTGACTCCGCGGCTCGCCGCGGACCTTTCCGTATTGATATTATAAAAATAAGGATAATATTAATATCCAAATTAGATTTTATCACAATACACGGTGTTTGTCAACGAAAATGGTTATTGCAAAATCGTATATTTATGATATAATTGATTTGTTGACAACAATTCTATCGGCGGTAAAAAAGATATGAAAAAGACCAGCACGCAAAAAAAGGCGGCGCGCAGAGGGAAGCTCATGCGTCTTATAGACGCCGTTACGAGTCCGCGGAAGAGCGCGGCGGCGGTGATCGTCGCGGCGGGCGGCTCCACCCGCATGGGGGAAGGGGTCAATAAGCAGTTCATCGAACTGCGCGGGAAACCGGTCCTCGCCCTCACTGTCGAGGCTTTCGAGAAGACCGACGGTATAGATTATATCATCGTCGTCGTCCGCGCGGGCGATGAGGAGGCGGTAAAGGAGCTTGCCGCCCGGTACGGATTTAAAAAGGTGCGCTCGGTCATAGCCGGCGGCGGGACCCGACAGGAGTCGGCGATTCGCGGGGTCGAGGCGCTGGACGGGGACACCGACATGGTCGCCATCCACGACGGCGCGCGCTGTCTCGTCACACCCGAAATGATAACCGCTGTGCTCGAGACCGCAAAGAAGACGGGAGCCGCCTCGGCGGGATCGCCGGTAAAGGACACGATAAAGCAGGTCTCCTTTTTCAACGTGGTGGAGAACACGCCCGACAGGACAAAGCTCTGGGCGGCGAGCACGCCCCAGATATTCAAAGCTGGGCTCTACCGCGCCGCCGCGTATTACGCCGAAAAGGACGGAGCCGAGGTCACCGACGACAACGCTCTGCTGGAGAGGCTGGGCGGCAAGGTGACCATGGTCGACTGCGGATACACGAACATAAAAATAACCACCCCGGAGGACGTCGCCGTCGCCGAGGCGCTGCTCAGATACAGGGAGGAAAACGGACAATGATGCGCATAGGACACGGATACGACGTTCACCGCCTCGTCCCGGGCAGGAGGCTGGTGCTCGGAGGGACGGAGATCCCGTACGAGAAGGGACTGCTCGGACATTCCGACGCCGACGCCGCCCTGCACGCCCTCTGCGACGCCATCCTCGGCGCACTCGGCGAGGGGGATATAGGTAAGCACTTCCCGGACAGCGATCCCGCGTACAAGGATATCGACAGCCTCATCCTGCTCTCCCGCACGGCGGAGCTGATGGGCGAAAAGGGATACTCGCTGGGCAACGCCGATCTGACGATAATCGCCCAGGCGCCGAAGCTGGCGCCGTATATCCCGGAGATGAAGGAACGCATCGCCGCCGCCCTCGGCTGCGATCCCGGCAGAATAAACGTAAAGGCGACCACCGAGGAAAAGCTCGGCTTCACCGGCTCGGGCGAAGGTATCGCCTGCCACGCCGTCGCGCTGATCGAAAAGTGAGATACGACCGCCGGCGGGGCGCCGGACCGGAAAAATTAGGAATTAGGAATGAGGAATGAGGAATTGCGGTGTCGCCTGCGGCGACGATTATTCGGAAACGTA
>JAFSSR010000136.1 GCA_017450885.1 Clostridia bacterium | reverse complement strand
GTCATTATATCCTTCCATCGCCGCGGGAGATCACTTCGCCTATGACTGGACCGTGACCGTCGACTTTGTGAAGGACACGCACGAGGTGTACGAAAAGATCATACTGCGCGCGTCGCCCGTGTCCGGCAAATACTACGTTTCCGAGGCGGACGGCTTCGGGAGCAAGCAGCAGCTTTCTTTCAGCGACGACGGGACCGGACAGTACTACGTGGGTATGCTGTCGAGCTATATCGCATTCGGGGAGTGGACGGCGGACGGCGACGTCGTGACGCTGACCGTCAGCACGACCGAATGGGACGGCGAGGACGCCAAGGGCTTTTCGCTCAACTTCCGTCTGAACGACGACGGCAGCCTGACCTACCTTTCAAACGGAGCCGAAGCGGGGAGATTTGAGAAGTATCTGCACGACGGCGACCGCTTTGTCGAGGGGAACAGGATGGAGTTTTACCCGAACGATGACAAAACCGACAATACGACATCCTCGGCTAAGAAGATAAAGCCGGGCGACGAGATATCGGAACTGAAAGATAATAATCAGATCAATCTGACCTTTTTGCTTCAATTAGGTTTCGGCGAAAAGGTTTTCACAGCAAAATACGACGGATATTACACAGTTGCTCTGACCGACTTTAAGGGTACTGTCGAAAACGTGATCACCTTCGATAAGGACAGAACGATCATAGAAAACACGGGCGCTGAACTGTTTTCGCCGGAGCTTCCGAATTGGATAAAGGAGGGCGACACAGTTGAGTCGGTAAACGAAAAATACGGGCTGCCATCGGTCGATTTCGGTTCGGGGAGGCACATTCCGGGATTCATAACCGCAGACGGATATTTATACAATCTCGAATACGAGAGCCGATCAAGCGGGGAGATGCAGATCCATTCGATAATAAAATACGATCTTCTTTCGGACGTACTCGCGACCAACAGCGAATTCATTTATTCAGGCGACGGCGCGGGAGGCTTCTTTCATATCACACTCTGGAAAAACGGCAGATTCCAATACTATGAAGGCGTTCTGTCGAGTTACATCGGCATGGGAAGCTGGACGCTGGAGGACGATATACTGACGCTCCGCGACGACGAAGGGCTTGGAAAAGTCATAACGAACGAGAACGACGCGACCTCCTTCGAAGAGACCGACGGCTTCTGTAACCGTTTCAGAATGGAAGACGGTAAATTGACATTTATTTCCGAAGGAAGCGACAATTTCCTCTACGTCACGTTAGAGGACGGCGCGGTGTTCAATTGGTATAATCCTTCGCCGATATACGATTTCGATTGGTCGGGTTCATCATCGGATAATGATTGATCGCGGTACGGCGGGGGTTATTGCCCCGCCGTTTTCGGTGTCATCCTGAGAGCAGCGAAGGATTTCATTTACTGTCACTTCCCGACTATTCGCTCTTACCTTTTATCTCATTTTGCCCTCCGGGCTCCCTCATCACCCGCTTCGCGGGAGCTTCCCCCAAGGGGAAGCCCAACGTAAACGTCGCTCCGGAGGGCTTTACCCGGCTCTGAATAAAAAAGCGGCAACCAACGTCGTTTTACGACCGGGATGGGACCCTGCTCCTGCATTCGTTCGGTCCAAGATACCCGAAGATAAAAAGACGCCGAAACGACGGTTTCGGCGTCTTGTTTTTTGTCTTTATCCGACTATACCGGAACGCTCTATTCCCTGGATCAGGTATCTCTGGCAGAAGAGATAGATGATTATCAGCGGGGCGATGATCAGCATCGCGCTCGCGTTGTTGACCGCCGCGTTGAACATATTCGAGGCGACCGATGTATCGAGGCTCGAAGGTATCTTTACTATGGTGGGCAGCAGTTTCGGGCCCATTGTCGTAAAGAATATCGTGGTATAGAAGTTGTCCGTCCACTGCCACGAGAAGGCGAAGAGGAAGACGGTGATCATCATAGGCACGGAGAGCGGGATGATTATCTTAACAAAGGTCTTGACAACTCCGTATCCGTCGAGGTAGGCGGACTCTTCCAGCTCGTCGGGGACTCCGCGGAAGTACTGGCGCATCATAAAGATGAACAGACCGTTCTTGAACCCGAGTCCGGTCAGAGAGAGGAGAGCCAGCGGCCAGAAGGTGTTGATCAGCTTGACCGAGCTGCCGGTTATCATCTCTATGATGCCCTTGCCGGTAAAGATCTTCAAAAGATTACCTATATCGAAAAAGCTGAACTGCATGAACATCGAGAACTGCACCGTGCGGTGAGGGACGATCATTGTCAGTATGACGAAGGCGAAGAGGATCTTGTTGCCCTTGAACTTGAACTTGGCAAAGCCGTAACCGATCATCGCGCAGATGAGGGTCTGGATGACCGCGCACATGAGCGAGAGGATGGTGGAGTTGATCAGCGCCGTCCAGTAGCCGTTGTCGCGGATTATCGCCTTGTAGGTGGCAAGGGTGGGGTACTTGGGTATCAGCTTGACCGTCGCGTCGACGAAGTCGTCCGCGCTCATGAAGCTGGAGGATATCTTGGTGAAGAAGGGCATCAGTATAACGTAGGATATACCGAGCAGAAGGAGAAATCTCGCGATCTTCCAGATGACCGTCCCGAGGAAGTTCCAAGAGATGTATTTCAGCCGGAAGCGCTTCCAGAACGAGGTGCGGTCGAACTCGACGCGGATCTTGTTCTTCGTTTCCTTTTTTACTTTAGGGGCGTTTGTTTCCTGGATATTCATTCTCTCACCCCCTTAATCCCTTCTCTGGTAGAAGACGAACAGCGAGAGCAATCCGGCGACCGCCGCGATTATCACGATGACGATTAGGAAGTATACCCAGCTCATCGCCGCCGAGAGCTCGTGTCCGTTCGTACCGCTGTAGATGTTGGAGATGAACATCATCACCGAGTTTGAAGACGAGGTCAGCGCGTCGATTATCGTATAGATGGCGTTGACCAGGATCATCGGGCTGACCATCGGGATGGTGATCTTCCAGAAGGCTTCCCAGGCGGACGCGCCGTCTATATCGCAGGACTCGTAGATAGCCGGCGAAATGGACTGCAGTCCGGCGAGGAAGATGAGCATCTGTACGCCCGAACGGTTGATGATATCGTATATCCCGTTCATCAGCTTGACGACGTACTGCGTGATCCCCGTACCGACCTTCATCGAGTTGAACATCCATTGGATATCCGTCGCGGAGACGACCTGCGTGACCGCGTCGGTGCCCGCGCCGGTGTCTATCGACGAGGTGGTGTCCGACATATAGGAGGTCAGCACGTTGGTCGAGTCGATCTGACCGATAAGTCCGGTGCAGAGTATGACCGGGACGAAGAAGATGGCGCGGAAGACTGCGCGTCCCCACATCTTCTGGTTGAGAAGGACAGCCATGAAGAGTGAGAAGATGACTATCGCGGGGATGTCAAGGAGCAGCTCCTTGATACCCGAGACGAGCGTCCGGACGAAGTCCGGGTTGCCCGCCAGCGCCTCGTTGTAGTTCTTGAAGCCCACCATAGTCAGCTTGAAGCCGCCGCCGGTGAGCACCTTGATCTCGCCGAAGCTGTAAAGGATCGAGTTTACTATGATCGGGATGTAGATTATAAGCAGACCGATAACGAAGGGAGCTACGAAGATCCATCCGCTGCGGGCTTTTTTCTTATCGAGCCCTACGCTGCGGCGGCGCTTCTTGGGAGCGGTGCGGTTGACCGTTTTGATCTTTACCGGCTTTTTTGCTGTAGTGTTGTTCATTGCGCTCTCCCTCCTTTCAATTATCTATCCGTAAGTAGCCGAGCGGCTCTATCGTCTTGCCGTCGACCTTTACGGTAAATCTGTTGTAGTTGAGTATATAGCTTACTCCGTTCGAGTAGGTCACGCGGACGATCGACCCGTCGGTGACCGCGTATTTGTCGGACGAGAGAAAGTCCTCGGAAACGTCCGCGGTATCGTCGGCCGCCGGAGTATCGTCTACTGTCGCGGTATCGTCGACCGTCGCGGTATCGTCGACCGCCGCGGTATCGTCGGCCGCCGCGGTATCGTCGGCCGCCGCGGTATCATCGACCGCCGTTTCGTCGTCGTTTGCCGGAACGGTCTCGCCGCCCTTGCGCGCGGCGAGTTTTCTCGCCTTCTCGAGTTTTTCCTCGAGCGCCGCCGCCTGAGCCGCCTTTGCGGCCGCTTCCGCCTCGGCGCGTTCCTTATCGGCTTCGTACTCGTCGTCGTCCGGGACTCTCTGCCCGTCGAGGAACTCGTGTCCGTCGATGGTCGCCGCGCTGACGTCCTTGAGAAGTCCGTTCAGCTTGTTGTAGGTATCCACCAGATCTTCGCGCCAGATGTCGTAAGCCACCGAGTAGTACTTGGAGAGCTTCGTGTTCTCTTTAAGAAGCGGGGTGTTCTGATAGGAGAGGGTGAAGTACGGCAGCGCGCCGTTTTCCAGCATCTTGAGGGTCATATAACCCATGTCGCTCGCCATATTGGTAGGCGTTCCGGCAAAGTTGACGTAGCCGTGAAGAACCATTCCTATAAAGGGCACCGTATAGCTCGCGTAGTTGAAGTGGCTGGAGTCGAGCGTGACGTTGAGGATGTGGTCCGCGTTCTTCCAGGTGTAAGCGTTTCCGGCGTCGATCATTACGCTGTCGTAGTCCTCCCGGATGCCTTCGAGGAACATCGAGACGATCTCCTTGGAGTCCTCGCGGTTGTACGGATCGTCCTTATCGAAGTCGGAGTTGAGGTCGCTGCCGAGCGACGCGACCGAGATGTTGCGTCCGCCCATCTTATCGAGGTCTTCCTTGACTCCGCTGTAGAAGTTGAAGAAGACGGAGGGCGAGATGGCTATCTGCGAGGTGGGCAGCGTCTGCTGGTACGCCGAGTCGTAGACGCGCTTTATCGTGTAGCGGTTGTCTATCGTACGGACGGCGTCGCGCTTCAGCTTGAAGCCGTCGAACAGCTCGTTCTTCTGAGCGTACGAGAAATCGAAGTCGGGATATACGCCGAAGCCTTTATCCTTTGCGTATTCAAGAAGCTGCTCGAAGCCCTCGTTCCCTCCCACGACCTTCTCGAACTTGATGCCGTCGGGAACTATCGACTCCATTCCGCCGTTTGCAAATCCGGTGAGGCGGAAGTTTATGTTGGTCACTCCCTTTTCGGCGAGCTCGTCGTACATCGTCTGCACGTTCTCGAAGGTGGTGAGCGCCGTCATTTCGGTAGTCGGGATGGAGAGGAAGGTGGTATCGCGCTCCACCGCTCCGAAGGACTCTATGTAGAGCGGGATGTCTTTTCCGGTCTCCTCGATCGGTTTGAGAGTTCCCTTCTTGACCAGATAATCCCTGTACGCCTTTGCCATTCCGACGTAGCTGCACTCGTAATATTCGCCTTCTTTGAGTCCGGCGTCCTTTGCGCGCTGTTCGTCGGTCAGCATGAACACGCGGATCATATAGCTTCCCGCGTACTTGCGCTTGGAGGTTATGGTCCATACGGAGTTGTCCGCCACCGAGATCGCCGCGCTCAGTCTGTAGGAGTCGATCGGGCGGGGATAGAATTCCGTATATACCGAATTATATTTATGCTGTGTGCCGCCGTGCGTGGTGGTTATCGAGGCGAGCGCGTCGCCCTCCTCGATCACCGCGAAGTATCCGCGGTCCTCCTGCAGCGGGGTGTAATCCGCGGCTACGTGCCAGCCGGCGGGGATGAAGTTACCGTCATCGTCGACGTAGTCGTCCATCCAGTAGCGGTAAATGTCCGCCTTGCTTCCGTTGTAGTGCTCGACCACGCCGTAGACCGGCAGACGCATTGTCTCCTGCTTGACCGTGCCTATCTCGTGATAAGCGTAGTCTACGCCGTAGACCTTTCCGGTCACGTTGACCGCCATGCCGGCGAGATCCTCAAAGCAGAAGAGCGAGCCGGAGCCGTCGGGCAGGAAGGTGTAACCGGTGTTGGGATTGGCTCCCGCGCCGAAGAAGGGGAGTATCCTTATAGAGAGGAGCTGGTAGTCGTCCTCGTCGAAGCGTATGCCGTTTGCCGGCAGACGGATCTGCAGACCGTCCTCGTCGAGGTAATACTCAAGCGCCATCTTGAAGAGCGGCGGAGCCTTTTCCACCTTGGAGTAGCCGGTTATCTGATGGTCCTCATCCTGGGTCGCGTAAGAGTATTCCGGGCAGTAGAGCTTTATGTACTTCTCTATCAGCTTGAGCTCACGGGCGGAGGCGTTGGCGTCGAAGACGTAGATCGCCATCCTCTCGGTGATCGGATACTTCGCCATCATCTCCTTGACCTGACGGTCGGAGAGCGTGGGATCATCGGGATCCTGAAGCATATAATACGCCTCGAACTTGCGCTTCGCCGATCTGTCGCCCGACTCGTCGATGAGCGCCTTTATAAGCGTTTCGTATCTGTCCTTGCGGATACGTCTGGGGACGAGGTATCTGACCTCCTCTTCACCCATCGAGTATTCGACGCGGATACCGTTACGAAGGTTCTTGACCTTGATCTGACCCTTTACAGCCGCGTCCTTGAAGCTGTTCATTTCAAAGTTTGCGCCGGTGTTGTCGGAGTAGGTCAGCATGATCTGCGAGAGGAGCTGCTTCTTTATCGCGGACGACGACTCGCTGGAGGCGAGGTCGAAGGGGTTGGTGAAAAGCACCTCTCCGGTGGAGATCTTTCTGCAGGCGATCTCACCGGTGTAATCGTCGGTGTAGAGCTCGTAGCCGTACGCCCTCTGCTTGAGAGTCATGGTGCGGAGCTTTTCTTCCTGGGTGAGATATACCGTGTTCTCGTAGAAGTTCGACTTGTCGGTCACGTCGGTCGTGGTCTTTCCGTCGTCCTCATCATCGTCCGACGCGCCGTCTGCGGGAGCGGCGGGATCCTCCGTCGCCGCGGGCGCTTCCGTGTCGGCGGCTTCGGCGGTATCGACCGCGGCTTCCGTCTCATCTTCGCCGTCGGCGAATACCGAGAAGCTGAATGAACCTGCGATCATCAGCGCACAGAGGAGCGCCGATAAAAATCTGATAAACAATTTATTCATTTTTATCAACCTCCCGTCGCTATGATCTGTATGACAATTCTGTCACTATGCTTGAGATGAAGCCCACTATCTTCTGTATCAGCCCGGTGAAGAGCAGCGCTACGAACATTATGAACGCGGCTCCCACTATCGTGGCTATGCAGGTAAGCAGGTTTTTGAAGAGCGAATAACCGTGGGTTATCATCATTCCGCTGAACACCAGTATTCCGACCCAGACCCACGCGAGCGAGACGAGCAGGGATACTATGCCGACCTCGTTGAGCGTGAACACATGCGTGAGCAGCACCGAGGGGATGACGAGCAGCGGGATCGGAGCAAGCGAATAGCAGCTTGCGATGAAGATGTCCTTGTAGCTTCCCTCTCCGTCGAACAGAGTGGTGAGACACCAGTTGGAGGTCACCCACAGGAAGACCGGCATCAGGATGGAGATCGCCTGGATGAATACCGAGCTGGTGGCGCCGGTGGGATTGAAGAGGTAGGACTGGCCTACCGACTGGTAGGTGAAGGTCAGCACCGCCAGCGCCAGCCAGAAGATAGCGCCGCGGACCGATCCGCGTTTTTCGTGCTTCAGATCCCAGAAGCCGTCAAACGGATGGGAGAACAGGTGGAAGGCGTACAGCACCTCCTGCTTGAAGGTGCGCTTTTTGCCGCCCATCAGCGTCGCCTGCTTGTTGACCTTTCCCGCCCACTTGAACAGTCTCGTGAGGAGGAAGAGGAAGGCGACCACCACGACCGGGACGACCCAGACGTGCTTGGAGACCCACTCTTTACGGTACATATGGAAGGCCTCGGAGTAGTCGATGGTATCGTAAGCGAACTTGAACTGCTCCATGGCGTCTTCCCAGCGGCCGTCGCGGTAATAAGCCTTGCCGATACCGACGTAAGCCGTATCGAAGTTGCCGTTGCGCTGGAGTATCGACTTCCAGTCGTCGACCGCCATATCGTAGTTACGGTCGTTGTTGTTCTTGAGCGCCTTGATAAGTATCTCGCCGTACTGCGTCTGCTCGTAGACCGTTATGTTCAGAGCCGAGCTGTCGAGAACGAGGATCTTTGTCCCCTGATAGCAGATAGCCTTGAGCTTTACGGTGTTTCCGAGCATCTGTCCCATATCGCCGAAGATGAAGAGCAGTCTGCCGTACTGGTCGTAGGTATAGATCTTGGAGCGCTTCTCGTCGATTATCGACCAGGTGTTCTCCGGTCCTATCGCGACGTCTACTATACTGGACGCGCCGACGATGGAGCTGTCGTCTGTTTCCTTCTCCTGGATATAGACCTCGCCGCCCGGGCCGAAGAAGCCGGAGCGCATCATAACGTCGTTACCGGAGGCGTTGAGCTTTTTGACCGGCGAGTAGTCGGCGGTGTTGTTCTTTATGGACTCCTGCTGCGACTCCTTGCTGATACTTGACGTGGTAACGAAGACGAAGCCCTCGCTGTCTATTGTAATATTGTTATATTCTGTAGGTATGATCTTGTTTGAACGGGCGATCTGCTCCGGGGTCTGGAACTGACGCCAGAAGATGGCGACCAGGTCGACCTTGGATTTCTGCGCTCCGAGGAAGCCCTTGAAGGTGCCCTTGGAGTTCATGACGATGATGCCCATGTAGGTGGTGGAGGAGACGACGTAGATGTTGCCGTCGGAGTCCACCGCGACCGCGACCGGCTTGTAGATCGCGTCGCTTCCCATCAGCTGCGACTGCGGCTCAAGCACTATGCGCTTGAAGGTGCCGTCGCGGTTGAAGACCACGATACGGGCGTTGTCCGTGTCGGCGACGTAGATCGCGTCGGAGGCTACGAACATTCCCGTCGGGGAGGAGAGCCCGTCCGGAACGCCCTGATCGTTGATAAAGGACGTGCCGAACTCCTGCAGGAAGCGGTAGTTGCGGTCGAGCTTGATTATCCTGTTCTGCTTGCGCTCGACGATGTAGACGTTCAGCTCGTCGTCGACCACCATGTCGGTGGGATCCTCGATGTAGGGTATGCTGCTCGCCTTGAGCCCCATGGTATCGGAGTTTGCCTGTCTGTCCGGGGTATAGGCGTCCGGCGAGTCGACCGGGATACCGTATATCGAGTAGGTGTACGTCTTATACGCCGCCCCGAAGACGGTAAGTCCTCCGAGCAGGGTGAGCAGACACATCACTATGGCGGCGATGGAAATCAGTTTTTTCATATTATCCGACCGCCCCCTTAATCCTTCATGCCGGACGACGCCATCGTCTCGACTATCTTGGACTGGTTGACGACAAAGACGACTATCGGCACGCTCATCATTATCAGAGCGCCCGCCGCCATCGCGCCGCCCGCGCTCGCCGAGGTACCGGTTATGGCGGCTATCGCGGAGTTGAAGGTCTTGAGGTTTTCGCTCCATACGTATCCGGAAGCGCCCGCCGCCCAGACAGCCTGGAAGGTGGTGACTATAAGGGTCAGCCACGCCGGCTTGACCAGCGGCATCGCTATCTTCCAGTAGATGGTGAACTCGTGCGCGCCGTCAATACGCGCCGCTTCGATCATCTCGTCGGAGATGTTGTCGTCGATAAAGTTCTTCATCAGGTAAAGACCGAGGGTACCCGCCCAAACGGGGAGTATGGAGATCGCGTATGTGTTGAGCAGCCCTATCTTGCAGTAGATGATGAAGTTGTAGGTGCCGGTTATCGTGGAGCCGATCATCAGCGAATACTTTATCATGCTGTTGATCACCTTGTAGCCGGGCATACGGATACGGGAGAGCGCGTACGCGGTCATGGATCCGAGCACCAGAGCGCCGAAGGTGGAGGCTACCGAGATATATACCGTATTAAATATGTATCTCGTGACCGGGACCCAGGTCTGGTTCATGTTTGTGAAAAGGTCGATAAAGTTCTTGAGCGTCGGGCGTACGACGTAGAACTTGGGGGGTACTATGGAGAGCTCGGCGGTCGGCTTGAACGCCGTGATGACCGTGATGTACATCGGGAGGAACATCAGGATGCCGAGGATGACCATAAATACCGTGATCGCGGTATCGCCTCCGGCAGAGCGGTTAAGGACGACGCGATGTTTTTTGACACGCAGTTTTTTAACTTTTGTCGCCATGTTACTGCCCTACCTTTGCCAGAATTTTGTTGACCAGCTGGTTCGCGCCGAATGACAGGATAAACATTATCAGCGCGATAGCCGAAGCATATCCGAACTCGAAACGCGTTCCCATATATTCAGCCAGGTGATGGTTCAGCGTCCAAGCGCAATAGTTGGTGGAGGGAGTTCCGCAGAGCGCCGTGACTATCGCGCCGAAGCCGAACGCTCCGGTGATAGCCAGCACCGCGCCGAACATAAGCATCGACTTCATGTTCGGCAAGGTGATGTACCATGCCTCCTGCCACCTGTTTTTTATTCCGTCGACCGCTCCCGCCTCATACTGGGACCGGTCGATACCTTGAAGTCCGGCGATGAACGCAAGGAAGGTCATTCCGAGTGAGGTCCAGACCGAGATGAAGATCATCAGAGGCACGATGTAGGTCTCGTTCTGGAACCATAGGATCGGGTCGTTGATCAACCCCAGCTTCATCAGCCAGCCGTTCGCAAGGCCGTATATGTCTCCGCGGAAGATGATGGTGAATATCGTGTACGCGGAGCCCGAGATACTCGGCGCGTAGAAGATAAACGTGACGAACGCTCTCGCCTTGGGGGGCAGCTCGTTGATGAACCACGCCAGCAGGAAGGAGAGCAGATATGAGGCGGGTCCGGTGGTCACGGCGAAGATCATGGTGTTCTTGAACGCCGTGATGAAGAGGTCGTCGTCGAGGAACATACGGATGTAGTTGTCGAAGAAGATCCACTTCGGGAACTGGAACATATTGAAGGAGGTGAACGAAAGGAGGATCGACAGTATGACCGGAAGTACGGTGAATACAAGGAACATTATCATGAAGGGAAGGATCATCAGGTAACCGACGCGCGTGCGCTTCATTTCCGCCTTGGTATACTGCCATTTGGTCATTTCCTTGCGTGATACCGGCTTTTTGGGTTCTTTGGGAGCCTTGAGCTTTTTGCCCGGCTTAACAGCGGTTTCTTGCATGTCTTATCTCCTTTCTTTCAGTTTCCGGAGCCGGAGTCCTTGTTGTTGGCCTCCGACTGTTCTTTTACCTGGTTGCCGTACGAGACCTCGTAAGCCTCGAGTCCGAATTCGCCGCGCTTACGCGAGATCTCCTTGTTGATGTCGATGATCTCGTCGAGCAGCGCAGAGGAGGGCTCCATTCCGTTGTTGTACGCGTTGAGGAAGGCGAACTGTACGTAGGTGGGAACGATGTACGCTCCGGGGTACTCGGGTATTCCGACCAGATTGTTTACAGCCACCGTGACCGCCTCGCGCTCCTGAGTCGTCCACTTCTGTGAGAGCAGGGCCTCGAGGTTGGCGGTGGAGAACTTGCTTGTCGGCTGCGAGACCGCTATCGCCTCACGCGCCTGCCTGGTCTGGGAGTCGGCTCCGCAGTACCAGCGGACGTACTGCCAAACGACGTCGGCGTCGTAGCCGTCACGCGGCATTATCATCGCGTTGGTGTTGCAGATGGTGGTGCGGTTGACCGTGCCGTCCTCGTAGAGAGTGCCTATGACCGGCGTCATCTGCCACATTCCGCGCAGCTCGTAGAAGGTCATGAGCTGGTTGTAGATCGTGATCGCGTCCTCCTGGATCATTATCGGGAACTCGCCCGTACGGAAACGCGATATGTCGTTGTACGCGACAGGGCTTGAATACTTGGTGAACATCTCGCACAGCTCCTTGAACGCCGCGAGGGATGTGTTGGTGTCGAGGTTGATGCACTTGCCGTCGTCGCGGTAGAGCGATCCGTCTTCCTTCTGATATAGGAACAGCTCGGTGCCGACGAGTCCGGTCGGGATGGCGACCTGGAGGTTGTTGTAACCGAGGGTCGAGATGACCGAATAGAGGTCCGTCCACGAGTCGGGTATCTCAAGCCCCAATTCGGAGAGCACGTCGGTCCTGAAGAACGCCATCGAGAAGACCAGCGAGGTCGGTATGCCGTAGGTGTGCGGTATATTGTCCTGCCCCACCATGGTCAGCTTATCCATGAGCGCCGCCGGGAACTCCGACATAAGCTCTGTAAAGCCGTCCATCTCTTCAAGCGGCAGTATCGCCGTTCGCATACCCCAGGTGATGGTGTTGACCGTATCCATGAACGATACGTCCGGGCCTATACCCGCCAGTATCGCCTCGGTCAGACCCGCGGTAATGACCTTTATTCGAAGCGAAATATGTGATTTGGGAGTAAAGTAGTTGTCGACTATATATCTCTGTATCAGCATCGACTCGCGGTCCGCGACTGCCCACATCTCGATAACGTCGTTTTCGAGGGTGGAGGCGTCGTCCTTGAAACCGATGGTGGTGTAGTCCATCGAGAAGGACGCGATGAACGCGCGTCCCTCAAACGCGAGACGCTGCAGCGTTGTCGCCGTTGCTCTGGGGAGCTTGCGCTCTACCGCCCCGACCTCGAAATAGTCGAGCTTGAGGGGCTGACTGAGCGCCTGATACAGCCAGTCGGAAAGCGATATAATGTAGTTTTTGAAGGTTATGAAGTTTGGCGCGATCTCGTATTCGTTTCTCGCCATCTTCTCAAAGAGCTCGGCGTACATTTCCAGCGCGTTCGACATATCGCCGGTCTCGCCGGTCAGCTCGATGAGCTCTTTCTTTATATCGTTGAGCGTGTCGGCGCCCTTCGCGATCGCGTCGACCGCCTCCGGGCAGAGACGTCCGAACCCGTAGTCGCGGTAGGTGTCGGGAACGGGGCCGGTTATCATCAGCATGGTCTGGTACGCGTCGTTCAGCTCTTCGATAAGCTGCTCGATGCGGTAAACGAAACGGACCATGTGGCCGAGCACGAGCTCAAGCTCGATCGTGTTCTCGCCCTCTTCCAGATAGAAGAGCAGCTTGTCGATCTCACCGTCGTTTGCGAACTTCTGCTGGAAGCCCGTCTCGTAGTTGAAGCGGAGATAGCTTGCCTCGCGGAACTGGACCTCGCCGTTGACCTTGAGCCGGCGGGAGGTGAACATACCGATCAGCGAGTTCTGACGGAAACGGAACGATATGGAGTAGAGGCCCGTCTTGGGGACCGTGACCTTGTACTTCATCCAGTTGTTGACCGTCGAGTTGTCGAGCAGGTTGTACTTGATGACCGCGGGGTCCTGCGGCTCGGTCAGAGAAGAAGTTCTGTCGTTGCCGGGGATTATGTTCTGGATGGATATGTAGGACGGGTTTTCCGCCTGAACGCGGATGGTCTCGACGTCGGTGATCTCCTCGACGCCCTTCGCCTTCATGTCGGCGAGCCAGTCCTCGTACGCGGGCTCCTCAAAGTACGGATAAAGCTCGATCGAGGCTATCACCATGTCCTCACGGTTGGAGACCAGGGTCAGCTCGTGATGCCCGGCGCTGAAATAGAAGCGGAGCGGGTCGATCTCGTAGCCGAGCCAGTCGCGGACGTAGTAGGTCTGCCACATGGCGACCTCCCAACGTCTCGGACGGGTGTCGTTCCCGTTCTTGTCGCGGGGGAACTGGTTGAAGCCATCCTCGTCGACTATGGTGTTGCCGTTCTCGTCAAGATCGTATTCGTACTCCCAGTAGCGGGGGAAGTACAGGTAGCGCGCCTCGGAGAAGGGGAGCTCGTCGTCGATGTAGAGCATACGCTCTATCGTGGTCGATATCTCGGTAGTATCGTTCCGGTCGACAATGGAGCCGTAGGTGATGCGTATCGAATACATCCCGGTCTTAGGGATCTCAACATCGAAGACGGTGTTGCCTTCCCTGCCGGTGAACAGCACCTTGCCCTGCGGAGCGGGTTCGCCGTAGGCGTGCTCTGTCGCGACCTCGGACGCGTCGATAAGACGGTGCGTCGCGGTAGTCAGCGACTCGTTGATATCGTCGGGCGTGATGACGACGGTGTCGGAGGCGATCGGAACGTCCTTGTAGATATTGCTGTACTTTCTGTACGACTCTGCGTCCACCAGACGCTTCATGAATTCAGCGTCGTAGGATGCGGAGTACTGCATTCCGTTCGCCGCGGTTCCGGCAGCCGCAAGCTGACCCGACTCGGCGGTCGCGGAGACAGCCGCTGTGTCCGCGTCATCAGCGTACACGCCCATGGGCGCCGTCAGCACGCCTAACACCATAAGCGTGCAGAGCAGCAGCGCCAGCCTCCTTTTGAATTTCTCACAGTTCATCGCTTTTCCTCCCGGAGATTTGAGAAATGTTTGTTCGTTCGGAAGATCTCTGTCCGTATTCCGTCACGCGTTTTGATACAATTTACGCGCGCGTGCGTGAAATAATTAAAAAGCACCGGACCCGGGTGCGTCAAACGCCGCTCGTGCGCCGCACTCCTTCGGGTGCTTCGGTCCTTCACGCTCCGCCGCCGGAAAACAGCGGACAAAATTCCGTATAATAATAATATCTAATAAAGGGCTAAATGTCAAGGGCGTCAATACGCTCCTTTTTTCGGCATTTTTCCAAATAAAAATAATTTGTAAATTTTGTTCCTTATATCCGTCCCCGCCGGTATTCCCGTAAACGCGCGAAAAATCGACCGCAAAGGGCGGCGAAAGAGGACGGCCGGCGGCGCTCTCCTCCCCTCCCCGCCGGATGGCGCTCCGCGCGATTTTCCTTGTTTTTTCGGGACTTTTCGGCTTTTTCTCATTTATTTTTTAATTAAAAACGGGCGATCTGACCGCCGAAAAAGCGCGGTTTTTCCCAAGCCTGTCTCCATTAAGCGTCTTGTACAAAAAAATTCAAAATTTTTGTGCAACACTTACAAAAAAACGGCCGAAATTTCTCCGTCTGTACAGTTTGCACAAATATGAGTTTTCGGGGCGAAAAATGCGCCGCGGGCGCCCTTTCGAGCGTCCGCGGCGACCTGAAACTCAATTTTCAGCCGGTATCATTTCCTTAAATCGGCGACCTTGTCGTCGATCATTATACGTATCTCTTTGACCTTATCTCCGGCGGCGTTCCCCGCCCTTTTGATCAGCGTGATGCCGCGGTCGATCGGGATCTTTCTGACCGTCTCGACCACCTTCTCGCGGGCGTTGTCCGCTTTTTTGAGAAGCTCCTTGCGGTTGCGGCAGGAGACGTACGCCGCCGCCGCGACTCCGGCGGTCAGGCAGAGAGCGACCACAACGCGGCGGCGCGTCTTTCTTTTGCGCTCGTATTCGCATCTCTTGCAGTAAACGTCCTCGTCGTCGGAAAGCACCTCGCCGCAGTCGGCGCAAAATCTGAAGCCGAATTTTTCAGCCTCTTTCTTTGCGATCTTTTTTGCTTCTTTTTTAGCTAATTTCTTTATTTCTTTCTTAATTGCTCTTTTCACGGTCGTTTCCTCCCTTTACGCTTATATTATAATATGATTTTACCACTAATCCGTTATAAATGCAAGTGATTTTTGATCTCATTCTATCACAAAGAGATCCTCCCCGGTCCGTCTTATACCGCAGGAGAAGAGCTCACGGGCCGCGGCGGCGAGAAAAGCGGTGTCCTTTGCTCCGGCGGTCTCGTACGCCGAATGCATGGCAAGCTGCGGAAGTCCTATATCCACGCAGTTGACTGCGACCTGCGAGGTCGAGATGTTGCCGAGCGTGGAGCCGCCGATCATATCGGATCGGTTGGCGAAGGTCTGCGTCGGTACGCCCGCCCTTTTGCATATCTCGCGGAAGATTGCGCCGGAGACGGCGTCGGTGGTGTACTTCTGATTTGCAGAATACTTTATCACTATTCCCCCGTTGATATACGGGCGGTTGGTCGGGTCGGCCTTGCCCTGATAGTTGGGATGGACGCTGTGGGCGTTGTCCGCCGAGACCATAAAGCTGTTCGCCGCCGCGCGGAGAAAGTCCTCTCCGTCTCCGCCGAAGGATGAACAAATTCGGCGCAGGGTGTCGGCAAGGAAGGTCGAAGCCGCGCCCTGCTTGGTCCCGCTGCCGACCTCCTCGTTATCGTATACGCAGTGGACAGCCACGCTTCCGGTCGGCTCGGACTCAAGAAGTCCGGTAAGCGACGCGAAGGCGCATTGCAGGTCGTCGAGTCGTCCGGAGGCGATAAATTCGCCGTTAAGGCCGAATATCTTGCCCGCGTCGCGGTTGTAAAGATAGAGATCGGAGTCGAGTATGTCGTCCGGCGAGACGTCCGCCTCCTCGGCGATCAGTTCAAGGAAGGCGCCCTTATCGCATTTCCCCGCAAACAGCGGGAGCATCTCGGTCTGGACGTTTACCGCGGACGGGGAGTTCGCTTCCCTGTCCATGTGGATGGCGAGGCTGGGGATCATAAGCAGATCGCGGTCGACGCAGACAAGACGGGACTCTACCCCGCTTTCGGTACGGATGACCACCCTGCCGGCGACCGACAGCGGACGGTCGAACCATGTGCGGCAGAGCATACCGCCGTATTTTTCGATATTAAGGGTGGTGAAATTGCCCTCGACGGATATCTCCGGGTCGGTCTTTACCTTGAAGGACGGGGAGTCGGCGTGGCTCGCCATGATGTTGAAGCCGCTCCATTCTCCCGCCGGGACGCGGAAAGCTATCAGCGCCGACCCGTTGCGGGTGACGAAATAATCCCCTCCGGGAGCGAGCGTCCATATATCCCCCTCGGAGAGGCGGACAAATCCGGCTCTCTCAAGTTTTTTCGCCATATTCGCAACGGCGAAAAAGGCGTTGGGGCTGGAGTCGAGAAAATCGAGCAACTCGCGGTTTATTCTTTCGGTGTCCATACTTATTCCTCCGTATCGTAGTTTTTGCCGTTCTCGGCGGCACTGCCGCCGTTTTCTGTCGGTATCTGACGTTCTGCGTATTTTGCTTCAAGATCGGCGAGTCCATCGGCGTCTCCGATCTCCCGGTAAAACCTTTTTATCTGTTCCGATGCATCTATCCGGTATTTCGGCTCGATTTCCGCGGCGCGTAAAAGATATTCGGCGCCGCTCCGGTCATACCTCGCCAAAAGGATATTGCCCGCGAAATAATATGCGTCAAACAGAGTCTCGCCGGGATAAGACGCGATCGCTTTGAGGCAGATATCAAGCGCTTCGTCGGTCCTGCCCGCGCTGATCAACGCGCTGATGACCGCGCCGTAGTTCCCGGAGTTAAGCAAGCGTCCGGAAGACTCCCACCCGTCGAGAAATACCGACGGATCGTCGTTTTCATTTACCGACCCCGCCCACACAGCGTCGATCTTTTCAAGCGCGCGTATACATTCCGTACGGTATCCGTCCGGCATATCCGGCGCGATCTTTCCGGAAGCGGGAATCTCCGCGCCGACCGCCTCGATACGGTCGCGCACGAGCGATCTTTTGTCAGGATCATCATTTATCTGCCGTTTTGCAAGAGAGTTCCAAAACTCGCGACGTTCGTCGCATACGGCGAGAAATCCGGCGACAAAATCCGAATAATGGCGTTTCCACCGCTCGCCGCTCTCGTGAAATACGACGGCGTCGCGTCCGATACATTCGTTTTCGTAAGCGTCAAGATAAAAGCGTTTCATCAGCGTCGAGACGAACAGTTCTCCACCCGTTTTCCCCGCGCAGACGGCGTCTGCCTCACGTTCTTTTTCTCCGGAAAAGGCGGCGTCGAATTGCTCATACGTCTTCCTGTAGAAAAGGTCGGTATAGGCGAAAAAAGGTATAGCCGCCAAAGCCTCGGCAAATTCCGTCTCAAACGACCGGCTTATTATCCCGATATAATAGGTCTCCGCGGCGGCGTATTCGTCGTCGCTGACCGCAAGGATCTCGCGGAGTATCAGGCAATACGTCTCCTCCGGAGTCATGATATTCAATATCTGCGCGTCAAGAAACACGTATACTGTATCAAAGAGACGGGTCACGTAAGTCTCGCTGTCAAAATCGAGTTCCACCCTTCCGTGAAAACCCGCTTCGGACGCGGCTCGGCGGCAGATCTTCTTTATCTCGGGATATTCGCCGTCGCTTACATATCTCGCAAAGCCACGTTTTCGCCTCGGAAAGCGCAGGAAGTCGGCGGCTGTGATCATTGCTCCGAGAATAAATCCGACAGTAGACCAGCCGACCCATACTCCCGCAAGAGCCCCGCCGAAAAACGAGACGGACGCACCGAGAATGAGAACGGCGGCGCCGAGAAGAACGTTCTTTCTGCGAGCAGAAGCAAGCCTTCGCAGCATTTCCCCGCGCGGCGCCTCCTCGGAGATCTTTTCCCCCGCGGCGATACGCTTTTCCAACCGCCCTTCATAGATCGAACTTATGATCGGGATAAAGACGGAAGTCAAAAGCGCCGCGGCAAACAGCAGACCCGCGAAAAAGGCGGAAAAGCCCGCCTTCCCGCAGAGCGGGACGCCGAGGATCATAAAGGCGAGAGCGGCGACCGCTCCGGCGGCTATTCGCAGTACTTCGCCGAGCGTAGCGCGAAAAACATACCGTTTCGCCCGCTTTTTCAGATCCGGATCGGCTGTCTCTTTATACGCCTGTCCGACGGTTTTACCCGTCCGCTCCGCTTCGCGTTTTATAAGGAAAAATACTATCCCCACCATTACGAGTTGAAAAATCACGGTCACCGCGCCGACCGCGTTCTCATGCTCGCGCGGACCGAACTTATCCCATAAGGCGACGCCGATGAGCTCGATGAGCATCAGCGCGGAACAGACGAGCATGCCCGCAGTGTATTTACTTAGTCTGTATTTT
Organism: Clostridia bacterium; assembly: GCA_017450885.1. Classification (GTDB taxonomy): domain Bacteria; phylum Bacillota; class Clostridia; order Oscillospirales; family CAG-272; genus RGIG3438. The sequence goes on along the minus strand of JAFSSR010000136.1, from coordinate 3,967 downwards.
TTCCCTTTCATTCACAAATTACCGGTCACAGCCATTTCTTTTTCTTGAAGATCACTATGCAGCCGACGGCTATCGCAACGCTGACGCCGATGACCGCGGGATAACCCCACGGGAGGTCGAGCTCCGGCATATATTTGAAGTTCATGCCGTACCACCCGGCGATAAGGGTCAGCGGCATAAAGATCGCCGTCACGACCGTGAGGATGGTCATGATGTGGTTCTGCTTGATATTGAGCTGCGATTCGTATATCTCGCGGAGCTGCACGGTGTAGTCGCGCACGAAGGACGCCATGTCCCGCAGACTTGCGACGCGCTGCGTGAACATATGGAAATAACGCAGATTGTCGTGCTTGAAAAATCCGTTCTCGTTTTCCTCAAGCTCCTGCCCGAGATCCAAAAGCTGTTCGTAGTGCATACGCAGGTCGCGGAGATTGCCGCGTATGTCGTTCACGCGTTCGAGCAGTTTGGCGTCGCCGTCCTTGCCGGTCAGCTTCTCCTCTATCCCGTCGAGCTCTATCTCATATTTCGAGATCAGCCCGTGATCGTCATGTATCACCTGCTCGAGAAAATCGTAAAGAAAGCGCTCAAGGCTGGGCATCTTCCATTTTTTGGTCGAGCGGACGCGTTCGGTTATCGCCTCGGACGCGTTTCCCGCGTCGATAAATACTATTCCCTTTTCGTCGAGAGCAAAAGCAAAACGGAAGGGCTCGCCCCAAAGGTCCCGCCGGTCGGGGATCAAAAAAGTCCCGGTCAGCGAATCGTAGTTGACGTCGGCGCGCGTCGAGCCGATCGCGTTGAGATCGAGGTCCATATCTATGCCCATGTCGAAAAAGGCGTTAGACTCCTGCCACTCGCCTGGCGTTACCACGGCGACAAACTGCCCGCCGCCCGATCTGATCTCGGACGGATCGCACCGCACAAGCGTGTCTTTGATAAGATAGGTGATCATGTCATGCTCCTTGCGGAAAAACATATATTGTAATTATTATACAACCAAACCCGCAGATTTTCAACACAATCGGGCAAGTTTGTTCCCGGGTATTGCAATGCGAAGCCGTTTTTGATAAAATGTTGATGAAACAATAAGTACAGGAGGAATATCCCATGAAAAGAATTCTCTCGATAGTGCTTACCCTGATAATGGCGCTGGCGATATTCGCCGGCTGTAAAGACAAAACGCCCGAGCCCGCGGTCACCGGCGCTCCTCCGGCGTCCGACACGGCGGCTCCGCCCGATACCGGCCCCGCCGACACGGAGGAGTATACGCTGGAACGCGAGGAGGGCTGCAACCTGCTGACCTTCTACTGGTACGGCGAGGGAGTGGATTACTCCAAGTGCGATATGTGGATCTGGTATCCCGACGCCGACGGGCGCGGATATCTCTTCCATCCATGCGGCTACGGCGTAAAAGTCATGCTCAACGTCCCGGAAGAAGTGACCGAGGTCGGTTTTATCGTCCGCAAAAACTGCTCGGCTCCCGGCGGAACGAGCTGGGGCGACGCGACCAAGGATTACGACGGCGACCGTTTCGCCGTGATCACCGGTCCGGAGACCGAGGTTTACCTCAAACCGGGCGAAGCGGCGCAATATCAAAGTGATGACGGAGGCAAGACCTTGTACCAGGCAAAGAAGCTCTCCCTTGCGGGCATAGTGGCGCTCGATCAGATAAAATACGTGCTCTCCCCCGCCACGCGGTTCACCTCGCTCGATCAGATCAAGGTTCTCGACGGCGAGCGCGAGCTGGAGGTCACCGGACTCTCCAGCCTCGACAACGAGGTGGTCATGGGTACGATAACGGTCGGCGAAAAGCTGGACGTCTCCAAGACCTACACCGTAAAGCTGGACGGCTTTGAGCCGATCAACGCCATACCGACTGAGGTCTTCGACTCGCCGGAGTTCATCGAAAAATACACCTACGACGGCGACGACCTCGGCGCGACGGTCGACGGAGCCGACACCGTATTCAAGCTCTGGGCTCCGACGGCGGACAAGGTGCAGCTCAAGCTCTTCGAGACGGGCAGCGGCGGCGAAGCGTATCAGACCATCGATATGGAAAAGGGCGACCGCGGCGTATGGAGCCTTACCGTTTCCTGCGGACACGGCGTATACTACACTTACCTCGTCACCACCGCGCTCGGAACGAACGAGGCGGTAGACCCGTACGCGCGCGCGGCGGGCGTCAACGGCGACCGCGGAATGGTGGTCGATCTTAAAAAGACCGATCCCGACGGATTTGAAAACGATAAGTATTATTCAGACCTCAAAGCGTATAACGAGGCGATAATCTGGGAGGTACACGTCCGCGACTTCTCAAATAAGATCGCGGGCTCGAAGTATCCCGGCAAATACCTCGCCTTCACCGAAAAGGGACTGACCAATTCAAGCGGTCAGCCCGCCGGTCTCGATTACCTCACCGACCTCGGCGTGACCCACGTTCATCTCCAACCGGTATACGATTACGCGACGGTGGATGAAAGTTCAGACAAGCCGCAGTTCAACTGGGGCTACGATCCTAAAAACTATAACGTCCCCGAAGGCAGCTATTCCACCGATCCCGCAAACGGCGAGGTCAGGATAAACGAGTTCAAGCAAATGGTCGCTTCGCTCCACGAAAACGGAATGGGCGTGGTCATGGACGTGGTCTACAACCACACCTACTCCGCGGACTCCAATCTGGAGCGCACCGTTCCCTATTACTATTACCGCTACGACGGAACGGGCAAGCTGTCGAACGGCTCCGGATGCGGCAACGAGACGGCGTCCGAGCGCAAAATGTTCCGCAAGTATATCGTCGACTCGGTATCCTACTGGGCGAAGGAATATCATATAGACGGCTTCCGCTTCGACCTGATGGCGCTCCACGACGTGGAGACCATGCAGGCGGTAGAAACGGCGGTACATAAGATCAACCCCAACGCCATAATCTACGGCGAAGGCTGGACCGGCGGCGCAACGCCGCTCCGCGCAAACCTCCAGGCGACGCAGGCGAATATCCGCCAGATCACGCCCACGGAAGGCGGCATCGGCGCGGTCGCGGTGTTCAACGACGCCATTCGCGACGGACTCAAGGGCAGCGTGTTCGATGAGAAGGATCAGGGCTATATCAACGGCAAGCCCACGAAGTCGAACGTTGAAAAGGTGATATTCGGCATCAACGGCGGCAAAAAGTCGAATACGGTGAGCTGGTCGGTCGATAACAATATGGTCATCAACTACATGGGCTGCCACGATAACCACACTCTTTGGGACAAACTGCAGAAGTCAAATCCCGACGCGTCCGACGAGGAGCGGTTTGAAATGAACCGCCTCGGCGCGGCTGTGGTGATGATCTCCAAGGGCACCCCCTTCTTCCTCGCGGGCGAGGAGATGCTCCGCACCAAGGGCGGCGATCACAACAGCTACGCCTCCTCCGATGAGGTCAACAATATCAACTGGGACGCCCTCACCGACGGCAGTCTCGTGTTCAAGATGCGCGGCTTCTACCGCGATCTAATCAAAATGAGAAAGGCTTACTCCTTCTTTACCGAAGCCGAGGTCTCCTGCGAGGCGATCCCTAACGGGAACGGAGCCATAGAGGTCACCTGGACCGAGGGCGAAAGGATAGTCGCCGTCGCGGTCATCAATCCGGACGCCGATCCCATCGACTATAAGCTCCCCGACGGCGAGTGGCTGTATCTTCTCGCTAAGGACGGCTGCGATCCCGAAACGAAGGCAGCCGCGCCGGAGATCCTGTCGACTCCCGGCCGCACGGTGGAGATCGTCGCAGCTAAAGGATAAGATGATCTTCCCGTAAACAGAAAAACGCCCCCGGAGATCCGGGGGCGTTGCATTTCCGTGTCGAAGCGGGTCGAGCGCTTCGACGCGGTGCCCGCGATGAATTATATAAAAACCCTTGACAAACCGATCCCGTTGTGATATTATATATAGGCGCGAAACGCCGGAGTGGCGGAATTGGCAGACGCCCGGG
>JAFSSR010000135.1 GCA_017450885.1 Clostridia bacterium | reverse complement strand
TCGCTCCTTTTCGTCATATTCTAACAAGATTTTACCTTTTCTGCGCGCTATTGTTAGATAATAACGTAATAGGTTATAGCGAGAAAACGAAAAAGCACCCTGAAGGGTGCTTTTTCAAATTGTGACGGTCAGGACAAACAGCGATCCGATCATCGTGATTGTGTGCGCCTGGCTCTGCGTTGGTGACCCGTGGGGGAATCGAACCCCCGTTTCGGCCGTGAGAGGGCCGCGTCTTAGCCGCTTGACCAACAGGCCTTGTTCCTTTTGCGTTAGTAGTATATCATAAAACTTTTCATTTTGCAAGGGGTAAATCAAATTTTTTTAAAAAATCATTATTCGCCCTCCCCGCGATGCGGCAGCAGTTTCCATCTGCATAAAAGTTCGCCTATTGACAGGGCGTTTTTCTTGGTTTATAATTTCATTGAATACTATATTAATAGGTGATTGATATGAACGTTCAGGCGCTTTCGCAGAGGATCAGAGATAACATAGGAAAAGTCATAGTCGGCAAGAAAGACGTTATCGAGCTGCTTACCGTTTGTCTGCTCACCCGCGGGCATATGCTGCTCGAGGACGTGCCGGGCACCGGTAAGACAAAGCTGGTCAGGGCGCTCGCTCGAAGCGTGGACTGCACCGCCAAGCGCATCCAGTTCACACCCGACCTGCTCCCTTCCGACGTCACCGGGATACGCTATTTCAACATGAAGACCTCCGAGTTCGAATTCGTTCCCGGCCCGGTGTTCACCAACATCCTTCTCGCCGACGAGCTGAACCGCGCGACTCCGAAAACGCAGGCGGGACTCCTTGAATGTATGGAAGAGCAGCAGGCGACGATAGACGGTCTGACATACCGTCTCTCCGATCCGTTTACGGTCATAGCCACCCAGAACCCGATAGAGAACCTGGGGGTCTTCCCTCTGCCGGAGGCGGAGCTCGACCGTTTTCTGATCAAAACGTCCATGAGATACCCGACAAAAGAGGAGTCGGAGGAGATACTCGCGCGCTACGGCGAGAGCGATCCGCTCGACTCTCTGCGTCCTGTCACCGACGCCGCCGAGATCGCCGAGGCGATAAAGGAGATACCGAAGGTGTTCATCCACCCCGACGTCGTGAGATACATAGTCGACATAGTCGAAGGGACGAGGAGCGCCGACGGCGTCGAGCTCGGGGTAAGCCCGCGCGGAGCCGTCTCGCTCCAGAAGGCGGCAAAGGCTCTCGCCGCGATGAACGGCAGGAGCTACGTCATCCCCGAGGACGTCAAGCGGGCGGCTGTCCCGGTACTGGCTCACAGACTTATCATGTCCGGCACGGCGCGCATACGCAGGGGCAGCGACGCGGAGGCGATAAACAACGTCCTGCGCGTCACCGCGGCTCCGACCGAGCCCCAGATCTTCTATTCCCGGCAAAGATAACGGGAGGCCGGTTTGAAAGAATTAGTTGAGATACTCCGCGCCTTTTACAATTCGGTCTGGTTCAAGCTGATCGTCGGCGCGCTGATACTGCTTGTGGTCTGGTTATTTGTCAGGGCGGCGTACAGGCGCGTCTGCCGCGGGCTGATCGGCACGGTTGAGTACAGGCGGGAGTTTTCATCCGACGGAGTATACGAGGGAGACACGGTAATACTCACCGAGACGCTCCACAACAAGCGGTTCTTCCCCATATTCGTCATCGACGTTTGGGGATACATATACAACGATCTGCGTGTAGTCGGCGCGGAGTATGACGACAAGAAGGCGATGCAGCCGTTCGCCGGCAGGTTCGTCATGCTCATGCCGTTCATGCAGCTCCGCCGCCGTCACGAGATAGTGTGCAAAAAACGCGGATATTACAAGCTCGAGGGCGTCGACATGATGATCTCACAGTCCCACAGATATGTGGAGAGCGAGGCGGAGCTGTACGTCTTCCCCGCTCCCCTCGATCCGCCGGAGAAAGCGATTACGAACAACGTCCTGCAGGGCGACAGCTATTCCCGCAACTGGCTCATGCGCGACCCGTTCAACGTCTCGGGCGTGCGGGACTACGTTTTCGGCGACCCGTTCAATTCAATAAACTTCAAAGCCACCGCGAAAAGCGGCGGTATGCGCGGCATCAAAGTCAACAACTGCGATTTCGTCTCCTCGCGCACGGTGATGATCTATATGAACTTCCAGCCCGACCCGGACGCTCCCGTCCCGACGAGGATATACAACGGGATAATCGAACGCTTTCTCGGCTTTGCCGCGGGGATACTGCGGGACGCCGCCGCGTCCGGCTTCCGATGCGGGCTTGCGGCTAACTGCGTCAACTCCGACAACACCAACCGTCTGCGCTTCCCGATCTATTCGGGCGAGGCGCATCACCGCGAGATGATGCGCGCGCTGGCGCTCGTCCGACCGGCGTACGGCGTGTCGTTTCCCGGCATAGTCGAAGCGGACGTCGCCGCGGGCATGACCGGGACGGAGATCTACGTTTTCGCGCTTTACGGCGACCCGCAGTCCGATTCGAGGCTGCGCGCTCTCGAACGGATGGGAAATACGGTAAAGACTTTCATTTTTGGCGGAGAGGAGGACCCGGATGGAAGACCCGAATAAAATCAAGATCAAGTTCAAGCGTTCGCGCGTCATCCTTACCGCCGTTTACGCGGTTATCTGCGCCGCGGTCTACTCCGCCGCGCCGTTTGTCCCGGAGGAGCATCCCTATTTGCGCCAGCTCACGGTATTCGTCGGAACGGTACTGCTTATTATAACCCTCGTCTCGTTTTTCAAGCTGTTCACCTACGAGATACGCCGCGAGCTCTACCGCAGGATTACCGTCGCCCTCTTCAACGCCGGAAAGGTATGGCGCACCATCAAAAAGAGCGTCCGCAGGTTCCTCGGTCTTCCCGACCGCGTGGATCTGAAGGGGGAGGACGAGCGCACCATCGTTTTTGACGGCGAAAGGCGCAGGAGAAGGGACGTCAAACGCAAAAAAGTAAAGTATTCCGACCTCGACAGCAACAGGACAAGGATCCGTTTCCTGTTCGCAAAGTACATAATCGAGCACACCGCGAAGGAGGATCCGCCGGAGATCTCCGACACTCCGAGCGAGCTCGGGAGAAAGCTCCCCGAGGGAGAGGAAAGCTCCGAGCTCATCGGGATCTACCTCCCCGCAAGATACGCGCCGGACCGCTTTGAGGTGACAACCTCGGACGTCGAACGGATCGCCGGATTTGTAGGCACTTCGGGAAAAATATGACCGCCGTTGGTCTCGCAGAAGCGGGATACGGCGGTCTTATTATGTTTGACGACAGGCGCGGTCAGAGTATCACTCCTCCGAAGCGGAATTTCAGTCCCTCGAAGATATCGGTCATCATATTGATTATCAGGTCGTCCTCCGGGCGCATCTCCCCGTCGGCTACCATCACGGCGACCCCGTGGACGAACGCCCAAAACTCCATATGGAAAAACTCGGCGCTCTCCTCCGAAATGCCCGCCGCGTCGGCGGCGTGGCGTATCACCTCCGGATCGTAGATCCCGTCCGCATCCCCGCCGCTTTTATCGCGCATGAACAGCAGCTTGAAAAGCTCTTTTTCGTCCTCGGCGAAATGGATATACGCCATGGCGTACGCTTTGTAGGGATGATATCCTCCGTTCCTCTGCTCCTTTGTGACGGCGTAACCGTAGAGCGTCTCGGCGCTGCCGATGACCGCTTCGCGGAGCTCGTCCATCGTGGCAAAATTGGAGAAGACCGGCTGTGTGGAACAGCCGAGCTCCGCGGCTATGGCGCGGGCGTTCAGAGCGGAAGCCCCGTTATTCCTTACGATCTCGACGGCGGTGCTGATTATATCTTCGCGCAGGATCTTCGTTTTAGGCGGCATAATACACCTCGTTTGATAGCGTTAGTTATATAACACTTGATATTATACCACGCTCCGCGTAAAATGTCAACCTTTTCTTATATTCGGGATGCGAGACAGCTTTTTTCCTATCTCGACCATATCCTTTTTGGGCAGTCTGCTTATCTCCATAACGCGGCGAAGGGTGTACCCTTCAAGCGCGAGCTTCCATCCGGCAAACGAGAACGCGCGATACTCGGCGTCCTTTTCCATAAGCTCCCACAGCGGAGCGAGCAGCTCTTCGGCTTCGCCTCCCTGCTCGCAGACGCGGGCAAGACTGCATTCGAGAGAAAGGTACTCGTCGTTATCGGCGGGAAGATAGCGCGGGAACAAAGGCTTTGTAAACCCTTCGATGGTCAGGAAGCCCATGATCTCGCCGAGCCACTCTATGCTGTCGCGGACCCAATCGGTAAGACGCGGGCATACCTCGCCCGAAATATTGCGTATTGTCGTTGAAAATCCGTGGCTGCCGAATGAGCCTATGTGCATTTCAAACCGCACCCCCGCTCGTTCGAGGTCGCTCGCCATAGTCAGGGCGTTTGCGAGCGATACCGCTACGTCGTCCCTCGCGGCAAGGATGAAGCAGGGGGCGGTATTTCCGTCCACGTATTCGTGAGGCGCCGGCATACCGGGCTGGCAGGTGTCGCATTCCGCCTGAACGATGGACGGGTAAACGAGCACGGCGGCGTTGGGCTTGTGCTCGGCGAAAGTCGCGGCGCAGGCGGCGAGATGTCCGCCGGCGGAAAATCCCGCGACGGCAACGTGATCCCGGTCGATCAGCCATTCGTCGGCTCCGCGCATAACAATGTCCATCGCCTTTTCGTAATCCTCCAGCGGATGGGGCCATCCGCCGTCGTCCTTAAGCGTATATCGCAGTATCCCCGCCTGATATCCCGCCGCCATATATGCGAGCGCGGCGGGCTCCGCCTCGGTCTCCGACCAGTCGCCGTACCCTCCGCCCGGAATAATAAGTATGAACGGGCGGGGACGCGGCTCTCCGAACTCGTTGTTCTCGGCGTTCAGATATATAGTAAGAGAAGAATTGCGCTCGGCGGACAATACCTTTTTTATTATCTGCATGACTGCCTCCGTTTTTTTGTTATATTATATCATATCGGCGGTTAAATTTCAAATCCGTATCGGTTGCTTTTTTGCGACGGGTATTGTATAATTTATTTGAAATACTATTAAAGGAGCGCGCCATGAAAAAAGCACTTAAGATCATTCTCTTTGTTTTACTCGCACTTCTTATTATTGTCGCGGGTTATTTCGCATACGTCTTCATCTCATATCACCGTATCGGATCGGGTCCCCTCAAGACCGAGGGGAGCGCGTCGCAGACCCTCAATAAAGACGCGGAGTATAAGATCGTATCATACAATATCGGCTTCGGCGCCTATGAAAAGGATTACGGCTTCTTTATGGACGGCGGCAAAGAGTCCTGGGCGTGGTCAAAGGAGCGTCTTGACGCCAACCTGAAAAAGATAGCCGCGCTGCTTGCCGATCAGAACGCGGACCTCTGCAACGTTCAGGAAGTAGATATCGGCTCTACCCGCAGCTACAAATTTGACGAGAGGGACTACCTGACCGAAAAGCTGACAGGATACTGCTTTAGCTTCGCGCAGAATTACGATTCGCCCTTCCTTTTCTATCCGATATTTCAGCCGCACGGCGCTTCCAGATCCGGCATGATGACTTTCTCGAAATTCGGCATACAGTCGGCGGAGCGGGTCGAGCTCCCGATCGAAAGCGGATTGACAAAATTTCTCGATCTCGACCGCTGCTACTCCAAAAACAGGATCAAGACCGCCGACGGGAAAGAGCTTGTCCTCTACAACTTCCATCTGTCCGCCTACACCTCGGACGGAAAGATAGCCAACGAACAGCTCGTCATCCTGACAGACGATATGGAAAAGGAATACGCCGCGGGAAATTACTGTATCGCGGGCGGCGACTTCAACAAGGACATCCTCGGCGACTCCTCGGTATACTTCGGCAAGGCGGATAAGGAGTATACCTGGGCGCAGCCCATTCCGGAAGGGATATTTGACGGAAAGCACCTGACGCTTGCCGCTCCGCTCGACAAGGACGCGCCGGTGCCGTCCTGCCGCAACGCGGACTCCGAATATCACGAGGGACAGTTTGTTCTTACCATAGACGGATTTATCATATCGGACAACGTAGAGGCGATCTCGTCAAGGGTGATCGACACCGGATTTGAATACTCCGACCACAATCCCGTTGAACTGATATTCAAAATCAAATAATTATTTACCATAATTTAAGGAGGGGCGGACGCCCCTTCAGACTGTCGATAACGTCACATTGCTGTCATTCTGAGGAGCGAAGCGACGAAGAATCTTCTTTAACTACGGAATTTATGAGATCCTTCGCTGCGCGACCTACGGTCGCGTGCTCAGGATGACAGACGGAAAGTTTTTCGACACGCTCGGGGGGAGGGGCAAGCCCCTTCCCCCTGCTTGTGCTTCAATTATCTGCGCTTGTCGTCTCCGGCATATATTCGACCAGGTTGACCGAAACCTCGACCATCTGCGCGCGGCGCATATCGGTGTTCATGCGGGATACGGTGACGGTGACGGTATCGCCGATCTCGTGATCTTCAAGGATATCAAGCACGTCGGAGCGGCTTGATACCGAGGTGCCGTCGATTGCGATAATGCGGTCGCCGTACTTGAAGTCGCCGTTCTGACCGGCCTGATACTTGAGGAAGTATACGCCGTAGTCGGTGATATAGTTGATAAGATCGGAATAACCGTTGTTGTACAGATCGGTCGTAGAGGTGGATTCGTTGACCTCGACGACGTAGATACCCAGATTGACTCTGCCTCCGACGTAGCCCTGATCGGAAAGCTGGCTTGCGACGTCGATCGCCTGATTGATCGGAATTGCGAAGCCGAGACCTTCAATAGTGGTAGACGAACCGGCTGAGCCGGATTTGGCGTTGACAATACCAATGAGATTGCCGTTGATGTCGAAGAGACCGCCGCCGGAATTTCCGGGATTGATAGAGGCGTCAAGCTGAAGCAGGGTATAGTTTTGACCGTCGATCGTGATCTCGCGGTTGAGAGTTGAGATAATACCGCTTGTGACCGTGCCGCCCAGCGTTCCGAGAGGATTGCCGATGGCGATCGCGGAC
>JAFSSR010000134.1 GCA_017450885.1 Clostridia bacterium | reverse complement strand
GGCGGGAGGTTGACTATGGCGATCAGCGTCTTGCCGATGAGCTGTTCCGGCTCGTAGAAGGCGTGGATGCCGCTTAAAATGGTGCGGTCGGTGCCGGTGCCGTCGTCGAGGGTGAACTGAAGGAGCTTCTTCGACTTCGGGACCGCGACGCAGTCCTTGACCTTTACGGCGCGGAAATCGGATTTAGAGAAGGTGTCGAAATCGACGTAATCGGAGAAGAGCGGCTCGATCTCGACCTTTGAAAAGTCGGGCTTTTCCGCTGAAATAATCGGCGCGCCTTCGACCGGCGAGCCGCCGGAGGCAGAAATAGGTTCGGTGGCTTCATCTTCGTCAGACGTACCGTTTTCACCGGCGTTTTCCACGTTTTTGTCACCTATGGGCTTCATAGTCGGGAAAAGGAGCACGTCGCGGATGGACGCCGAGTCGGTCAGCAGCATCACGAGGCGGTCGACGCCGAAGCCGAGACCGCCGGTGGGAGCGAGACCGTATTCGAGGGCGTTGATATAGTCGTAGTCGACCTGCGCCTTGCAGCCGGGCTCCAGCTTTTTGCGGTCGGCGACCTGCTTTTCAAAACGCGCCTTCTGATCTATGGGGTCGTTCAGCTCGCTGAAGGCGTTGCCGAATTCGGTGCAGTTGATGAAATACTCAAATCTCTCGGTAAACTCGGGGTCGGAGGGCTTGCGCTTTGCAAGCGGGCTGACCTCGACGGGATAGTCGTAGATAAAGGTGGGCTGGACCAGCTTGTCCTCGACAAAGGCGTCGAAAAACTCGGCGAGGATGGCGCCGCGGCTGGGTATCTCGGGAAGCGGGACGTTGTGCTTTTTCGCCGCCTCAACGGCGTCCGCGTCGGTCTTCCAGTCGGCGAAATCTACGCCGGAGTACTTTTTGACCGCCTCGACCATAGTCAGGCGCTCCCAGTTGCCCATATCGATGGTGTTGCCCTGATAAGGTATCTCGAGCTTGCCGCAGACCGAAAGGGTGAGGGTCTTATATAGGTCCTCGACCAGATCCATCATTCCCTTATAGTCGGTGTACGCCTGATAGAGCTCGATGGTGGTGAACTCGGGATTGTGCTTTGTATCCATTCCCTCGTTGCGGAAGATGCGGCCTACCTCGTAGACCCGCTCAAAGCCGCCTACGATGAGGCGTTTGAGATAGAGTTCGGTCTCGATGCGGAGCACCATATCCATATCGAGGGTGTTGTGGTGGGTGAGGAAGGGACGCGCGGACGCGCCTATCTCGAACGGAGTGAGGATGGGCGTCTCGACCTCGAGAAAGCCGTGTCCGTCGAGGTATGCGCGCAGCTCGCGCATGATCTGCGAGCGCTTTACGAACGTGTCCTTGACCTCCGAATTTACGATGAGATCGAGGTAGCGCTGTCTGTAGCGCAGATCGGTATTGGTAAGTCCGTGGAACTTTTCCGGGAGCGGGAGCAGCGACTTTGCAAGCAGAGTCAGCTTCTGCGCGTGTACGGAGATCTCGCCCGTCTGGGTGCGGAACACGAAGCCCTCCACGCCGAAGATATCGCCGATATCCGCCTTCTTGAAGGAGGCGTACTCCTCGGTCCCGACGTCGTCGCGCTTGACGTAGACCTGCACGGTCCCCTCGCCGTCCATGACGTGGCAGAAGGAAGCCTTGCCCATGATACGGCGGCTCATCATACGTCCCGCTATGTGTACGGTCTGACCCTCGAGCGCGTCGAAGTTGTTCTTTATCTCCTCCGAGCGACGGTCGACCGGGTAAACCGTCTCTTCAAAAGGATCGTTCCCGGAGGCGCGCAGCTCCGCCAGCTTCTCGCGGCGGATGCGAAGTATCTCGGAAAGATTCTCCTGCTGTTCGTTCTGCTGTACGTTTTCGTTCATAATACTTATTTAGCCTTCGAGATCTCTAATATCTTAAGATGCGCCTCGCCGCCGGGGGTGAGGAAGGTGACGGTGTCGCCGACCTTGGCGCCGATTATCGCCTTGCCGATGGGGGACTGGTCGGAGATGCGGCCGAGCGCGGGATTTGCCTCGGTGGAGCCGACGACCGCGTACTCGAGCTCCTCCTTGAAGTCGACGTCATACACCTTTACGACGTTGCCGACGTTGACGATATCGTTCTGGACCTCGTGGTCGGAGATGACCTTGACGTGCTTGAGCATCTCCTCGAGCTCCTGTATACGGGACTCGGTCTTGCCCTGCTCGGTCTTCGCCTCGTCATACTCGCTGTTCTCGGAAAGGTCGCCGAAAGAGAGCGCCACGCGGATGGCCTCGACCACTTCCTTACGTTTGGTAGTCTTTAAATATTCAAGCTCTTCCTGTAATTTCTTTAAGCCTTCTTCTGTTACGATAATGGGTTCTGCCATGGTTTTTCTCCTTATATGATTATGTTTATTTTTCTTTTTATTCAGTTCGCGCCGCGGGTCTCCTGCCATTTATCCAACTCGGCGATCGCCGCCTGGAGCTGATTGTCCTGCTCGTCTGTGATGGCGAAAAGCGAGAGGTTTTTGAGCGACGGGTCAAGCTCCACCTCGACGTCAGGCTTTATTCCGACGCCGTGATAGTTATCCGACTTGGGCGGGCTGTACATCCTGAACGAGATGCGCACCGCCGATCCGTCGGAAAGCGGGACTATGGTCTGCATACTTCCCTTTCCGTAGGTGGTGGTCCCCACGGTCACCGACTTGTCATAGTCGCGCAGAGCCGCGGTAAAGAGCTCCGCCGCGGACGCGGTGTTGCCGTTCACAAGCACCGCCATAGGCGCGACGACCTCCCCCTTATCGGAATTGACGGTCTCCAGGACGTTGCCGTCCTTGTCGGTTATACGGATTATCGGTCCATTGGGGAGCAGATAATCGAGCGTTTCGGTTATCGCGGTGAGAAGTCCGCCGCCGTTGTTGCGGAGGTCGAAGACGTATCGCTCGGCGCCCTGCGCCCTGAGGTCCTTCATCGCGTCGATGAACTGCCCGGGGGTCGGCTCCTCAAATCCGGTGATGCGGATGATGCCGGTCTTGCCGTCCGAGTACATACGGTGGGTGACGCTGACGCTTTCGATCTTTTTGCGTACGATTCTGAAATCGACCTGCTCGCCGCCGCGGTAGACGGAAAACACCGCGGTACTGCCCTCCTCGCCCCTCATGAGGTCGAGAGCGCGGTAATAGCCGATCGCCGCGGCGTCCTCGCCGGCGACGAAGGCGATAAGATCGCCGACCTGCAAGCCGGCTTCCTCGGCGGGAGTACCGGGCATGACCTCGACCACCTGCATAAGCCCGGTGGAAAGGTCCTCTATGACCATTATCCCTATGCCGACAAGCTCTCCGCCGGATTCTTTAAGGTACTCCTTATAGCTCTCCGGGTCCATATACTCGCCGAACTGATCGCCCGCGCCGTATACGTATCCCATCATAACGCCGCGTTCGAGCGACTCCTCGTCGATCTCGCCGATATAGTATTCGCGGTAGATGCCGTTTATCTCGTCGAGCTTTTCTTTTAGCGACTCGTAGGAGCTTGTATCGGAGGTGTCGGCGGGAGCGGAGCTTCCGCTGTGCTGTCTTTTCCAGTAAGCGACCGCCGTTATCTGAAAGGTGACGATAACGCAGACGAGCGCGATGATTATGGTAGTTAAAATCGAAACTCTTTTTTTCATTTCAGGTTCTCTTGATCAACGGTTTAAGGCGAGGTCAGGGTTGTCTTACATAATTGAGCGGCTGCTGGGTCCTGCCGTTGATACGCACCTCAAAATGGCAGTGGTTGCCCGTTGAACTGCCGGTAGAGCCCATCTTTGCTATAACGTCTCCCTGATCGACCTTGTCGCCGACTCTAACGCAAAGACTGCTGTTGTGTCCGTAGAGGGTGGAGTAGCCGCCGCCGTGGTCGATGACCACGTAATTTCCGTAGCTGTAGTGCCAGGTCGCCACGACGACCGTGCCGCCGTTGGACGCGTAGATCGGCGTGCCGTACGCCCCAGGTATATCTATACCGAGGTGGAAATCGCTGCGCCCCCAGAGCACTCTCCATCCGTAGCCGGAGCTTATGCGGTTGTACCTTGCCGGGACCGGCCAGATGAACTTGCCGCCCCAATAGGGGGTATTCGTCGATCTCTGGCGTTCCGCGAGGAGTTTTTCTATCGCGGCGTTGGCTTCCTTCTCGGCGGCTTTCGCCTTTTCGTACTCCTCCGCGTAAGTCTTTTCGTTAGCGCGGAGCTGTATGATGTACTCCTCCGCTTCTTTTATCTGCTGTTCAAGGGACGCCGCCTTTTCGTTCAGCGATTTTTCGAACTCGATCTGCTCGTTCTGCGTGTTTTCAAGAACGATCTTTTCGTTCTCCAGCACCTTGAGCTTTGCCGCCAGCTCTTCCATGAGAGAACGGTCGAATTCCATCATACTGCCCACGCGGTCGACGCCCGACAGAAATTCGGGAAGCGACTCCGACTCGAGGATGAGCTCGAGATAGCTCGCCGTTCCCTCTTCATATGCAAAACGGAGCCTGCCCATGGTCTGATCGAACTTCTCGTCGATCGACTTCTCCATATCGGAGATCTCCGCGTTCTTCTGCTCGATCTTGATCTTGTACTCTTCGATCAGCTCGTTCGTTGCGTCGATCTCCGCCTGGGTGGAGGTGACCAGGTGGTCGAGATATTCCTTCTCGTTTTCGGTGTTTTCTATGCCCTTTTTCGCTTTTTCAAGCTTCTTCTTCAGGTCAGCCTGCTGCTCCTGCGCGGACTTTATCTTCTGCTTCAGCTCGGTCTCTTTTTCTTTGCTGTCGGACGAGTCGGCGTGCAGTCCGGTCTCGGTATAGAGTATCGAGCCGAACGCCGACACCGCCATTATCAGAAGCGCCGCGAGAGCGGATATAACTCTCTTTTTCACGGTTTTCTTCTCTCCTTTTGCCCCGGCTTACGCCTTGAGGTACTTGCGGAGCGAGATGGCGCTGCCCACGATACCGGAGAACAGACCGACGGCGAGGAAGCCGAGTATCACGAAACCGTCCACCTGCGAGAAGGGTACTATAGTCAGTATCGAACTGTTCTGCATGAGCATCTTGCCGATATAAGTATACATATACCACTCGACAAGATATGCGACGCCGGACGCGATAAGTCCGATAAGCATACCTTCAAACACAAACGGCAGAGTTATGAACCATTTCGTCGCGCCGACGTAGCGCATTATCGCGATCTCCTGCTTGCGCGCGTATACGGCGAGCTTGATGGTGTTGATAATGACGAAAAGGCTGACCACGAAGAGGACGACGAGGAAGAAGATGAAGATGAAGGTGACCGAATTCTTTATTCCCTCCACCTTTTCCGCAAGGTCCGCCCTGCTGTTGATCTTGTCTATGCCCTGGATCTGACCGAGCTGGTATTCAAGCGTCGTGACCTCGCTGTTGTCGTTGTAGGTCACGATAAACTCGTCGCGGTAGGGGTTGACGCCGCGGTCGACCATCTCCTTGAAGACGTTTTCGACTTCGGTGCCGGCGTACTTCGCCCTCTCCTCGTCGAGGATCTGCTGCTTTGTGTTGTGCTTTACCATATCCTCGTTCACGTTGTCGAGGAGACGGATCTGCCTGCCTATATCGGCGATCTCTTCGTCGGTGCAGTTCTCGTCGCAGAAGACGACGATCTCGTTGAGGACGCCGATATTCTCGAGGTTGACGTCGATATTGTAGACCAGCAGAGAGAAGCTGCCCATGACGATGAGCAGCGCCATCAGCACAAGGATGGAGGCGGCGCTCATGACGCCGTTGCGCCACAGCCCCTTGAAGCTCTGCGAAAGGAAGTAGGATAAACTGTATTTACGCATCGAACATCCCTCCCACCTTGTCGTCCACTATCTTGCCGTTCTTGATGGTGATGACGCGCTGCTGGAAATAATCGACGAAATTCTTTTCGTGAGTGACGACCAGCACGGTCTTTCCGCGTTTCTGGATCTTAAGAAGCAAATTCATTATGTCAAGGCTCATTTTGGGGTCGACGTTTCCGGTCGGCTCGTCGGCTATGATGATGCTGGGGTTGTTGGCGAGGGCGCGCGCAAGCGCGACGCGCTGCTGCTCGCCGCCCGAAAGCTCGCGCGGGAAGTCGTTGTATTTGTCCTGAAGGCCGACTATGCTGAGGATGGTGGGCACCCTGCGCTTTATCGACCTCGTCGGCTCGCCTATGACGCGCATGGCGAAGGCGACGTTCTCAAAGACCGTCTTATCCGGGAAAAGCCTGAAATCCTGAAAGACTATCCCCAGCTTGCGGCGGTAGTGCGGTATCTGTCTGTTTTTGATCTTTACGAGATCGTAGCCGTCCACCGTAAGGCTGCCGGACGAGATCTTTTCCTCGCGGAAAAGGGTCTTGAGCATGGTGGACTTACCGGCTCCCGACTCGCCGACGATAAAGACGAACTCGCCGTCGTTTATGGTCAGGCTTACGTCGTCGAGCGCGAGAGTCCCGTTAGGATATTTTTTGCAAACGTTTTTGAATTCTATCATAGATGACAATGTCCCGGACAACGCTCCGGGCGCGTTTTCCTCCTTTGGATCATGCGTAAAAAGCCCGATAAAAGCCCTATACGGATACTCCCGCGCAGGCGGCGTATCCGTATTCTTTTATCAGTATTTTACCGGCTTGCTGGTGAGATACTTCTTCACCATAAGCGCCACCTTGAAGGTGATGGCGTGGTCGAATTCGCGCAGGTCGAGACCTGTCAGCTTGCGGATCTTTTCGAGACGGTAGACCAGCGTGTTGCGGTGTACGAAGAGCTTGCGCGAGGTCTCCGAAACGTTGAGGTTGTTCTCAAAGAAATACTGGATGGTCATCAGGGTCTCGCTGTCGAGCGACTCGAGAGAGCCCTTCTTGAAGACCTCCTGAAGGAACATTTCGCAAAGGGTGGTGGGAAGCTGGTATATAAGTCTGCCGATGCCGAGGTTTTCGTAGCTGATGATGTTCTTCTCGGTGTCGAAGACCTTGCCGACCTCGAGGGCGACCTGCGCTTCCTTATAGGAGCGGGCGAGATCCTTGATGTTATCGACTGCGGTCCCTATGCCGACCGAGACGCGGGTATAGAATTCGGTCTGGAAGGTATCGACCATGTTCTCGGCGATCTTTTCCGCCTCGCGCATATCGTAGTTGGGCTTGACCTCGCTGACGAGCACGATGTCGCTCTCGCCGACGCTTATAACGTAGTCCTTGGTCTTGTCCGGGAACATATTCTGGACGAGATCGAAGGGCACGACGTCCACCTTCCCGAGGAATTTGATGAGGTAGACTATCCTCGCCACGTCGGAGCTGAAATGAAGCTCCTTGCTCTTGATGTAAATATCGCTGGGGAGTATGTTGTCGAGTATGATGTTCTTGATAAAAGAACTCTTGTCGTACTTTTCATCGTAGAGGCTCTTTAAATTGTTGAGCGAGATGGAAAGCAGGAGAGAGGTCTTTTCCGCGGTCTTGTCCTCGCCCTCGACGAAAACGAGATACTCCGGCTTGACCTCGCTGCCGATGGCGCGGTAGGTGTAGCCGCCGTGGGTCAGAAAGCCGGCTGAAAAGGAGAACTCGCTGTTGACGTTAGCGCGGGTCTCGCCTATCCTTCCGAGCTCACTGCAGGAGATGATGACGTCGTTCTCGTCGAGAACGCCGATAACGCGGTCGACCGCGTCCTTCATCTGGTGGATTATACTCTGAAATAACCTGTTTGACATAAAATCGTTCCTTCCGTTTCTCTGCTAAGGTTATGGTTTTTAAATGTATTTGTATATATATTAACGGCGTTGTCCGCCGAGTTCATTCATAAAGCTGAGGCAGGAAAGCACGAAGCCGGACGCGCTCTCGCAGCGCAGTATCCTGTTGCCGAGGCCGACCGGGATCACTCCCGCCGTCTCCGCGAACCTCACTTCCTCTTCCTCAAACCCGCCCTCGGGTCCGATAAAGAAAGAGTAGACCTCCGCCGCGCTTTCGATCTCGGCGATCGACCGGGTGCGCTCGTTTTCGTAGCAGATGAACGCCCGTCCGTCCTCGCTCGCCGCGAGTCCGACCGCCTGACGGAATTCGACGGGAGCCGAAATGCGCGGGATGCGTCCCCTGCCGCATTGCTTCGCCGCCTCTTCCGCTATGCGCTGCCAGCGCGCCGTCTTTTTCTCCGCGCCGCCCTCTTTTATGCGGGCGATGCACCGCGCGCTCTCGAACGGGACTATCTCGGCGACGCCGAACTCGGTCGCCTTCTGGATGATGTAATCCATCTTGTCGCCTTTGGCGAGAGCCTGATAGAGCACCGCGCGGTAAGGCGGCTCGGTATCCGAGGGCCTGCGCTCCAGCACCTCGGCTGTGACGCTGTCTCCGGTCAGGCGGACCAGCCTGCAGAGGCAGTCGGTCCCCTCTCCGTCGCAGACGACTATCTTTTCCCCCTCCGCCATGCGCAGAGAGTAGCAGATATGCCGCGCGTCGGCGCCGTCCAGCGTGATCTCGTTTTGTTCAATATCACGGCTGTTTTTAAAGAATTTTTGCATCCGGTTATGAAGTCCTTTGCAAGTTCAACAGTTTTATTTGCGATATACTGTTTGATTATACAACATTTTCGTCAAAATGTCAAATAAATTCTTTAGTTTTTATAGAAAATTCACAATTATACTCGTCGGTAATTTGCACAAAAGGAAAAATCCGGATATATCGTGTGACATATCCGGATCTTTAACACTTTATTATACTGTCGTTTTCTGCCAATTACATTCCGCGGACGAGACGCTCGGTATCGTTTGCGATGACCAGCTCCTCGTTGGTCGGGATGACGTAGACCTTGACCTTGGAATCGGGAGTGGAGAGCTCGACGATGTTGGGCTGATGGTGGGTAACTGCGTTCAGCTCGCGGTCGATCTTGATGCCGTAATACTCCATATCCATGCAGGCGCGGTCGCGCAGCTCGGGGTTGTTCTCTCCCATGCCGGCGGTGAAAACGACGGCGTCGAGTCCGTTCATGGCGGCGGCGTAGGAGCCGATATACTTCTTTACCTGATATGCGAGGATGTTGGCGGCGAGCCACGCGCGGTGGTTGTTCTCAAGGATGGCGGCCTCGATATCGCGGCTGTCGGAGGAGAAGCCGGAAACGCCGAGGAAGCCGCACTTCTTGTTCATAAAGGTGCTCATCTCGTCGGGGGTGAAGCCCTCCTTATTCATAAGGAAGGTGACGATGGCGGGGTCGATGGCGCCGCAGCGGGTCCCCATCTCAACGCCGTCGAGGGGGGTGAAGCCCATGCTGGTGTCGATGCATTTGCCGTCCTTGACAGCCGAAATGGAAGCGCCGTTACCGATGTGGCAGGTGACTATCTTGGTATTCTCGACGCGGCCGAGGATCTTCTGCATCTCGGCGGCGACGAAGCGGTGAGAGGTGCCGTGAGCGCCGTAGCGGCGGATCTCGTACTTCTCGGACATCTCGTAGGGGATGGCGTAGTACTTTGCGTACTCGGGAAGCGTGGTATGGAAAGCGGTATCGAAAACAAGAGCCTGCGGAACGCCGGGCATAGCCTCGGTGCAGCCCTTGATACCCATCAGATGGGGAACGGTGTGCAGAGGAGCCAGATCCTTGCACTTTTCGAGCTTGGAGATGACCTCGGCGTCTACGAGGACGCTCTCGGAGAAATACGCGCCGCCGTGGACTATGCGGTGACCGACAGCCTCGATCTCGCTCATATCCTTGATGCAGCCGATCACGGGATCGGTCAGGGCGTCGATGACCACTCTCATGGCGTCGGTGTGGTCATTCATGGGATGCTCGCGGACTGTCTTCGTGCCGTCTGCCTGCTTATGCTCGATGCGGGAGCCTTCCATGCCTATGCGCTCGCAAATACCCTTGGATCTTACCTCGTTTGCGGAAGTGTCGAAAAGCTGATATTTGAGCGACGAGCTTCCCGCGTTTACGACCAATACGTTCATTTGTTATCTGCTCCTTTATTTTTGTTGCAATTTGAAAAAGATTACTGTATAATGAATACATACGAAGCTCATTATAACTGATTTCGCCGAAAAAAACAATACCAAAACGGAGAATTTCGCAAAAAAATGCAGGGAATAGCCGTAGTTTGTGAATATAATCCCTTCCACCGGGGCCATATGCGTCATCTCGGTCTCCTGCGGGAGCGTTTTCCCGGCGCCTGTCTCACGGCGGTGCTCGCCGGGAATTTCGTCCAGCGGGGAGAGCCGGCGGTCCTTTCAAAGTATGAGAGAGCCGAGGCGGCGGTGATCTGCGGCGCCGATCTCGTGTGCGAGCTTCCCTTTCCGTGGAGCGCGCAGGGCGCCGGATTTTACGCCGGCGCCGCCGTCTCTGTCGCCGCGCGTCTCGGCTGCGATACCCTTTCTTTCGGCTCGGAGACGGGCGACCTCGACCGGCTCCTTTCCGCAGTAAAAAGACTGGAGAGCCCCGAATTTGCCGACGGGCTCGAACGCGCTGAGAGCGGATCCATGAGATCGGCGGACTCCCATATCGCCGTTCTTCGCAAGGTCTACGCCTCGCTTTACGGCGAAGAGCTTCCCGCCGGGTCAAACGACACGCTCGCACTCGAATATCTCCGCGCGATCTCGCGCGGGGGGTACGCCCTCTCCCCCCTCTGTATAAAGCGCGAGGGCTTCTGGACAGCCACCCGCTCCCGCGAGCTTTTACGCGCCGGGGAGCTTGAAAAGCTGAAGGAGGAGACGCCGGAAGAGCTCGACGGCTTTTACGCGGAACGCCGTCCCGTCCTGCCGGACGCGATAGGTCCGGTGGCGCTCAACTTCTTCCGCACGCACGGTCAGGCGGAGCTTGCGGTTTACGCCGACCTCGGCGGGGGCATCGCGGGGAGACTGTGCGCCGCCGCCGCCAACGCCGCCGACTACGGTGAATTCCTCTCGCTCGCGGCTACGAAAAAATATACCCACGCCCGTCTGCGCCGCGCCGTCCTTGCCGCCATGACCGGAACGCGAGAATGCGACGTTAAAGAAAAACCGGCATACACTTCCCTGCTCGCCGCAAACGCGAGGGGCACGGAGTTTTTACGCCAGGCAAAAAAACGCGGCGAGATAACGATACTCACCCGCCCGTCCGACGGAAAGTCGCTCGACGGGACCGCCGCGCGTCAGTTCGCGCTCGCCCTGAAAGCCGAGTCCTTATGGGCTCTCGCCGCCGGCGAGTCCCCCGCCGATCAGATGAGGAAGGGACCTTTCATCGGATAAAAGCCGTGATCGGGCGGATGGGTCAAGAATAGTTCAAAGTTCAAAGTTCAAAGATCAAAGTTCAAAGAAAAATGGTATATATAACAACAGCTCCGCCGGGATCGGCGGAGCTGTTGTTATATAAGGTTTTACGCATCTTTATTGAACTTTTCCAGCCAGATAAGACCGATATCCATCGCGTCGAAAAGGCTGTTCTTTTCGGTCTGCTTTGCTATGCGCTCGACCGGGTTCTTTGTGACGTCGGTGGAGAGTATCTGTACCAGCACCTTGTCGGGGATCTCGAGCGTTTCGCCCTCCGCGCCCTGTACGGTCTTGTTCTTAAGGATCATCATAAAGAGCACGTAGTCGTCGGTCATATCGCCGTAGCATATCGTATTGTTCTCGCGGACGAAGGGCTTGTCGCGGAACATGAGATATTTACCGGAAACCAGGGGCTTGTCGGCCATAATATATGTCACTCCTTGTCTTGTATATCGAAAATGTAAATAATTAACGTACCATATATATTACCGCATTCTTCCCGATTTGTCAAGACCGGAATGAGAGCTTGACCGGCGGTCAGCGGTAGTAAACGGGCGGATAGTTCTGCTGATAACCGTTCTGCTGAAGGTTTGCGGGCTTTAACATGATCGCGTAGACGAGCAGCGCGACGCCGATGAGCACCTCGGAAATAAATCCGAAGATCTCCAGAGCGGAAAGAGAGCCGGCGTAGCCGTTTGCCAGTATCGTCACAAACGAATACACGTTCACGCCGATCATACCGAGCGAGGCGATTATCGCCGCCGCCTTGCCTCTGCCCTTGAACAGCCCGGACGCGGCGGCAAAAGAGATCACGCCGACCAGGAGATAGACCGCGGCGATTATGATGCTTCTTACCGAGGTATCCGCGCTGTATCCGTGAACGAGCGGGAGAATGACCGAATAGGTCAGATACGAGACCAGGCAGGGGATGAGCATCGAGATACCGAGCGCGATGAACGAGACGCCCGCAAGAGAGTACGATCTCCCTTTCTGATACTGAACGGCGAGATGAAGAACGAGCATAAGCGCGACAACGTAGAGGAGCCACGAGGTAATAAAGGAGAAGATGGTGTATATCGACATCTCGACGTTGTTGAACTTGAAGTAATACTCCAAAGCCCGGAAGGTGTCCTTTGCATGGAACATACGGACGGTAAAGAACGCGGCGAACCCGAGTATAGCTAAAATAAGCTGAACAATGGGAAAGCTCCTCGGCGCGCTCTGCCTGCCGTAAGGCTGCGCCGGCTGATAGGCGGGCTGACCGTAAGGCGGCTGATACTGCGGCTGCGCCGGCTGCTGAGGCTGATAACGGTTTTGATACTGCTGGAACTGCTGCTGATACTGTCCCGCCTGACCGGGCTGCTGACGCTGATACTGCTGGAACTGCTGCTGGTAGGGAGACTGCGGCTGCTGAAACTGGGGCTGCTGCGGCGGCTGGTACTGAGGCTGCTGCGGCGGCTGGTACTGGGGCTGCTGCGGAGCCTGATACTGCGGCTGCTGGTACTGCGGCTGCTGGTACTGCGGCTGCTGCGGCGGCTGATACTGCGGTTCCGCGGGAGCCTGATACTGCGGTTCCGCGGGAGCTTGATACTGCGGTTCCGCGGGAGCGTCTTCCGGCTCCTGCGGGGCAGGCGCGGACCATTCCGCGGGCGCTTCAAAGGCGGGCGCTTCGGGAGCCGCGGGCGCTTCGGGGATTACCTGCGCTTCCGGAGCCACGGGCGCTTCGGGAACGGGGTCTGCTGCCGGTTCAAAGATTTTCTGTTCGTCCATGATCGTCCTCACTTTATATTTTTATTTTCCGAAAATTGAATACCGTTTAAACGCCATCTTCTCTCCACCGTTTGTTGCGGCGGACCTTCAGGCGGTCGGAAACTATCACGCATACCGCGAAGAGCGCCGCCGCTCCCGCCGTGATAACGCATCCCTTATTGAATGGCGCGGAAACGTATTTGAGCTCGACCGTGTGCTCCCCGGGCGCTATGCTTATCGAGAGCAGGGCTCCCGCCGCTTCGCGGGTCTTGGCCTTTTGGCCGTCGACCTTCACCTGCCAGCAGGCGTCGTAGGGGATGGAGGTGAACAACACGCTCATATCCGTCGGAACGTCAATCGTCCCGTAAAGGCGGGTGTCGCTGTGCTCGGTGATATTGAGATCTCCCTTTTTCAGCTCGGCGAAGGCGCGGTCGAACTCCTCCTCGTTTATGAACGCGAAGTAGAAATCGCTTTTTTCCGAGATGTAGAGATTGTCGTCCTTGAGGGTGAGCATCACCTTGACCTCGTCGTCGTCGAACCTGCCGAGCCGCACGATGCGGTTGGTCTCGTTGCCGAAGAATGTGCCGGAGGCGCGCCCTCCCGCCATCAGCTCGACCTCGCGCGGGTATTCCGACGGGAAGAAGCAGTAAAGCACCTTTCCCGGCTTGTTCTGCACGGTATAGATGAGCCTTCCGCCGTCGTCGGCGTCGAGCGGCTCGTACTTGCGATGGCCGGAGATATAACTGTCGCGCAGATCGTCCTTCTTTGTTTCAAGGATCTCGGCTCTGGTGAAGATCTCCGGGTCCTCCGCTTCCCCGAGCATCCTGCCCACCATGGCGTTCATATACTCGAAAGGAGTCTCGTACTTTTTGTGATCGAATGAGTATATCGCGTCCGACGAGGCGAACGCCACGGAAAGGACGTGATCGTTGAGATAGGCGAACTTTCCGTTTTCCTCGTCGGAACGGTAAAGCGTGCCGAAATCCTCGTGGTCAAGGCTGTTGAAGATAACGTACTTGACGCCGAGGAGCGAGTCGGAGACGGGCGTCCCGCCGAGGTACTTCGACCAGTGGGATTTTGATGAATAGCCCATCTCGTTGAGAAAATCTATCTGCTTCTGATTGAGGGTCGAGGTGGAGTTGGAAAGTCCGTAAAAGCCGAGCGCGAAGGGATCGTTGGTCTTGCGGTGATCCTCCTTTTCCATACGGTAGAAGGAGCCGTCGCTCTCCTTGACCTCGTCGATTATCCCGTCCAGCTTGTCGATAAAGGTGACGTAGGATTTTCGCGAGCTTATCGTCACGTCCTCGTCGAGCGAGTTGGCGTTGAGCAGTCCGGAGGTGAACAGCTCGACCGCCACGACCACCGCGAGGATCAGCACCGATCCGTTGCCGAGCCAGTCGTTTTTGACGGCGTACAGCAGGATGGAGAAGATAAGCAGACAGCCGAGCGTAGCCCAGATGTTGTCGAGGTCGGAGACGAAGCTGATATCCGCTTTCTGTATGATGAGCGTGATGAGCGCCCAGGTGACGGTCACGCCCGCGACGAAGCGGAAATCTATCTCACGCAGCGAGTCGAACGCCCGATAGGCGAAGACGACGAGCAGAAAGATCAGCATGAAGCTGTAGCGGTAATTCAGCCAGTTGGGCCGCTGGAGCCCGTGCCAGATGAGGTCTATGGTGCTTCCGTTGAAGGAAAGGACGAAGACGGCGATCATGACCGCTCCCGCCGCCTTTTCCCGGCGCCTGACTTTAGGCGAGAAGAAATAGAGCGGAGCCAGAATTATCGTCAGCACGCTGCAGAACACCACCGGAAGCCCCTCGGGACGGACGGTGTCGTAGCTGCCGTACATGAATTTGGCGAGAAGATCCAGAAAGTCGAATTTCTGTTTAAAAGCAAACGACGGATCGGAAAACTCGGTCTTTCCGAACTGCAGAGAATACCAGGTGGGGAGGATTATCCATGCCGCGAGCCCTACCGCGATAAGCGAGAAGAACGCCGTCCTGCCCACCGTCTTGATGAAGTGCTTTTTCTCGTCCCAGAAGTTGTTTTCGCCGTTCTCGCTCTTTGCGACATAGTAGTATATCATATAAAGCACGACGTATATGCAGAGCATATAGCCGATGTAGAAATTGGCCATGACGCCCATCGCGAGGCTGACGGTGAACAGCTTGAAGCGGCGGCGTTTTATCAGCTCCTCAAGTCCGTATGTGATGAGCGGGAGCCAGATCAGAGCGTCCAGCCACATAAGGTTGTGTCCGTATACGATGGTATACGACGACAGCGCGAAGACGGTGGAGAAGATGATGACCTTCAGCTTTGACGATCTGTGGGTGCGGTGGAGATAGAAAGCGGTCGTCGCGCCGATCGAGCCCACTTTGCAGAGGATGATCATCAGAAGCGCCTCGGTTATATGATAGCGCGAGAAGAGCAGCGTGAGGAAGGTGAAGGGGCTGGAAAGATAGTAGGCGAATATGCCCATGAACTCTCCGCCGAGAGCGCGGCTCCACGAATAGAGCAGACTGCCGCCTTCCTTTACCGTTTGGCGGAAGCCGTCGAAGAAGTAGACGTACTGACCGTTGAGATCGAGCACAAGCACCGAGTTGTCGCCGAAGGGATAGACCTTCAGCGATATGAATATAAGCCACAGAAGTATCAGCGGCACGAAAAACGCGAGTACCAGGAAGGAGAGGTCCCGGCTTTTAAATCTGTTCCACAGGGCTTTCAACGTGAGTAACTCCTTTGATGTTTTTTTCCAGTTTGACGCGCGGTACGGTCACGTCCCGTCCGCATCCGAGGCAGACGACGCGGATATCCGACCCCGTGCGCAGCACCTTCATCTCGCGCGAGCCGCAGGGATGCGGTTTTTTCATGGTCAGCCTGTCGCCGACCCCGAATTTGATACCGTCCATTACGTTTTCCTATTCATCTACATAGTTATAGTTATTGTAACACGCAGACCCGCTTTTGTAAAGACTTTTGTAAAAAGGAGTATCAATATTTAAAATTTTTTAAATTTTTTATTTATATTTTGACTTACGGCGGAAAATATGATATAATACTGTTTATAAAATGCGAAAATATGCCTTCGCGGCAAAAGGAGGGACGCGCTGATGATAATTCTGGGCATAGACCCCGGCTACGCGATAGTCGGATACGGGGTCTTGGAATACAACGGACGCGCGTTCCGCGTGATCGACTACGGCGCGATCACCACCAAGGCGGGGCTCGATCCCGCGAGGCGTCTGGAGATGATCTACGACGCGCTGGGCGAGCTTATCGACAAATTCCGTCCCGACGACGTGGCGGTAGAGGAGCTGTTCTTCCAGAACAACCAGAAGACGGCGATAATGGTCGCCGAGGCGCGCGGCGTTATCGTGCTGTGCGCCAAGAAGCGCGGCGTCAACGTAGCCGAGTACACCCCGCTTCAGGTCAAACAGGCGGTCGTCGGATACGGGCGGGCGGAAAAACAGCAGGTGCAGGCGATGGTGACCTCCATCCTGGGACTGAAAGAGGTCCCCAAGCCGGACGACACCGCCGACGCGCTGGCGATAGCCATCTGTCACGGACACACCGGACGGAGCAGGCTCGCCGGATACTACAACAAATAGGAGGATACCGAAATGATATATTCTTTGAGAGGACTCGTCCTCGACTGCAATCCGAATTACGCCGTCATCGAGTGCGGCGGGGTAGGATATCAGGTCTTCATCACCGGCGCCGCCGAACGCAGGCTGGCAAACCTCGTGGGCGGGGAGGGATTTGTTTTTACATATCTCAAGGTATCCGAGGACGCGATGGAGCTCTACGGCTTCGCCGATCAGGAGGAGCTCGACATTTTCAAGCATCTCATCGACGTCTCCGGCGTTGGCGCAAAGATGGCGGTGGCGGTGCTCAAGCAGATGACCGCCGAAAAGTTCGCCATCGCGGTCGGCTCCGGCGACGCGAAGGCGATATCAAGGACTCCGGGCATCGGCAACAAGATAGCGCAGCGCATCATCCTCGAGCTGAAGGACAAGATCGCCAAAGGCTACGGCGGGACTGACAGCACAGTCGAAGAGACGTCCGAAAACGAAGTCGGCGGTATGCTGGGCGACGCGGTGGACACCCTGCTCGTGCTCGGCTACAAGCGGAGCGAGGCGATGGCGGCTCTCAACGGTCTCGACGTCTCCGGAATGAAGCTGGAGGACGTGGTCAAGGCCGCCCTCAACAAGATGACGAAAAGATAAGAAAGGCGCGCGAAAATGGCTTTTGAAGGATACGAAGAAGATTACGAGGCAAGGATAGTCTCCTCCATGGAGACCGACGCCGACCGTCAGGGCGGCGCCGATCTGCGTCCCAAGGTCCTTGACGAATACGTCGGTCAGGAGGACGCGAAGGAACAGCTCCGGGTATATATCGAGGCGGCAAAAATGCGCGGCGACGTGCTCGATCACGTCCTGCTCTACGGCCCTCCCGGTCTGGGCAAGACCACCCTCGCCTACATCATGGCGAACGAGCTGAACACCAACATCCGCATAACCTCCGGACCCGCGATAGACAAGGCGGGCGATCTGGTCGCGCTGCTGACCAACCTCTCCGACGGAGACATCCTCTTCATCGACGAGATACACCGTCTCAACAAGTCGGTAGAGGAAATACTCTATCCCGCGATGGAGGATTTCGAGATCGACCTGATAATCGGAAAGGGCCCTTCCGCCCGCAGTTTGAGGATGACCCTTCCCCGCTTCACCCTTGTGGGGGCGACCACCCGCGCGGGGCAGCTCTCGCAGCCCCTCCGCGACCGTTTCCGCATCCCGCTCAAGCTGGAGCTCTACACTCCCGCGGAGCTCTCTTCTATAGTAAACCGCTCCGCCGGCATACTCGGCATCGGCGTAGATCCCTCCGGCTCGCTGGAGATAGCCTCCCGCTCCCGCGGGACCCCGCGTATCGCGAACAGACTTCTCAAGAGCGTGCGCGACTACACTCAGGTACAGGGCAAGTCGGTCATCGACCGCGACTCCGCCAACTACGCCCTCGAAAAGCTGGGCATCGACAAGCTCGGGCTCGACAACATAGACCGCCGTATGATGGAAACGATAATCAAGGTATACAACGGCGGCCCCGTGGGACTCGACACCCTCGCGGCGACGGTCGGCGAGGAGTCGATCACGCTCGAGGACGTATACGAGCCCTACCTTATGCAGATAGGCTTCCTACAGCGCACTCCGCGCGGCAGATGCGTCACCCGCCTCGCTTACGAGCACCTCGGCATTCCCTTCACCGCCGACAGCAAGGCGGCTTCCACTAAACAGATGAGCCTCTTCAACGAGCTGATGGAGAACAAAGATGTGGACCGCTGACGCCTGGAAGGACTACGAGCTGATCGACGCCTCCGACGGAGAACGGCTCGAAAGATGGGGCAGATATATCCTGATCCGCCCCGATCCGCAGATAATATGGAAGGACGCCCGGCAGAGCCGCCTCTGGTCAAAGGCGGACGCGGCGTACAAACGCTCATCCTCCGGCGGCGGCGCGTGGGGACGCAATTCCCTGCCCGAAAGCTGGCAGATAGAATATCAGTCCCTCGGCCTTACCTTCAAGGTCAAGCCGACGGGCTTCAAGCACACCGGGCTTTTCCCCGAACAGGCGGCGAACTGGGAGTGGTTCTCCCGGCTGATCCGCGAAGCGGGCCGCCCGATACGGGTGCTCAATCTTTTCGCCTATACCGGCGGCGCCACCGTCGCCGCGGCTAAAGCCGGCGCCTCGGTCACCCACGTCGACGCCTCCAAGGGCATGGTCGCAGAGGCCAAACAGAACGCCGCTCTCTCCGGGCTCGCCGACGCTCCCATCCGCTATATCGTAGACGACTGCAAGAAGTTCGTCGAACGCGAGATCCGCCGCGGCAAACGCTACGAGGCGGTCATCATGGACCCGCCCTCCTACGGCAGAGGCCCGAACGGAGAGGTGTGGAAGCTCGAGGACTCCATCTCCGATCTGCTCAAGATCGCCCGCGACGTTCTCTCCGACGATCCGCTCTTCTTCCTTGTCAGCTCATATACCTCCGGACTGTCCGCCTCCGCCATGGGCTGCGCCCTCGCCCTTACCATGAAAGGTAAATGCGACGGGAAAATATGCTCGGACGAGCTCGGGCTTCCGGTCACCGGATCGGGAATATCCATCCCCTGCGGAGCCGCGTCGCGCTGGACGGCGAAGTAAACGGCGGGAATTTTAAGGCGTCCCGGGCGGGACC
This sequence comes from Clostridia bacterium, assembly GCA_017450885.1. Taxonomy (GTDB): domain Bacteria; phylum Bacillota; class Clostridia; order Oscillospirales; family CAG-272; genus RGIG3438. The sequence goes on along the minus strand of JAFSSR010000134.1, from coordinate 307 downwards.
TTTCCGGAACGTCCGCCCCGAAACGAAAAAGGAAAGAATTATGGCAGAAACATTCATCAGAACGGAAGGGCTCTGCTTCTCGTACAAGGACGACGAGGGGAGACCGATACCGATACTGCACGACATAAATATAGATATAAAACGGGGGGAATTCCTCTGCATACTGGGCCGGACGTTCCGGAAAGATCCCGCCCGGGACGCCTTAAAAATCCCGCCGTTTACTTCGCCGTCCAGCGCGACGCGGCTCCGCAGGGGATGGATATTCCCGATCCGGTGACCGGGAGCCCGAGCTCGTCCGAGCATATTT
>JAFSSR010000133.1 GCA_017450885.1 Clostridia bacterium | reverse complement strand
TCGTTTCGATTCAGGGACAGACGGCGATGATCGCGGCGAGAAACAGCCGCTTATCCCGGAGATTGACCGTATAAACCAACGATTGTAATTACCGTCGGCTTCAATCGCATAAAACACCGGTTCGACGCTCGAACGCAGGTCTCCGTCGAGGCGACAGACAAAAAGATCGAGCACTTTAAGAGCATAGGATGCACGCTGTTTAAGGAGGATATTATAAACGCTCTCCCCGGAAAACGTTTGTTTTCCGGGGAGAGCGTTTTGCGGGATCAATAGGTAAACTCGACCTCGGCCGTGTATCTCACGGTCATCCCGCTCTCAAGTTTTTGCGGGTATAACAGACCCGCCCGAGACGGCGGGTCGCCTTTGCGGCTCGCGTTTTCGTCCCCGCAGGTACCTTGCGGGGTCCTCCTTTTTTGGGCTTTCATACGGTATATCGAAAGAAGAGAGAGAAATGTGACAAAAATGAAAACGGTTTTCAACCGCGATCTGTCTCACGGTCGGACGCCGGCATTAGATCAGCGGCAACTGTTACCACCGGGGAAAAATCTTCGACGAATAATACGGATCAGCAGGACGTTATCTCTTTCAGCACACCGTCGGCGGTAAAGACGAACAAGATATCGTCGGATCCGGAGACGGGAAGCACGGCGAAGGTATATTCCGTGCCGTTGTCTTCCGCGTAAGACGGCTCCGCCTCCGGCGCGATCCTGAGAAGATCGTCTACCGTAGAGACTCCGGGGGTAAATTTGTCGGCGTCCGACGCGGAATAGCCGTATGTCTTATAATCCCTGCAGTATTTGAATTTATAGGAACCGTCGTCGCGCACGGTCACTCCGAGGGTAAAGGAGCGCGTGACCACGTCGACCGATATCTCCTTATTCTCGTAGGTGAAATACCCCTCGAACGGATGGTCGTCGCCGTGGCATTTCACCTCGTTGACCATATATTCGTTATCGAGATGCTTGGAGTCGTCGCCCGGCTTTATCCAGGTACCGCGCGCCTCGGTCCCAATGGGGGTATCAACGCCGATATACTCTTTTCCGCCGGGGACGAAGGTAACGTCAAAGTATTTTACCAGCGCGTTTTCCATCACTTTCCTGGGGATATAGTAATCATGTTCCGGCTTTGCCTCATCCGCGGCGTACTGACGGTACTCATCCTTTACGAACTCGGCGCTGCTCCAGTCCGGCATGATCACATACCGGAAAAACTCAGCGAGATCGTCCGCGCTTACGGCGTCCCCGGGCTCGAACTCAAGACTGTCGACCGAAAACCCGAATTTGAAGATCGCTTCGCGGATCGTTTCGTCCGGATCGAACTGCTCCGATCCCGCCGTGTCACTCGATACCGGCTCCGCGGCGGTATCGGCGTCAGGTGAAGAGGAAGTATCGGTCAGCGCGGGCGTATCGGACGTCGGGCCGTTTGACACGCCTCTTTCGCACCCGGCGAATATCAGCGCCCCCGCGGCCAGCGCCGCCGCCAGGAACAGGCAGAGCGCCCCGACTATGCTTTTATTGTTTGTTTTCATATTGGCCTCCTATATAAACGGTTTATATTTGCTTTACCATACCCGTGATCGCGTTTTTCTGCTTTTTTGTAATAATTCGATCATTATTTTGTTTTTTCTCAAAAATCGGTGGATTTATGAAAAAATGAGAGATCGTTTTATTTTCGGGTCCGGTCGGTAAGAATGGTAAAGCCGATGCTTTCGGCGGGTACCTCCCTTTCCGAATAGATATAGTCAACTCTCATAATAATGCCCTGCTTCTCCGAAACAAGAACGGTGTCGACGTATCTGTCGGGCGGACTGCGTCTTACAGCGTCGGCGAGCGCGTCATACCAGCAGCACATCGACTCCGCCTTGTCCCGCTTGTTAAGATCGGTCTTGTCAAACTGATCCAATCCCAACCGCCGCTTTGCGGCGACCGCGTCCAAAACTATCCTTGTCTCTTTTTCAGAAGCCGCTTATCTCACCCCCCTTGACGATCTCTCGATGCTATTATACCTAATTCCGCCGCGCCGTTTGAGAAGCGGGATAAACGGTATCCGGCAGGGACAAACGGAACGCGGTTTTCAGGTCTATTGCCTTTTGTCCCTTTTTCCGCGCGTTTATCCCAAACCCCGCCGCGACGGATATAATATGATAAAATCAAAACAACAATGTAAAATGACCGCAGAATGATTGTACCATAATTATAGTAGGAAGTCAAGAAGAATAATAGTAAAATACAGAGAGAAGCATACTTCGTTGACAACGTGATTTCAAAATGGTATACTTCTATCAAGTGAGGTGTAAAGAATATGCTTGTTTTTTCCGTATGCGACGACAATCCTCAATTTGCAAAGCTGTTGTCAGACCGTATATTCAAATACTGCGCCTACAATCTGCCGGACAGGGCGGAGCCAAAGCTGACGCCTGTATTTACCGCCGCCCGCTCGGTGCTGGAATACGCGGAGCATTCCGCGATCGACGTGCTCTTCCTTGACATAGACATGCCGGACGTCAACGGCTTTGAGCTTGCCGCGCGTATGCAGAAGGACCACCCGGACACCGTGATAATTTTCGTATCCGCGTATGAGGATTATGTTTACAGCTCTTTCGAATACAGCCCCTTCCGCTTCCTGCGCAAATCTCACCTCGACGAGGAGCTTCCTACCACTCTGAAAAAGGTCGTGGACAAGTGCCTTTCGGACAAGGAGTCGCTCGATTTCCACACGACAGAAGGCGACGAGGCGGTCAGGGTCAAAGACATATTGTATATCGAGGGACAGCGCAATTATTATATAGTCCGCACCCTCCATCAAAGGGAACTCAAGTGCCGGGGTACTATGGAGTCCGTGGAACAGGCGGTCTCCGGTTTTGACTTTTACAGGATACACACCGCTTATATCGTCAATCTCGACCTTATCGAAAGAGTCAACTCCGACGGGACGGTAAAAATGAAGGACGGCGGCGTCATTACCGTCAGCAGGAGGCGGCTCGCGGATTTCAAAAAAGAATACTTCAACTTTATACGCAGGAGGATAACAAAGTAATGGACGTCTTTGCGGAGATTTTTGCAAATCTATTCGACGCCGTCCTGTGCGTATTCTTCGTCTCGCGTTTCAACAAAGCGGAATTCAAGGGCAAACGGTGGCTTATCCCGATATCCTCCGCCGCCGTCATTTTCGCATATTCGATGTTGAGCGACAAGCTGTTCAGCGATTTCAGCATCCTGAGCACCACGCTCTATCTCGCCCTGTATGTTATCTACGGACTGATCGTATGCAAAGGCGGATATATTTACGGTATTCTATCGGGAGTGTTTTTTGAAGTAGTCCTCGTGCTGGTCAGCACCCTTACATTTACCGTTATCTCAAGATCTATCAACGACTTTGACGCCGCGCTTCAGACGGGCTCTCCGGTCAGGTATCTTTTTATGGTTATATGTAAGACCGGGATATTCGCGGCGTTGATGCTTATACTGCGACTGTTCGACTCGAGGAAAAAGCTCAATCTGCTTGCCGGGATACTGTCATTCGTCCTGACCATGATAACAGTCCTCGGTCTCGGCATGACGCTGAACATCGCCCTGCAGCGGAACGGAGAGATAGACGGCACTCCCGTGATAATCATTGCCGTTTCTTTTATCGCGGTAAACGTGATATTCTATATACTTGTCGCGCAGATACAAAAGCTGCTGGAAAACAGATATCAGCTCAAGCTGCTGGAGGACAAGATGGAGTTCGAGCGCAAAAGACTTGCCGACTCGGAGGAGGCGTACCAGAGCGCGCAAAAGCTCCGGCACGATATGAAAAACCATCTGACCGTCATTTCCGCACAGCTTGAAGAAGGCGACGTCGACGGAGCCCGGGAATATCTCAACGACCTTGTCCCCGCGATAGGCCGCATGGGGCGTATGATACGCACCGATAACAGGACTCTCGACTACATTATCAACTCAAAGTTGGGTAAGCTTACCGATACGAAGGTCATCGTGTCCGGATCGGCAGGCGACCTTTCCGACATAGGCGATCTTGACCTCGCCTGCCTTTTCGGCAATCTGCTTGACAACGCAATAGAAGCTCAATCGAGCGTCACCCGGGGCGAAAAACAGATCGAGCTTCTGTTTATGAAGCAGAACTCCAACCGCGTTATCGTATGCAAGAACACCGTCTCCGCCCCGGTGTTGAAGGACAACAAGGAGCTCGTCACCACAAAAAAGGACAAGGGCTCCCACGGATACGGTACAAAGATAATCGAAAAGGTGGTCTCGGACCACGGCGGAATGATAGACTACTACGAGGAACTCGATATGTTCTGCGTCCAGATCATTCTCCCCGCCGCGGAATAATAAACAACATAACAATATCGGCGTTTTGGCGCGTATCGTTGATTTGGCGCGCCGAACGAGGTCTCCCCGCCGAACGAGCCCGGCGACCGGATCCCGGCGACTTTCTTTTCTCCATCCGCTTGCATTTTTTATTTTGTGTGATATAATAATAACGATAAACATTCGGAGGCTGAAATGGCGGAGAGAAAAGGCAAGTTCATAGTTTTTGAAGGTCTGGACGGAAGCGGCAAGTCGACGCAGATCAAGCGCGCCGAGGCTTATATCTCTGGGAAAGGCTTTGACGTCGTGCGCATGAGCGAGCCGCAGGAGGACCGTCCGACGGGAAAGCTCCTGCGCGAGATACTCTCCGGCAAGGAAAAAAGCGATCCGCGGCTGCCCGCCGCGATGTTCGCCGCCGACCGTATAGACCACATCACCCGCAAGGGCGGGATAGCCGAGCTGCTCTCCGACGGGAAGTACGTACTCTCCGACAGATTTTACATTTCGAGTTACGCCTACAATTCCCTTTATACCGACCTCGACTGGGTGATGGCGCTGAACTCCCAGGCGGCGGCGATCTGCCGCCCCGACCTGCACATTTTTATCGACGTGCCGGTCGACGTGTCGCTTTCCCGGCTTGCCAACCGCAAGTCGAAGGAGATCTACGAGCGGCGCGGGATGCTTGAAAAGATTTACGCAAACTATCACCGCGTCATAGATATGCTGTCCGGCGTCGAGAATATCGCCGTGATAGACGGCAGAGGCGACCAGGCGGAGGTCTTCGGGCAGGTCAAGAAAGCGATAGACTCCGTTTGAGCATACATAAAAAAACGACCGTCCGCGGACGGTCGTTTTTTTATGCGCTACATCGAGACGAGCGCCTTGAGAAGCTCCCAGGTACGGGCGAACGATCCGAGATCGAGCGCCTCGTTCGGGGTGTGGATGTTCTCCATGTCGGGACCTATCGAGATGACGTCGATATCGGGCAGCGCGTGCTTGATAAGTCCGCACTCAAGTCCGGCGTGGATGGCGATCACCTCGGCGTCCCTGCCGGTCTGCTCCTTATATATCCTGCAGTAGTCGTCGCAGAGGCGGGACGAGCCGGAGTAAGCCCAGCCGGGATATCTGTCGTGATGCTCGCACACGGCGTCGAGCAGCTTGGCGAGCAGTTCGTCCTTTTTCATTATCTCGTCGACTATCGCGTCGTCGCAGGAACGGGCGAGCATGAGGATGCCGAATTTGTCCGCGGAGGTCTTTACAACGCCGAGATTGCAGGACGACTCGACCAGTCCGGGGACGCTCTGCGACATCGAGAGCACGCCGTTCGGAGCAAGCAGTACGGCGGACAAGGCGCGGCGCGTATCCTTCATCGTGAACATTCCGTCGAGGTCGGTCCTTCCCTTTGCGACGCGGAGCTTGAAGCCCTTATCCGCCTTGGAGAGCCGCGCGGAATACTTCTTTTCGTACGCGAGCAGACGCTCCTTCGCCTTATCCGCGTCGAGCAGGGCGACGACCGCCTCCGCCTCGCGGGGGATTGCGTTGTCTTTGGACCCTGAGCTGAACTCGACCAGACCGAATGGGAAATCGGCATACAGATCGTTCAGTATCGTCGCCAGCACGACCGCGGCGTTGGCGCGTCCGAGGTGAATGTCTCCGCCGGAGTGACCGCCCGCGAGCCCCGTGACCGAGACGCGCAGCAGCTTGCCCTTTACCGGCACGCGGACGACCTCAAAGCCTATATCCGTGCGGACTCCGCCCGCGCAGGAAACGGTAACTATCCCCTCGTCCTCGCTGTCGATGTTTATCATCCTGCGGGATGTGAGCTGTGAAAAATCGAAATTGTCGGCGCCGCCCATGCCCATCTCCTCGTCGGCTGTAAAGACGCATTCGAGGCGGGGGTGCGGGACGTCGTCCGACGCGAGCAGGGCCATCATATACACGACCGCCGCTCCGTCGTCTCCGCCGAGAGTCGTGCCCCTTGCGCGGAGTTTTCCGCCCTCTATGTAGAGATCGAGACCGTCGTTTTCGAAATCGTGCTCGACGTCGCCGTTCTTTTCGCAGACCATATCGATATGCCCCTGCAGAGAAACGGGCTCTTTATCCTCCATACCCGGAGTCGCCGGCTTTACTATATACACGTTGTTCGCCCCGTCGAGCTTATGCTCGAGCCCGAGGTCGGCGGCGAAATCGCAGAGGAAGCGGGCGATCTTCTCCTCATGCTTCGAGCCGCGCGGGACGGCGCTTATCGCTTCAAAATACGCGAGGGGCAGCGCGGGCTCCAGTCCCGCCGTTACATTCTGCTTGAATTCCATATCTCTTTCCTTTCAAAACGCATTTGACCGCGTTGTTATTATTCCGAAAACGTACACGGATATTGTATCACATTACGCGATTTTTTGCACTATTTTTTTGAAAATAATTACTCCTTCCCTTTTTTCGGGCGTCGGCGGATCGAGTTATTTTTTAGTCGGCATAACCCGCCGATTATGCGGCAAATTAATATCGTATCCGAAAATTTAAGCAAAAACGGGGAGAGCCGTCCCGCGGGCGGACGGCGGGATCAAAATGATAAGGAAAAAACTCAAGCTGATTTGCGCCTCGTTGCTTGCGATCATAATCTGTTCCGCAAACGGTATCGGAGGCGTTATTCCGGGCCTTCGGCAGGGACTTCCTGTGTTTGCCGGAGAGAACGACCCTTCGACCGTGTATTTCCGCGACGACACCGCTCCGGCGAGCACCGAAACGCTCAAGCCCGTACCCGAAAAAGAGCTCTCGGAAATGCGTCTCTGTCCGGGCGGAACGCCCTTCGGTATCAGGATGAACACCGACGGCATACTCGTGGTAGGCTACGCGGCGGTCGAAACGGAGAGCGGCATGGTCAATCCCGCGCGCAGCGCCGGGATCGTCGCGGGGGATATAATCAGGAACATCAACGGCGAAAGGGCGTACGACGCCGACGTTCTGCGCGAAACGGCAAGGGGGAGCGGCGGAAAACCGGTCGCCCTCACCGTCCTGCACGGAGACAAAACGTCCGAGGTGACGGTCACGCCCGCGCTTTCCGCTTCAGACGGCGAATACAGGCTCGGGATGTGGGTAAAAAGCCGGGCGGCGGGTATAGGCACGGTCACCTTCCGTGAACCGGAGAGCGGACGTTTTGCCGGACTCGGACACGGTATATGCGATACGGAGACCGGCATAAGACTGCCTCTCGCCTCCGGCGAGGTGTTCAACGTCCGCATCGACGGTGTACGCAAGGGCGAGTCCGGCACGCCCGGCGAGCTGCGCGGCTACTTCACTTCAGGAAAGGTCGGCGCTCTGCTGGAAAACACCGATTTCGGCGTTTACGGCGTGATGCGGCAGCAGGACAGCACCGACTCCGGCTCCGCGCTTCCCGTGGCTCCGCGCTCCGACGTCACGGAGGGCGACGCCACGGTGATCTGCACGGTCAGCGGCGAGGTCCCGGAAAGCTACTCGGCAAAGATCATCGCCGTCGACCGCGCCGGGAACGATACCAAGAATTTTGTCATCGAGGTGACCGATCCGCGGCTTCTCGAAATCACGGGAGGCATAGTCCAGGGGATGAGCGGCAGTCCGGTGATCCAGAACGGCAAGCTGGCGGGGGCGCTGACCCACGTGCTTGTCAACGACCCGACCAAGGGCTACGGGATCTTTATTGAAAACATGATAGCGGCAATGAGAGACTTCTGAAACGGCGCGCCCGGTTTCCGGGCGCGCTGCTTTTTGATCGGTGTAAAAATATTTCAAAAACGTAACAAAAAACAACAAATAATATTGAAAAATAAATAGATCATTGGTATAATATAACCGATGAGCGGCATACTTCCCCCTTTTTTCCGCCCGTCGTCCGACTGTATAATATGCTAAACTATTTCTGCGGAGAACCGAAATGAAAAAGAAACTGTTGTCATTGCTCACGATAATACTTGCTGTTTTCGCGGTCTTTGTCAGCATTCAAGGCTTTGCCTTTGCGGATGAGACGTCCGCTCCCGGCGAAACGGATCCCACCGGCGCCTCTTCGGACTATCCCCAGTCTCCGAACGATCCCGATCCCGCCGAGCCATCCGCCGATGATCCGCCCGCGGAGCCGGAAAATCCGTTTGAGGACGTAAAGAACGGCAAGTGGTATACGAAGGGCGTGCTGTATTGCTACGAAAACGGCTATATGTCCGGTATCGACGGGACCCACTTCGATCCGAACGGCACAACTACGCGCGCCATGTTCGTACAGATCCTGGCAAAGGTGGCGGGAGCCGATCTTTCGGGATACGATAAGGATATATCCACGCTTCCCTTCACCGACGTGAAGTCGGCGTGGTACACAAAAGCTCTCAAATGGGCGTATGAGAATAAATTCACCGGCGGCACCGGCGCAAACACGTTTACCCCCAACGGTAAAGTAACGCGCGAGCAGGTGGCTACCTTTCTCTACACCTTCGCCCAGAAGACCGGGCTCGACGTTTCGACAAAGGCTACCCTGAACTATTTCCACAAGGACGGTTCCACCGTCTCGAAGTACGCCGTCAACGCGATGGTGTGGGCGGTCGATATAGGGCTGATCTCCGGGACCGCCGACGAGACGCTTACTCCCAAGGGCAACTGTACGCGCGCGCAGATCTCGCTGATGATAAAAAAATTCATCGAATACTACAGCTCGACCTGCAGCCACGTTTGGACCAAGCCTACCTGCACCACGGGTTCGGTATGCGAGATCTGCGGATATACGAAGGGAACGCCCTACGGTCATTCCTCCTACGCAAACTGCAAAAATCCCTCCAAGGCGTGCATACGGTGCGGGCGGATCGAGCACGCGCTCGGCCATGATATCAGGGTCGCCGCCACCTGCACGACCGATTCTTCGCAATGCACGCGCTGCGGCTATTATATCAAGGCGTTCGGGCATGATATCATCAAGGCGCCGACCTGCACCGATCCTTCCTCTCCCTGCGTCAACTGCGGGTATCAGGATCCGCCGCTCGGTCACAAGTACGTTCAGGAGGCGACCTGCACCACAAGGTCGTCAAAGTGCGTGAGATGCGGCAAGTTTATCCCCGCCCTCGGGCATGACTATCAGATCGCCGCCACCTGCACCACCCCGTCCTCCAAATGTACGAGATGCGGGAACATCGAGGCGGCTCTCGGTCACGATCCGGTCGACGGCAAATGCTCGAGATGCGGACTTGTGCTTTATACGAACAAGACCGATCAGCTCCGTTATTTCCTCAAAAACACGGGAACCCGCTTGTCGGACGGTTCGTATATGTCGGTGATCTACTATCAGAATTTCACCATACGCCTGCTCCTTCTCCCCAACAGGAAGGACATTACGATGGACTTTGTGTACTATTACGAGTCGGGCTCCTCGATATTCGTTAAGTTCTATATCCCCGCTCTTTCGACCGGTTATAACTACGATTTCGGGAACGGAGACGGTATGACGGGCAACAGCCGCGCCATCGCCTCCGGCTATCTCGACGGCAATACTTACAAAGGAGGCTCGGTCACCTTCTCAAGCTTCTCCGGCGGCTCATCGAGCAGGGCGAGCTGGCAGATCACCTGCGGAACGCAGATAGATCAGGGGCTTAAAATATTCAGGCAGACCATATCGGGATCCGCCAATATGACCGGCGGGATCACGATGGCGGACATGGGATTTAAACATTATTCGTAATACCGTATATAAACAAAAGCGCGCGACGCCTTTTCCGGCGTCACGCGCTATTTTTATTGACCGTATCAGTCCGGGAGTTTCCGAACGAGCTCCTTGAAGCGGTTGCCCCGCGCCATAAAATTCGGGAAGGCGTCGAAGCTCGCGCAGGCGGGAGAAAGAACGACGACGTCCCCCTTTTCCGCGCGGTTCGCCGCCTCGGCGACGGCGTTGTCGAAGCCCTCGACCGTGACCATTTCGAACGGCTCCGCCGCGTATTCCTCCGAGTTTTCGACCGCGCGGCGGATCTTTCCGGCTGTCGCTCCCGTCAGGACCGCCAGCTTGCAGTGCTCGCAGAGCGGCTTTGCAAGCGGCTCGAACGGGATGTGCTTATCGTACCCGCCGAGTATCACGATCACCTTTTCTCTGAACGACGAAAGAGCGGCGGCGGTGCGGGTGGGCGAGGAGTCGATGGACGAATTGTAGTATTTTACGCCCTTCTTTTCGGCGACGAGCTCCATGCGGTGCTCAACTCCGCCGAAGGTGCGGGCGAGCCTGCGGATGGGATCCGCTCCGACTATGGGATAGGTCGCGGCGATCGCCGCCATGTAGTTTTCCACGTTGTGGTGTCCCGGAAGGATGATGTCTCCGGTCTCAAGGACGCGGTCGGAGCCGTACCATATCGCGCCGCCTCGCTCGTAGACCTCCTCCCCGCCGTCGCCGTTGAAGAAGAGGACTTCTACACCGGGACGGGCTTCCTCCGCAAAGGAGCGTGTTATCCCGTTCTTCTTGTTCAGGACCAGCTTTGCGCCCGGCTTCTGATGGAGGAAGACGTTTTTCTTCGCCTCGATATATTCCTCCATCCCGCGGTGATAGTCGAGGTGGTTGGGAGAAAGGTTTGTGACCACCGCGATATCCGGCGAGCGGCGCATCGTATGGAGCTGGAAGCTCGAGAGCTCAAGCACCGCCCAGTCGTCGGGAGTCATGCCCTCAGCCTCCGGAAGAAGCGGCTTTCCGATATTACCGCCGACAAATACGCGCCCCGCGCTTTCAAGCAGTTTGGAAATAAGCGTGGTGGTGGTGGTCTTTCCGTCGCTCCCGGTCACGGCGACCGTGTGCGCGGGACAGAGCTCGAAAAACAGCTCCATCTCGCTTGTCAGCACAGACCCGTTTGCAACGGCGACGGATATTTCAGGCGTGTCGTAACGAAGCCCCGGAGTACGGAAAATGACGTCGCCGTCCAGTCCCTCAAGGTAGTTTTCTCCCGAAATGAGCTTTACGCCCGACGCGATAAGCTCCCTCGCCGCGTCGGAAAGCTGATCGGCGCTTTTTTTATCCCTTGCGGTGACCTTCGCGCCGCGGTCGAGCAGCCAGCGGACAAGCGGGGTGTTGGAAACGCCCATTCCGATGACCGTTACGTTTTTATTGTAAAGATCCATATCTTTTCTCCGAATTAGTTTTCCTTTAATATTATATATTCAGGGATGCGTTAAGTCAACCGCTATCCGCCGAAATAAATAAAAAAGGACGCCCTCCGCATAGATCCTGCGAAAAGACGTCCTTGAATTATCTGATCATTCGCCGTCCGGACGGGGTCCGCGCGGAGGTCCGCCCGCCGGAGGTCCGCCAGCCGGCGGTCCGCCCGCGGGATGATCGCCGTAGGTATCGATGTCGATATTCCCCTCGTTTATATCCTCGTCCGCGGTGGTGATATATCTCTTCGCCTGCGTGGAGAAGAGGTTATAGTAGTGCCCTCTCGCGCGCATCAGCTCGGCGTGGTCTCCCGTCTCGACAAGCTCGCCGTCCTTGAGGACGATTATCTTTGAGGCGACGGTCGCGCTGGAAAGACGGTGGGAAACGAATATCGTCGTCTTGTCCCTGCGCAGTCTGTCGAACTGATTGAATATCTCCTGCTCGGCTATCGCGTCGAGGCTCGCCGTCGGCTCGTCGAGGATGAGTATATCCGAGTCGGAGTAGAAGGCGCGGGCGATGGAGAGCTTCTGCCACTGACCGATCGAGAGCTCGATGCCGGTGTCCTCAAAATAACGCATGAGCGGCGTGTCGTATCCGCGCGGCAGCTTTGAGATGTAGTCCGCAGAATTGCTCTCCTCCGCGGCGCGTTCGATCTCTTCCTGAACGATCTCTTTATCTATCTGACCGAAGGCGATGTTCTCACGCACGCTGACGGCGTACTTTCCGAAATCCTGGAAGATGATGCCGAAAATATCGTAGAGAGCTTTGACGTCGTATTCCCTGATATCCCGCCCGTCGAGCAGTATCACTCCCTCCGTCGGATCGTAAAGGCGGGTGAGCAGCTTGATGAGGGTCGTCTTGCCCGCTCCGTTGAGTCCGACCATGACGATGGTGGCGCCAGGCTCGATGGTGAGGTTTATATGTTTGATCACGTCCCGGTCTGTTCCGGGATAACGGAAGGAAACGTCGCGCAGCTCTATCGTGTGTCCGCAATGGCGCAGGGGCTTCACCGGTTCCGGGACGGAAGGGACGATGCGCTTCTCATCCTTCATAAAGCTGATCAGGTTCTCGATAAACAGCGAGCCCTCGTAGATCGACGAGATGAGCGAAATGAACGCCATAACGTAGCTCGAAGTAGAAGTGAGCGCGGCGGTGTATTTTGAATAGTCGCCGATCATCCCGCCTCCGTGATAGACTGAGACGCAGATATATATGAAAATGGCGCAGTTTGCGACGGTTGCGGCAAGCGAAAGTGCGATGCCCCAGATGCCCTCGTTCCGGATAAGCCGCCTGACCCCCGCGAAATAGCCCTTGAACACCTGCTTATACCGGTCTATCATGGTGTCGGAGAGCCCGAACAGGCGGATCTCCTTGACCATATCCTTATTGACCAGCAGGTCGGAATAATAGGTCATCTGGCGGCGGTCCTTGCTGCGGCGCTTCATATAATTGAAGTTCTTTTTACGGTATGCGAAGGTGATGAGCGCGTTGGGAACGGCGAGCAGCATCACCGCCAGCGGGATGAACCAGCCGAGCGCGGTCAGCGTGATGACAAATCCGACTATGCTTATCACGTTGCTGACCATGCTGAAGGTGGAGTGGAGTATGCGCATCGGTCTCATCCCCGCCTCGCGGCTGGCGTTTTCCAGCTTGGCGTAGAATTCCGGCATATCGAAGCGGGCGATATCTATCTCCTTCGCCTTGCGCATGATCTTTATCTTAACGTGATTGGTAACGATCTCGCCGGAGATAGAGGTTATCATATCGCTTACGCGGTCGACGAGCGAGTTGACGAAAAGATAGCCGAACTGCCACAGCAGCGGCCCGATTATCATGGATATCAGCTCTCCCGACTCCATTCCGCGCGGTCCGTCCACCAGAAGCGAGCCGAGCACGTTCATCAGGTTTGCCGTGATTTGTATCCCTATAACCGGCATTACGCCGTTGAATACCGCCATAAAAGCCATGGCGATCATCAAAAGCGGGCGCGCTTCCCACACCAGCTTGAATATGTAAAAGAGCCTGTAGAAAAATCCGCCGACGACCTTTTTAATATAGCCCGGCGCTTCTTTAATGCTCTTAGGCTTCTGCGGCTTTAATTTATCGGTTTGTTCCCACGGAGGTCTCCATCCCGGTCCGGGTCCCATATCAATACCTCGTAATCGCTAAAATGATTTCGGCGGGAGACGGCCCCCGCCTTATGCAGACCGAAAGGTCAGAACAGTTCCCTGTAGATCTTCGCCGCCTCATCGAGCGAGAGAGCGTAGTGGGAATTTGTAAAGTTCTTTGCGGTCCTGATCTTTTCGATAAACCCGGAGATCTCCTCGTCGGACAGCTTCAGGCTGACGCCGGCGAGCCGCGGTATGCGGTACGCTATCTCCTCCGGAGTCGCGCCGATCTTTATTGCGAACTTGGTCATACGCTCCGCGCCGACCTCGTCCTTCATACAGTATTCGACGTATTTGCCGGTAAAGACCGCGCACGCCTTTCCGTGCGGGACTCCGTTATTGAAGGTGAGATTGTATCCCATCGGATGCGGAAAACCCGTTCCGGTGGTGTTTATCGCTATACCGCCCGCGCAGGCGGCGTTGAGCAGTCTTTCGCGAGTCTTGGGGGAAAGCTCTTCCCCGTTTTCAAGATGGATAAGCTCGCGCCATATCTTTTTCGCTCCGAAAACTGCGGCGAGCTCCGAAAGGTAGGTGGACTTGGGCGAATTGTAGCTCTCTATGCAGTGGCAGAAGGCGTCGAGAGCGCAGGAAACGGTCGTGCCGTACCCGCAGGAGTATGTATACTTGGGGTCGAGGAAGGCGTATTTTGGATAGGAACAGGGCGAATTGAAGGTCTTTTTGCGATCCTCGCCGTCTATCGTCAGTATAGCGTAGGGGTTGACCTCGCTGCCCGTGCCGGCGGTGGTGGGGACGGCTATGATCGGCAGAGACGGACGGAGTTTTTTTACGTCAAAGACGGCGTCCGGGGCGATCATCGGATTTGCGGCGTACGCGGCGATAGCCTTCGCCGCGTCCATGGGCGAGCCGCCGCCTATGCCGATAACGAACTTCGCGTCAGCCGCGGAAGCGGCCTGTCCGCCGTCAAAGCATTCCGAGACGAGCGGATTTTCGTGTATGCCGTCGTAAACGAGGTAGTCGATCCCCAGCTCGCACAGCACGTCGATAACGTCGTCAAGCGCTCCGCTTTTTATTGCGGAGTTCTTTCCGGTCACTATGACGCAGCTGTCGCCGAGCTTGAAAAGCTCCGCGTTCTCGCGGATGCAGTCGACGCCGCTTATCACCCTTACGGGCATAAAAAGTTCCATCTTCATAATCGAGTCCTCCGGAACGTTGTTTTGAGCGCAATGGCTGTTGTGAAAACAACAGCCATTATCTATCGGTCTATTAGGTTAAATCAGCTCTCGCTGAAACGCTGCTTATACCACTCCACGTACTTGGCGTACGGAGCGTTGGTGTAACGGCTGTTGGACGCGGCTTTGACATACTGGTCCTTGCTCATCTCATCGCCGATCTGCTTGAGAAATTCGACGAACTCGTCGGTAGTTCCCGTAAAGCTGTTGATCTTGTTCATATACTCGCGGGAGAGCTTTGCGATCTCTTCCATCATCTTGGGGGCGGGTATCTCGGACCTCGACATACCGGACGGATCGGGATAATTGACCTCTGTGGTCGCGCCGGAGAAGCCGAAGTAGGAGCTTGCCACGGCGTCTACCATCTGTTCCTTTGCCAGCTTCCAGTTGTCCGCGGAGAAAGCGAGCTCCTCTTCGGTCATCCTGTCGTTCTGGTAGAGCAGGAACATATTGCCGGTATAGATGGGATCCATAACGTATTCGTCGTTAAGGATGGTAACGAAATCGTTCTTGTCGATGGTGTAGTTAGTATCACGGTCGCCGTACTGGAAGGCGTTGCGCAGATCGTAATTGGTCATAAGATAGTTGATTATCGCCATACTGCGCCTGAGGCTCTTAGAGTAGGTAGAAACGGCGTACAGACTGTTGAAAACGTTCTCGCTGGTCATGGTGGGGTATCTGTAGACGTTTACGTAATACTTGTCGGCGTATTTTTCCGGGATGGTGGAGTCGCCCTTGACGAAGATCGCGGCGGCGTCCGGATCCTCCGGCATCTCGCCGGAGACAAGCGCGCCTGATTTTTTGAGCCCGTAGAGGAAGCTCAATTCGTTGCGGTATCTCGAAACGGTGGTGAGCACGCGGGGCATCGCGTTGGTGTTAGCCTGCGCGTTATATCCGACGTACGCGCCGTACAGGGAGTCCTCGCCTTCCACCATCGAGACCGCGAGCGGGGTGACGCCGTAGGTGTCGAGCAGCGGAGTGACCTCGGGATTGATCTTCTGGACGTCCTCTATGTACTCCTGGAGCTGCAGCAGACTGTGGATATCGTCCTTATCGTAATAGTAGGAGTCCATCAGGTCGCGGCGGAGAAGAAGATATTCGTACTGGCCGACCGCCCTGTTGTTGGGGACGGCGTATATCTGTCCGCTCGGGCCTTTGCAGGCGTTGAGCATTATGGGATTGACGAATTTGCTGATGAGCTTCGCGGAGTCGGCGAGCTCTACGTCCAGCGGCTGGATATCGTCGTTGTTGACCAGATCGTTGAAAAGATCTATCGAGTTGATGAGCAGGATATCGACCTGTCCGTCCTCAGCCTCGGGGTAGACGACGGCGTCGCGCTCCACGTAGACACGCTCCTCCGTGGTGATCTCGCCGTCCTCGTCGCCCTCTGACTCTCCGGTATCGGCGGGAGCGGTCTCCGCTTTTTCGGTAACGGCGGGAACATCGGAAGCGTCAAAGCGGCGGCGCGCGATCACGAGATCGTCCTGCAGCTTATCGACGTACTCGTCCGCGGTGAAGAGCTTGAGAACGATGTGAGTCGCAAAGTCGTACTCCGTTATCGCGTTGATAGCGTCCTGCGCCTGCTGGATGCCCGCCTCCGTGGTCTTTTCGTCGGTTATGGCGTAGATGGTCAGCGTCATGGGCGTGTCGACGAGCACTATCGAGCTCGATCCGCTGGAGGAACAGCCCGCGAGCGCGGACAGCGCCATAACGAGACAGAATATCATACAGATAAGTCTTTTTTTCATTTTAGGATCTCCCCCTGAGAAAGGACATACTTGTATTTATTATATAAAAAATCAAAGTATAAGTCAAGGCGAATTTGTAAACAATCAGTCAAGATAGTCGCGCAGCCTCTTGGAGCGGCTGGGATGACGGAGCTTGCGCAGCGCCTTCGCCTCTATCTGTCTGATACGCTCACGGGTGATATTGAACTCCTTGCCCACCTCTTCGAGCGTGCGGGTGCGCCCGTCCTCAAGTCCGAAGCGGAGCTTGAGCACCTGCTCCTCACGCGGAGAAAGGGTGTGAAGCACCTCGGCAAGCTGCTCGCGGAGCAGCGTGTAGGACGCGGCCTCCGCCGGAGCGGGAGAATCGTCGTCGGGGATAAAGTCGCCCAGATGGCTGTCCTCCTCCTCGCCTATCGGGGTCTCGAGCGACACGGGGTCCTGCGCGATCTTGAGTATCTCGCGGACCTTGTCGGCGCTCGTCCCCATGGCCTCGGCTATCTCCTCGGCGGTCGCCTCGCGTCCGTTCTCCTGAAGGAGCTGACGGGAAACGCGGGAGACCTTGTGGATGGTCTCTACCATATGCACGGGGATGCGGATGGTGCGCGCCTGATCGGCGATGGAACGGGTTATCGCCTGGCGGATCCACCAGGTTGCGTAGGTGGAGAACTTGTAGCCCTTCTTATGATCGAACTTTTCGACCGCCTTCATCAGACCGAGGTTGCCTTCCTGGATGAGGTCGAGGAAGAACATACCCTTTCCGACGTATCTCTTGGCTATGCTGACGACAAGGCGCAGGTTGGCTTCGACAAGCTCCTGCTTCGCCTTTTCGTCGCCCTCCGCCATACGCTCGGCGAGCTCGTACTCCTTATCGGTCTCAAGCAGCGGGACCTTGCCTATCTCCTTGAGGTACATACGCACCGGGTCGTCTATCGCGAGACCGTCCTGAGCGAGCATCTGCTCCATATCCTCGGCGCTCTCGTAACGCTCGACCTCGTGCTCTATCTCCTGAAACTCCGGGGTGTCGAGATAACCGGTTATCTCTATCCCGCTGCTCTCGATCTGGTCGTATATCTTTTCGATCTGATCGAGCTCGAAGTCGCACTCCTCCAGAGCCTCCATTATCTCGTTGTTGGATAGAGAGCCCTTTGCCTTTCCGGACTCTATAAGTTCATTGATGTCCAGCTTTTTCTCAGCCATTTTCTTTGCCTTCCTTTATTGTTTCCTTTTGTTTTTTATTATATCTTCAATGCTCGCGTTCTTCGACGCGGACCTTTTCAGAGCCGCCACGCAGTCGCGCAGAGCGTCTTCCGTATTGGCAAGGCCCATCCTGCGCACCTGCATCTGAGCGGCGCGCGAGACCTCGTCAGCCGTAAATTCGCCGTTGAGCCGTCCGACGTCGAAGCCCTCTCCGTATTCGAGCATTTTTTCGTAGATCCGGCGGTCGAGAGAGGTGACGAAATCGTCCGGCGTCAGCCCGTACTCTCCGTCCTTCGCCTTGGCGATGAACTCGGGCGAGCTCATCATTATACCGAGGATGGCCTCCTCCGCGGCGCTCCCGCCGAGATTTTTTATCCTGTCGGGGTTGACCCGGTCGCCGAGACCCTGTATCCTGCGCTTCATCGTTTCGGTCTCGTCGCGCTTGCTCTGGCGGGACCGGCGTCTGACCGCGGCGCGGACGTCGTGCATCAGGCTCTCGGACGAAACGCCCAGCTTTGCCGCCGCCTTCTTGGCGTACAGCTCCCGCTCGACCGAGGAGTAGATCGAGGATATGACCTCCACCGTCTCGTTCGAGGCGGCTATACGTCCCTCGTCGGCGCGGATATCGTATTTTTTAAGTATGTTCAGAAACTTGTAATCGAATTCGGAATAGGTCTCGTCGAGGAGCTTGCGGAACGCGTCCGCGCCGAAGGTGTTTATGTACTCGTCCGGATCTTTCGCCCCCTCGAGCACAAGCACTCTCGCGGTGACCCCCGCCTCGCGCAGACGCTCGAAGGCGCGGTTAGCCGCCTTTTGTCCCGCCGCGTCGTTGTCATAGGAGATGACGACCTCGTCGGTCGTGCGCTTCATCATACGCGCCTGGTCGTCGGTAAGAGCCGTGCCGAGCGTGGCGACCGAATAAGCAAATCCTGCTCCGTGGAGGCTCACGACGTCGATGTTGCCCTCGCAGAGGATCAGCCTTTCGCGGCAGACCGGCTTTGCAAAATTCATGGCGAAAAGATTTCTGCTCTTTTTGAAGACCGCGGTATCCGAGGTGTTCAGATACTTCGGCTCGCCGTCCCCGATGACGCGGCCGGAAAAGCCTATCACGTCGCCAGACGTGTTGATTATCGGGAACATCAGCCTGTTGCGGAAATAGTCGTACGCGCGTCCGGTCTTTTTGCTTTTGCCGCAGAGAAAACCGGCGTACAGCTCGTCGTCGGTAAAGCCGAGCTTGTGCATATGATTTGTGAGCAGTCCGAAATCGTCCGGCGCGTAGCCGAGTCCGAAATGGTTTGCGAGCGCGGGCGTGATCCGGCGCTTTTCGAGATAGCCGAGCGCCGCCTTGCTTTCTTTCATCTGCGAATAAAAGAACTTCGCCGCCGCGCGGTTCATATCGAGCAGCCGCTGCTTCGCGGGTCCGGCGTTATCCCTGCGGGCGCCGTCCTGCGGGACGTCTATCCCGGCGCGGCGCGCAAGGTACTCGACAGCCTCGGGATATTCCATGTTCTCGGCGCGCATTATGAAGCTGATAACGTCGCCGCCCGCGCCGCATCCGAAGCAGTAAAAGCTCCTGCTCCCCTCAAAGACGGTGAAAGACGGCGTCTTCTCGGAATGGAAGGGACAGAGCCCGGTCATATTGCTCCCGGCGCGTTTGAGCGTGACGTACTGCGAAATGACGTCGGTGATATTGCACCTGTATTTTATTTCTTCGATAACTGACTCAGGTATCATTTTACCCTCCCGTGTTTTTTATTCGGTAAAATGAATTATACGACGGCCGGCGTCCTTTTTTCGGGACACGGGTCGGAAAATGTCATTTTCCCCAGGATTCCGGGATGAAGAAGTCGCGGTAAACGCCTACGGCGTATCTGTCGGTCATACCGGAGATGAGGTCAGCGGCGGCGCGTTCCACGCCCTCCTCCGCGGCGATCTCGGCGTATTCCTCCGGGAATTTGTCCGGGTGGGCGACGTAGTGCTCGTAGAGCATACGCACCAGCTCGCACGCCTTGCCCTCCTCGCCCTTGGCGACCGGGTTGCGGTAGACCAGCTCGAACATCAGCTCGTGAAGATCGAGCGTCGCCCGCAGGACGTCGGGCTCCATCATTATTTCCCCGCCCTCGCTCGCGTTTATCACCGAGGTGACCATGGTATTGATGCGGTCGCTGTGGGTGTGTCCGAGCACGTTGAGCAGGCTTTCGGGAAGCTGGCTCTCCTCGAGCACCCCCGCCCTCACCGCGTCGTCTATATCGTGATTGATATACGCTATGCGGTCGGCGTACTGGATTATCGCCGCCTCCGGAGTCAGCGTTTTCATCTTCCAGCCGTGATTGAGAATCCCGTCGCGAACCTCGACCGTCAGATTGAGCTTTTCCAGCTTTTCAACGACGCGCAGGCTCTGGGCGTTGTGGGTGAAATCGGCGCGGTAGCAATGCTGCAGCTCGCGCTCGCCCGCGTGCCCGAACGGGGTGTGGCCGAGGTCGTGACCGAGGGCTAT
>JAFSSR010000132.1 GCA_017450885.1 Clostridia bacterium | reverse complement strand
TTCATACATTCGTGCGGCGGAACAGAGGATCTGGGCAAATCGACGCCTTACGTCGAGACCGCGACGACCTCCGACCCCGCGGAAGCGGCGGCAAAGGTGCTGACCGGCGCGGTAGCTCTCGCGGCGGAAGGACGCGAAGACGTTATCCTTATTTATCCCAGACGCTTCCCCGCCCGTTCGATCGAGGAACCGGACAATGAAAAGTCGCTGCGCGGTCCGCGAGACGGATTTTGCGAACAGCTTGTTCAGAACACGGCGCTCATACGAAGGAGGATCAAGGATCCCGCGCTGACAGCGGAGCTTATCACATTGGGACGGGACACAAAGACCGACGCGGCGCTCGTTTACCTCTCAGGAAAGGCTGACAGGAAGCTGATCGACGCGGTGAGGGAAAGGATGCGCGGCTACCCCTTTTCGACCCTCTCTTTCGGCGAACAGACCCTCGCGGAATACCTTGTCAGGTCCCGCTGGTACAACCCTTTCCCGAAAGTGCGGTATACCGAGCGACCCGACTCCGCCTCCGCCATGGTGCTGGAGGGGAGCGTTATCATCCTCGTCGACAATTCCCCGTCGGCGATCATTCTGCCGACCTCGATCTTCGATTTCCTCCAGGAGTCGAACGACTTCTACCTGCCGCCTGTCACCGGGACATATCTCCGAATCACGCGCCTCATTATGGCGCTGCTGACCGTCTTCTTTATCCCGGTGTGGTATTATGTCATACACACCGACGGGCTGCTCCCCGACACTCTGTCTTTCATCAAAGTGTCGAAGGAGGGGTCGATCCCGGTCTACTGGCAGCTCATCCTGGTCGAATTCATCATCGACGGGCTGAAGATCGCCTCCCTGAACACTCCGAATTCGCTCGGCAATTCCCTTTCGGTCGTTATGGGACTTATCCTCGGCGATCTCGCCGTCGAGATCGGATGGTTCATCCCGGAGGTCATACTATATATGGCTTTTATTGCGATAGCTAACTTTGCGCAGCCGAGCTACGAGCTTGGTTACGCGTTGAAATATATGCGGATCATGCTGCTGACGCTCACCGCTGTTATCGGGCTGTGGGGGTTGATCGGCGGGACCGTCGTCCTGTGTTTGCTAATCGTATCAAACAAGACGGTCGACGGCAGCCGGAGCTACCTCTACCCCCTGATACCGTGGAACGGACGTTCAATGAAACGCTTTTTCCTGCGGGCAAGGTTAAAAAAATAGGACGGGCGAAAGCCCGTCTTATTTTTAAGCTGATCAATTAACGTCCCTTTCTGAATCGACCTCAGGGTATTCGACGTCATAGCCGGAAAGAAGAGGAATCACTACCTGTTCGACCTCTTTTTCCGGGACGAAGCCGTCAAGATCAAATATTCTTCCATTTTTCAATTTTATGACGTATGAAGACCGCTCGACCCTTTCTCCGTAGTCATTATAACGCGCAATGATATGGTATATCGCATCTATCTCGTCATAGCCGTACTCGACGTAATTGAAAGGGGCGGAATTTGTTCCGGGAAGTTCCAAACGGTCGTCGTAAAAACGGACCGAAAAACCTATCATATAGATCATTATTGAAACAGCTATTCCGAAAGAAAGAACAAAGCTTATTCTGGCGATGATATCTGTCCCGCGGCCGTTTTTCATTCTGTCACTGCGAATTATCGCCGCAGCTCTGTTTTTGAAAAGAAAATCAATAAGCGGTCTTCTGAACGCCAAACCGCCGAACAAAGCGGGGACCACGGCCATAATGAGCGCGGAAAACCACGGCGTTCCATAATACGCCGAGCACCCGGATGAACCGACAGCCGCTGGGATCGCCCACAAGAGTAAAAACAAGGAGGCGAACACCACGTAAGAAACTGACAAAACCGCGGTATATACGATCACGCCGCCAAGCGCTTTCCTGCCCTGCGCCTTGACCGCGTTACATTCGTCCGGCATAGGCGAAAAATCAGGATGGGAACGTAAATAGCCGAGGAGCCGTTTTTGGTACTCGGATGCCTTTTCTTTTTCCGCCAGCCGTTCAAGAACACGTATCTCTTTTGCAATGTCTCCGGAAAGCAGATGCTTGTATTGCGCGCCCGCGGTATAATTATCTATATATAATAGGTCGCGAATATCTGCGTTATCTTCAAAAATGTGTTTGAACTCCGGGTAATCAAACTTCAATTGTTCCTTTTCGAGCGGTATCTCTCCCGCCTGAACCGCGTTTTCTATTTCATCGGCGTAAATATCAAGTATATTTACAAGCTGCGAAAAACAGTTCTCAAGCCTTTCTTCACTTTCGATCTCGGCAAAAAAGCAGCTTCGATATTCTTCAATACCAAGCAGTACGAACAGTTCGGGCAACAGATAGTAAAATTCTTCCCTCTTGTCGGGATGAACGCGGCAGTAAAGGATATTAAAGATCGTCCCGAAGGATGAACGCTTGAAAACGAATTCGACCGCGATCGACGCGCTTTCTACAAAACAAGAAGCGCTTTTTTTCGTAACCGAGACCTGTCCGCAGGTCAATCCGCGCTCATCCGCATATTTTTCACACAGAGCGATAAACTCTTCATAATACATCATCTTAAATCAATATTACCGGAGCCCGTCCGGCACCCTTTCCGCATCTTCTTTTGTGATCGACGTCCAAAACAGAGCCGGGATCCTCATCGTTCTCTTCAATAAGAAGAGGACCGGGGGTGACCCGGTCCATACGAAATCATACGTTAGACTGATTTCTGTGCTCCGGAGGGAGCTTGGAAAGCAGGCGGTTGATGCGGTCGGCGGGCTTAAGGAGCTCGGCGATGGAATTGTCGTGGTTAAGCGTGTCTATGATCAGAGCGATATATTTGCAGAGATTGACTTCAACGTACCAGTCGCGCTTTTTGACTTCGGGATCGCGATAGGTCAGATTTGTGGTGAAGATGCGGTCGAAAACGCCCTTTTCGTACATCTCGTCAAAGCGGGAGAGACCGTTGCAGAAAAGGCCGAAGGAGGCGAACATGAATATCCTCTTTGCGCCCTTTTCTTTAAGCTGCTGGGCGACCTCGAACATCGACTCGCCGGAGGATATCATATCGTCCACGACGATGACGTCCTTGCCCTCCACGCTCTTGCCGAGGTATTCGTGCGCCTCTATCGGGTTGCGTCCGTCAACTATCACCGAGTAATTGCGGCGTTTATAGAACATACCGAGATCGAGCCCGAGCACCGACGAATAGTAGATGCAGCGGGACATACCGCCCTCGTCGGGAGATACGATCATAATATCTTCGTGGCGGAGGGAGATATCGGGATAATTCTTTACCAGAGCCTTTATCATCTGGTAGGTCGGATGGACGTTGTCGAAGCCTGAGCAGGGGATGGCGTTCTGGACGCGCGCGTCGTGCGCGTCGAAGGTTATAAAGTTGGCGACGCCGAGGTTATGGAGCTCCTGGAGAGCCATGGCGCAGTCGAGCGACTCGCGCGCGGAGCGCTTGTGCTGACGTCCCTCGTAAAGCATCGGCATTATGACCGAGACGCGGTTGGCCTTGCCCATTATCGCGCCGATAAGCCGTTTGAGGTCGGCAAAATGCTCGTCCGGGCTCATCGGGACG
Source organism: Clostridia bacterium (assembly GCA_017450885.1). Lineage (GTDB taxonomy): Bacteria > Bacillota > Clostridia > Oscillospirales > CAG-272 > RGIG3438. The sequence continues at coordinate 5,401 of JAFSSR010000132.1, read as the reverse complement.
GTCTGGCCGTACATTTTGTAAGTTACACCGTGATTGAAGGTATCCGCGATTATGTAGACGTCGTGTCCGCGCAGGGAGTCGTGCAGAAGGCACTTGCCCTCGCCGGTACCGAAACGGGGCCATACCGGCTCGATTATAAAGGTATCGCCATCGCTTCTCCACTGTTTGAGGTAGCTGTCTACCTGCTTTGTAAAATCCTCTCCGCCCGAGAGGCTGATAACGCTCAACGGTCCACGCAATGCTTCGCTCATTTGATCCTCCGCAATATTAGATTGTCATATTTTATCGGCAGACGGTCCAGCCCGCCGATCGCTTCCTGTATTTATTATAACACACGAATTATGTGATTTAAAGAGAAATTCTCAAATCTTATAAAAAAAATTAAAGAAAAATGCGGGCGCTTGTCTGTATAAAATAAACAAATCAAAAGAAGGGCGCGAGCAGTCTCAATATCGACTGGAATATGCGCACAGGCAGATGCCTCTGCATCTCCTCCTCCGTTATCTCGTGACAGTCCTTCAGGATATCGAAAAAGTCGTCCCTTACGTCCGTGACCGTCTTGTTTCCGTAAAGCACGGTACCGCACTCAAAATGCAGATAGAGCGAGCGGAAATCGAAGTTCGGAGAGCCGACCGTCGCCACCTCGTCGTCGGATACGACCGCCTTGGAGTGGATAAAGCCGGGGGTGTATTCGTATATCTTTACTCCCCCCCTGATGAGCGGCAGATAATACGACCGCGTGGTCATAAATACCAGCTTTTTATCCGGGATGGAAGGGGTGACGATCCGCACGTCGACTCCGCTTTTCGCGGCGAGGATAAGGGCGGACATCATACTGTCGTCGATGATAAGATACGGCGTCTCGATATACAGGTACTTTTTCGCCTGGGTGATTATCTGCATATAAACGTGCTCGCTTACGTTCTCGTCGTCGCCGGGATCGTCGGCGTACGGGAGCACAAAGCCATCCGCTGCGGAGATGACGGGCTGAGGGATCTTATAGACGGAAACGTCCTCCTCGGTGCCGTGGACGCGGTTCCACATCTGAAGGAAGGTAAAAGTGAAGCTCCAGATCGCGTCGCCGCGAAGCATGAGAGCGCAGTCCTTCCAGTAGCCGAAGCGTTGGCGTTCGTTGATGTACTCGTCGGCGAGATTGACGCCTCCGGTAAACGCGACCTTGCCGTCGATGACCATGATCTTCCGGTGGTCGCGGTTGTTCTGGACGCTCGACCAGAGGGGCTTGAACTCGTTGAAGGTGGCGCACTTTATGCCGAATGGTTCAAGGGTTTTATAAAACCCGTCGGGGAGCGTGAACAGACTTCCGATATTGTCGTACATCAGCCGGATATCCACCCCTTCCGAAGCCTTTCTTACAAGGATCTCGAAGGTCTTGTCCCACATATAGCCGTCGTCAAGGATGAAGAATTCGAGGAAAATAAATTTCTCCGCCTTTTCGAGCTCCTCTATAAAATGGGAGAAAAACTCCTCTCCGGGAGTCAGGAAGACGGTCTCGGTGTTGCGAAAGAGCGGATAACCCGCGGTCCCCGACATATATTCAAGCTGTGTGACGCGCGAGGGATACAGGCGCGAAAAATCCGCGGCGCAGTCGGGATCCTGTTTAAGATTATCCGACTTCCAGGCGTCGTAATGCGCTCTGGAACGGTAGAACTTACCGCTGCTTCCCTGCAGCTTGAGAAGTAGATAGAAAAGTCCGCCGAAGATCGGGAAGGACAAAATAAGCGCAAGCCAGGAGAGCTTGTATCCCGGCTTTGCGCGTGTGTTGACGATATAGACCGCGACTATCACCGATATGAGACGGAAGGCGATGGTGAACGCGCGTGAGAACTCCGAGGCGCCCCAGATGGTCAGGAACAAGACGGCGAGCTGCATGAGAAGCAGGACCACCACGGTGGTCCGTCTGTTCAGCAGCAGTTTTTTTATCTTGTCGATAAAGCGTCTCATGATTTCCCTTTTACTGACAGGTCATCTGTCTGATCCGTTTGCAATATTTCGGTCGATCTCGGAATCGAAATCGAGCATATCGGAGAGGATATAATTCGAAACGTACATTCCCTTGGGGGTGAACGCGTAGCCGTTTTCGAGACGCGTCATAAACCCGCCGTCCACGTAGGCGTCGAGCAGCTCGCCGTACATCTTTTCAAAATCGAGTCCGAACTGCTTGGTGAACTCGCGGAGATCTATCCCCTTCGTGAGCCGGAGGGAGAGCATGATATACTCGCCGACCCTCTCGTTCGGGGAGATGCGATAGTTTTCGTCGATTATGTCAATATCCGCTTCGGGCTGTTCCTGCGCTTCGATGAACGCGTTTATATCACGCTTGAAGGAAAAGCGGCTGCCGTTGAAATAGCTGTGCGCTCCGGGTCCTATGCCGAGATACTCGCCGAGCGTCCAGTATACGTTATTGTGACGGCATTCCTTTCCGGGCTTTGCAAAGTTGCTTATTTCATACTGGGCGTATCCGCGGCTGCGGAGCATGGCGATCGCGCTTTCGTACATCTTGAACTCGGTATCCTCGTCCGGGAATTCGAGCGTATCCTTGATCTCGTCAAAGTGCGTCCCGGGCTCTATTTTCAGTCCGTAGACCGAAACATGCTCCGGATCGAGCTCTGTGATGCGGCGCAGCGTGTCGGTAAACGACTTGACGGTCTGTCCCGGAACGCCGTACATAAGGTCGACGCTCACGTTGTCGAAGCCGGCTTTGCGCGCCATCTCATAACTCTTTATCGCCTCCTGCGCGGTATGCAGTCTGCCGAGAGTGACCAGCTCCTTATCGGAAAGGCTCTGTACGCCGAAGCTGATGCGGTTGACGCCCATCTTCTTATATTTCTTTAAGGAGGACAGATCTACCGTCGCGGGATTTGCCTCTATTGTGGTCTCCGCGTCGAGGAAGACCTTGAAATTGCGGTAGATGCCGTCCATCAGGTCGTAAAGCAGTCTTTCCGAAACAACGGTGGGGGTCCCGCCGCCGATATATATGGTGTCTACCGTAAAGGGGGACGCCGCCATCGCGTAATCCTCCATCTGAAGAAGGAGCGCGTCTACGTACCTGCGGTGATCCTCAAAATCGGTAAGAGAATAAAAGTCGCAGTAGGGGCACTTGCGCTTGCAGAACGGCATATGAACGTATAAGCTGAGATTTCTCATTTGATGTCACCTTTGTTCTCTGGTATTTGACTCTCGGTAATTCTGTTTTCGGGAAACGAGCTTTCGCCGTTATTCGTCGTCGAATTTGAGGACCGCCATGAACGCCTCGGGGGTGACGTCCACGGTGCCGAGCTTTCGCATCTTTTTCTTGCCCTCTTTCTGCTTTTCGAGCAGCTTCTTCTTGCGGGTGATGTCGCCTCCGTAGCACTTGGCGAGCACGTCCTTGCGCAGCGCCTTGACAGTCTCGCGGGCGATTATCTTTCCGCCGATCGCCGCCTGTATGGGTATCTCGAAAAGCTGGCGGGAGATGTTCTCCTTCAGCTTCTCGCAGATCTTGCGGGCGCGCGGATAAGCCTTTTCCTCATGCACTATAAACGACAACGCGTCTACCGTCTGACCGTTGAGCAGGATATCGAGCTTTACGAGCTTGCTCGGCTCGTAGCCCTTGAGCTCGTAGTCGAGGGATGCGTAGCCCTTGCTGCGGGATTTGAGCGCGTCGAAGAAATCATATATTATCTCATTCAGCGGGAGCTCGTAGTGGAGCTCGGCGCGGGTCTGATCGAGATACTTCATATCTATGAAAACGCCGCGCCTGTCCTGACAGAGCGTCATTATATTGCCGACGTAGTCGACCGGCGTGATGATATCGGCGCGAACCACAGGCTCGTACGACTGCTCTATCTCATCCGCGGACGGATAGTCGGACGGGTTGTCGATAAACACCGTCTCGCCTCCGCGCTTGTCGATCTTGTAGATAACGCTCGGCGCGGTGGTGATAAGGTCGAGGTTGAATTCCCTTTCAAGTCTCTGCTGGATTATCTCCATATGGAGAAGTCCGAGGAAGCCGCAGCGGAAACCAAATCCGAGAGCGACCGAGGTCTCCGGCTCGAATGTCAGGGCGGCGTCGTTGAGCTGGAGCTTTTCGAGCGCGTCGCGGAGATCGCCGTAGCGCGCTCCGTCCGCAGGATATATTCCCGAAAAGACCATCGGAAGCGCCTTTTTGAAGCCGGGGAGCGCTTCGGTCACCCCGCCGACCGCGTGGGTCACGGTGTCGCCTACGCGCGTATCGCCGACGTTTTTGATGCTGGCGGTGAGATATCCGACTTCGCCGGCGGAGAGACTGCCGGCGGACCGCAGCCCGAACGGGGTCATGACGCCGACGTCAACGACGTCGAACTCCGCCCCGGTGCTCATAAGCCTGATGCGGTCGCCCGATCTCACCGTTCCGTCGAAAACGCGGATATATACGACGACCCCAAGATAAGAGTCGTAATATGAATCGAAAATAAGCGACTTCAGCGGCGCCTCCGGGTCGCCCTTGGGTGCCGGTATCTCCGTGACGATCTTATCGAGCACGTCCTTGATATTCAGCCCCGTCTTTGCGGAGATAGCCGGGCAGTCCTCGGCGGGGATGCCTATTATATCCTCGATCTCCGTCCGGCATTTTTCGATTTCGGCGGAAGCGAGGTCTATTTTGTTTATTACCGGGATGATCTCGAGGTCGGCGTCTATCGCAAGATAGGCGTTGGCAAGCGTCTGCGCCTCGATGCCCTGCGTCGCGTCTACCACCAGGAGGGCTCCCTCGCAGGCATTGAGCGAGCGGGATACCTCATAGTTGAAGTCTACGTGCCCGGGGGTGTCTATAAGGTTGAGAGAATAACGCTCGCCGTCCGGCGCGTCATAGAGCATATTTACGGCACGCGCTTTTATGGTTATTCCGCGCTCGCGTTCGAGATCCATATTGTCGAGGAGCTGTTCCTCCATCTCCCGCTTTGCGACCGCGCCGGTGTTTTCGAGCAGACGGTCGGCAAGCGTCGACTTGCCGTGATCTATATGCGCTATTATCGAGAAGTTCCTTATGTTGTCACGATTGTACGACATATACTTTTCCCTTTTCGAGGTCGGTTATCCTTTACGAAATCTCATGACCATCACCGCGGTCTCTGCCCTGGTCGCGTTAGAGCGCGGGATCAGCCTCTTGTCCTTGGTGCCGCTCAATATCCCGATCCTGCACGCCCATTTCATAGCTTTCAATGCCCAGGAATGTATCTCGTCCGCGTCGGTAAAGCCGGAAAGATCGGCGTCGAGCATATTGCCGTATTTAAAATATCCCGCCAGCTTCCAGAGCATTACGGCGAGCTGTTCGCGCGTGACGAAATCGTTCGGTCCGAATTTGCTCGCGCTGTATCCGCTTGCAATACCGTTTTCCTTCGCCCATTCGACAGAGTTGTGATAC
>JAFSSR010000131.1 GCA_017450885.1 Clostridia bacterium | reverse complement strand
TCTTTTTCCGATCACAGCGGTTTTATTCATTGCCCGATCCCTCCGTTTCCATCGTGAATGATTTTGTCATCAGCAGACCGATCTGCTCCTTCGTCGCTTTCCTTGCGTCCACTATTCCGCTTATCTTTCCCGATCCTATGACCAGGATCCTGTCGCAGAGTTCAAGCAGAACGTCAAGGTCCTCGCCGACGAAGATAACGGCTACCCCGTTATTCTTTTGCTGATTTAATAGATTATAGATCAAATATGAAGAGTTGATATCAAGTCCTCTGACCGGGTACGCCGCCATAAGAACGGTCGGGCTTGAGGAGATCTCGCGCCCTACCAGCACCTTTTGGACGTTTCCTCCGGAGAGGCGTCTAACCGGGGTTGACGCGCCCGGCGTCACGACCTCAAGATCACGGATGATCGTATTTGCGAGGTCTTTCGGAGCCTTGCGGCTCAGGAAAGCGCTTCTTCCCTTTCTGTAGCTTCTGAGCATCATATTGTCTACGATGTCCATATTGCCGACAAGTCCCATTCCGAGGCGGTCCTCGGGAACAAAGGAAAGTCTTACGCCGAGATTGCGTATCTGCAGCGGGGTTTTATCCCGGAGGTTTTCTACCTTGCCCGTTTTCGGGTCGTTGTACTCGATCTTTCCGGACGACAGGTGCTGAAGACCGGCGATAGCTTCGAGGAGCTCGCGCTGTCCGCTTCCGGCGATGCCCGCGATACCGAGTATCTCGCCGGAATTTGCGGTAAAAGAAACGTCGTCGAGCACCTTTGTTCCCTCGCGGCTGATGCAGTTGAGCGATTCAACGACAAGACGCGGCTGAGGATCCTTCGGCTCGTCTCTATGGATATTAAGGTCGATCTTCTTGCCCACCATCATCTCGGTGAGCTCGGATTCGTTCGTTTCCTTTGTGCGGACGGTGCCGACGTTCTCACCCTTGCGTAAAACAGTCACCTTGTCGGAGAGCGAAAGCACCTCATGGAGCTTGTGAGTTATTATAATTATACATTTGCCGTCGTCGCGCATCCTGCGGAGGATTGCGAACAGCTTCTGCGTCTCCTGCGGCGTAAGCACGGCTGTCGGCTCGTCAAGAATGAGGATATCTGCGCCGCGGTAAAGGACCTTGATGATCTCGACCGTCTGCTTTTCGGAAACGGACATCTCATAGATCTTTTTCATCGGATCGAGCTCGAAGCCGTACTGCGACGCGATATTCTTTATTTCAGCCGACGCTTTTTTAAGATTGAACTTATGCTTTAACCCAAGCTCGATGTTCTCCGCGGCGGTCAATACGTCGACCAGCTTGAAATGCTGGTGGATCATACCGATCTTATACCTGAACGCGTCCTTGGGAGATGCGATAACAGCTTCATGCCCGTCGATCATGATGCTTCCGGAATCGGGAAAATAGATGCCGGAGATCATATTCATAAGCGTCGTCTTGCCGCTTCCGTTTTCACCAAGAATTGCAAGTATCTCCCCGCGGTACGCGGTCATGGAAACGTTTTTGTTTGCAATGACTTTTGTGCCGAAGGCTTTGGTTATATTCTTTAGCTCGATGGCGGGAACAGAACTCATCGTTGATCCTCTCTCTTTTTAATTCTCAAAAAAATCCCGACAGCTCGAGATTTTTTTGACAGTTAAAATATGAAAATAAATAAGTGATCGGGCGGGGCAGAAAGCCCCGCCCGGATATGCATAAATATCAGCCGTAATTCTCGTTGAGAAGGGTGATACCGTCGATGCGGAGATCAAAGTAAGGAGCGGAACGGAACTTGGACTCAAAGAACACTCCGTTCTCGATGACCTCGGTGTCGGGAGTGTAAGCGGCATCGGTATCAACGTCAGCCTGGTAGGAAGCGAGCTTCTCGCCTCCGACGGTGAAGTTGGCAGTATCGAATACGCTGCGGGTACCGGCGGTAAGCTCGGCCTTGGCGGCCTCGATAGCCTCAACGGTGCCGGCGGCTGCGACCTGGGTGTTGACGTCAGTCAGCACAACAGAGCCGGTAGCGATGGTTCCGGTCCAGTCGGTGTCGATGGTCTTGCCTTCGGCAACGCACTTGATGATGTACTCCATGTAAGGAGTCCAGTCAATTCTCGAAGAAACGATAAAGGTGTTGGGGCAAGCGGCGATGGTGGAGCCGTTGTAGGAGACGTTGGGAACGCCCGAGAATTCGCAAGCGCTCGGAGCGCCCATGGAGTCGGCGTGCTGGGAGATCAGCTTGCAGTTGTGGGAGAGAAGAAGCTCAGCGGCTTCCTTTTCAGCAGCCTCGTCGTACCAGGAGCCGGTGAACTGGACTTCCATAGTTACGCTCGGGCAAACCGACTTCGCGCCGAGATAGAAGGAGGTGTAGCCGGAGATAACTTCCGCATAAGTGAAAGCACCGACGTAGCCCATCTCGGCTTCTTCGGCGGTGAACTTGCCGGCTTCGATCATCTCGTTGAGCTTGAGACCTGCGGCGATGCCGGCGAGGTAACGGCCTTCATAGATGGAAGCGAACGCGTTGTGGTAGTTGGCAAGGTTCTCGGTGTGAGCCTTGGTACCGGTGGCATGGCAGAACTGAACGTCGGTATGCTCTTTCGCGGCCTTGATCATGAAGTCCTCGTGACCGAAGCTGTCGGCGAAGATTATGTTGCATCCCTCGTCGATAAGGTCGATCGCGGTCTGGTAGCACTCGTCACCCTCGGGAACGTTGGTCCTGAGGATATATTCGGCGCCGGTGTTCTCGCAGGCGGCCTTCGCGGCGTTAAGGAAGTTGAGGTCGTAGGTGGAATTCTCGTCGTGGAGGAAGATAAATCCGACCTTAACGGCGTTACCGTCGGTCTTGCCGGTGTCGGGAGTGTTCGCGGTGTCGGGGGTCTTTGCGGTATCGTCAGTCTTGCCGGTGTCGACAGGCTTGGTGTTGCCGCAGGCTACGATGCTTAAGAGCATCATTACGCAGAGGATTGCACAAAGGATCTTTTTCATTTTTTGCCTCCAAAAATTAATTTTAAATTTTTTAGAAAACTTATTGAGCCCGGAACGTGATGGATGTGTCGCTCATGCTGTCGATAACGGCAAGCGACTTGACGTCTATCCCTCTCGCTCTCAGCGAGTCGCCGCCTCCCTGGAAGCCCTTTTCGACAGCGCAGCAAACTCCGACAAGGGTCGAGCCCGCCTGACCGAGGATACTGATCAGACCTTCTATGGCCTTTCCGTTTGCAAGAAAGTCGTCAATGATAAGGACCTTGTCGTCTTTGCCGAGATAATCGCAGCTCACTACCGCTTTGTAGTCGTTTCCGTGAGTATACGAATGAATGTCGGCGGAATACACGTCACCGGACAGGTTGCCGGTTTTATTCTTTTTAGCAAAAACGACCGGAACATGCATCTCAGCCGCGCAGGCGATCGCGATAGCTATACCGGAGGTTTCTATTGTAAGTATTTTATTGATCTCGCGGCCGGAGAAAAGGCGGCATATCTCCTTACCCATCTCCATAAGGAAATCGACGTCGAGCTGATGATTGAGAAAAGAGCCGACTTTGAGGATACTGCCGGGGAGGACTGTACCTTCGCTGAGTATCTTTTCTTCAAGAGCTTTCATCGCGACCTCCAAAACAAAGAAAACAGACCGAAAAGATCAGTCTGTTGCCAATTAACACAAGAATGTAAAAATGGTACCAATAGTAACAGCTAAGGCGCTGTCGTAGAGACGCTCGGGCCATTCATCCAAGCATATATCGGCAACAAAAAAACTATATTAAATATATCACAAATAACGTACTTTGTCAACAAAATTCGACGGCATTTTTCATACAATTTTGATTTGTGAATACCGCGTTTTATTGTCGATTATGTCATTGTGCAATAAACCTCACGCCGTTCGACGCGCTCATGGATTCGATCCTTACAAGCGACTCTACGCGGATCCCTTTGTCCGCGAGAACCTTCGCCCCGGGAAGATAGCTTTTCTCTATCGCACACCCGACGCCGCATATCGCCGCTCCCGCTTGTTCGACAATATCGACAAGGCCTAAAGTCTCGTTCGCTCTCGAAATAAAATCGGTAACAATGAGGACCTTGTCCGAACGCGAAAGGAACTTGCGCGGAACGGACAGGTCGTACACTTCGGACCTGGTATATGAAACGACTCTGCCGATATACGCGTCCCGATCGGAAAGCGGCGCGCCGGATCTCTGCGCGGAGACGAGCGGGAGGTCAAGCGTCAGCGCGGTAAGAAGGGCGACCGCGGACTGCAAAGAAGCGCAAAGGACCTTTGTCGCTCCGGCGTTTTCAAACCTTTTACAGAGCTCGGCGGCGAGCTCGGCAGCAAACGAGACGTCGATCATATCGCCGAGAAATCCGTCCGCCGTCAAAACGCCGTCCGCTGTGACTCGTCCGTCGCGTAGAATACGGTTTTCAAGAAGTTTCATAAGTAATATAATTCCTTAAATAGTTATAAAAAGCCAAACGGAGATCAAAGGATATAAGCCGAATAGTTTTACTTGTTATCCTTGTTTTCCTGTCCGTTCTTACGCGGACGATGTCTTTGACGGTGCGCGTGCCTTTGCTTTTTTGGCTGGTCTTTCGGCGTTTGAGCAGGTTCGTCCTGCTTTACCTCAGGCTGTTCGCCTTCGAGCGTCGAGGGGCGGATGACCGTCTGCGCGGGAGGCTCCGCGGACTTTGTAGTCCTTATCAGATCTTCCCTTTTATAAGTCTTCGGCGGCTTATCGGGCTCGGCGGAAAGCCTGACCTTGATCGCTCCGCTGATAAGGTTGACCTCGGTGACCGTTCCCTCTCCGTCGGGGGTGCGGACTATCTGATCTACCTTAGGGCTGCGCTTCGCCTCTTCTTCATATGACTCGTGCTCAAAGCGGAGACAGCACATCAGCTTTCCGCATACTCCGGAGATCTTTGCAGAATTGAGCGAAAGGTTCTGCTCTTTCGCCATCTTGATCGAGACCTGGGAGAACTCCGGGAGGAAGGACGCGCAGCAGAAAGGTCTTCCGCAGACTCCAAGTCCGCCTATTATCTTGGTCTCGTCGCGGATGCCGATCTGACGGAGCTCTATCCTTGTTTTGAAGACGGAAGCAAGATCCTTTACCAGATCGCGGAAATCCACGCGACCGTCGGCTGTGAAATAGAATGTGAGCCTGTTGTTATCGAAGGTGTATTCGACGTCGACGGGCTTCATTTCGAGCTTGTGATCGGCGATCTTTTTGTCAAATATCCTGAAAGCCTCTCTCTCGCTCTCGAGATTTGCTTCGTGACGTTCGTCGTCGCTCTTGGTCGCGGCGCGAAGCACGCGGCGGAGCGGCGGAACGATCTTGTCTCCGCTGACAACGGTATTTGCCATAGAGACCGTTGCGTACTCTACCCCGCGCGAGGTTTTTACAAGAACGTGCGTTCCGGGCTGGTATTTAACACCGTTGGGATCAAAAAAGTACATTTTGCCCATCTTTTTGAAGCGCACTCCGACTACCTCGACTTCGTCGGGAACGAACTCGGAGCCTTCCTCCGGGACGTAATCCTCGTTAGCCGTGGCGACTGTTTCGGGAATAAACTCCTCAGCGAGCTCGGAGTCCTCAAGAATATCGTTTTCGTATGCTTCCTGCATATATTTATCCTTTCCGGCCGAATTGGCGGTTACTGTAATTTGTAGATCGAGTTCCACAGTCCGGCGAGAAGAGCGGCCTGGGACGTGAGTATGTTTATATTAGCGTCGTTTGCCGTAAGAGCGGAATGAGCCTGTTCGTAAGCTCTGATCAGCGCGGCGTCGCTGAACTGTCGGGATATCCGAAGGAACGTCCCGGCGTCGTCATCCGGAAGAGCTTCCGTTCTCCCCGCTTTTGCGGCGGAAATGTTTCTGAAGCCCTTCATCAGAGCGAGGATGTATCCCCTGTATTCGCTTCTGTCGTCGGGAAGGTCCGAGATCATCCCCTCAACGTCCGATCGCCTGTTTCCGGTAAGCGCCGTTATCGTCCGCATCGCGAGATCGGCGTTCTTTTTTTCGGAAGCCGTCTGACTTTCTTTAGACGACAGGATGATCGTCCAGCATCTCGATCGAACGGTGGGAAGAAGCGCCGCCGTGTTTGAACTAAGCAAAATGAAATGTACGGCTGACGGAGGCTCTTCGAGGACCTTGAGCAGAGCGTTCTGCGCCGCGGCGTTCATTTTATCAGCGTCATGAATGATATAAACCTTGATATCAAGCTCGCCGGGAGTAATGTACGCGTCGGCTCTGACTTCGCGGATCGCGTCGACGTTGACTCCCTGCCGCCCGTCCTCGGGCAGCACGTCGATAACGTCCTGCGACAGCTTTCCCATGATCTTGCGGCAATTCTCGCATGCTCCGCACGGACGGGAGTCTTCGCCGCATACGACGCCGGCGGCGAGATATCTCGCGGTCTTTTCCGCGGCTAAAGGATCGCCCGAAAGAAGGATGAGTCCGTTCGGGAGCCTTCTGGAAGAGACGCAATCCCTTACAGTATCCTTGGATCTTCCCTCAAGCGGGGGAACGAAAAGCGTTGAAGGCATCGGAAGCTCAGACTCCGGAGTAGGCGGCAAAACCGCCGTCTACCGGTACGACGACGCCGTTGACAAATCCGGAAGCGCCCGTATCGGTCAGCCAGAGAAGCGTGCCTATAAGATCGTCCGGAGTGCCGAACCTGTTCATCGGCGTGTGGGCGAGTATCTTTTCCGAACGGGCGGTATAACTTCCGTCCGCGTTAAGTAGAAGCCCTTTGTTCTGGTTGGTGATAAAAAAGCCGGGAGCGATGGCGTTGACGCGGATACCCACCGGTGCAAAATGAACGGCAAGCCACATCGTGAAGTTGGAGACAGCCGCCTTCGCGCCGGAGTAAGCTGGTATCTTTGTCAGCGGACGGAAGCTGTTCATGCTGGAGATGTTGATTATCACGGGATCCTTTTTCCCCGCCATATCGCGCGCGAAAACCTGGGTCGGGAGGAGGGTCCCGATAAAGTTGAGATTGAAAACGAACTGGATGCCGTCGGGATCGAGATCGAAGAAGGTGGTAATGTCCTTGCTCGTTTCAGGATCGAGATCCTCGGGGAAAAGATACTCTTTTGTGGTCGTTCCCTTCGGGTTGTTGCCGCCCGCTCCGTTGAGAAGGATATCGCAGGTGCCGAGCTCGGCATTTATTCGGTCTCTCGCGGCAAGGAGACTCTTTTTATCGAGGACGTTTGCCTCGACCGCGATGGCGCGACCGCCGTCGGCGTTTATCTCGTCGACGGTCTTCTGCGCGCTCTCGGGACGGAGATCGCACACCGCGACCTTGGCTCCGCTTGCCGCGAGAGCTTTTGCAAACTCGGAGCAAAGCACTCCGCCGCCGCCTGTGACCACGGCGACTTTATTTTTAAGATCAATATTGAACGGAAGTTTCATTTTGGTTGCCTTTCTGTACACAAACTTATAGTTATTTTATCACATTTTTTTATCTATGTAAATACTAAATCGTATTTTTTTACTATTGACAGAAACCTCCGCAAAGGTATATAATAATAAACGAACCGCATAATGATCAGGGGTGCTGCGCAGACGACGTCTGTCCGGCTGAGACGGGATGACCCGAACCCTTTTACCTGATATGGATAATACCGGCGTAGGGAGATTGTTAGTAATATGGCAACCGCTTATTACCGCAGATTATCTTGCGGTATTTTTTATTTTTGGAGAAGACATATGAAAAACCGTTCGTACATCAAAAAACTCGTCGTCTCGGCGGTGATGCTCGCCCTCGCGTTCGGACTCAGCTACGTAAAGATATTTACCTTGCCGTTCGAAGGCTCGATCACCCTCTTCTCGATGCTGCCGATAATCATCGTGTCGATCAAATTCGGGATCGGCTGGGGCCTCGGCACCGCGTTCTGCTATTCCTGGCTGCAGATACTTCAGGGCGGCGTATTCTCCTGGGGACTCACGCCCGGTATGCTTGCAGGATCTTTGCTGCTCGACTACATAGTCGCGTTCACAGTCCTGGGGCTCGCGGGAATATTCCGCAAAAAAGGAACCGCCGGCATAATCACGGGGACCGTTCTTGCGTGCGTTCTCCGCTTTATCAGCCACTTTGTCGCGGGATTTGTCCTTTGGGCAAACTACGCCGAATTTGTCGCTTTCGGCGCCACCTGGGTAAATCATCCGGTACTCTATTCCCTCTGCTACAACGGCATCTATATGCTTCCGGAGACTGTCATGGCGGTGGTCGGTATCGTGCTTCTCGTCAAGCTCCCTCAAGTAAAAGCGCTTCTCAAGCAGGAGTAAATAAATTTTATAAACATATAAAAGCCGCCGGAGTGCCCGGCGGCTTTTATATATCCGTTTCCGGTCAGAGAGTCCTGCTCTTTACGGCGAAAACGAAAATAATGAAATATGAGATAACGGATACGACGCATAACACGCGCAAGACCGTCAGAAGTATCGAAGTCCCGGCGGCTTCAAGGAAATAGGTTGCGGGGATGACTATCGCGTTGAAGCAAAGAAGTATAACGCGGGGCCTGTAGACCTTCCTTGTCAGGAACATTGTGACGACAAGAACAAGGGTGGTCGCGCAAAGCGGTATCCAGAGAAAGATATAGTGTATGAACGACGTTCCGAGCTGATCGTACCACGGTATAAAGCTGAACGCCGAAAGAACGGTATACAGCAGATACAGATACTCGCAGAGCAGCAAAACGTTGACCGCAAGCCGGAAAACGTACCCTTTTCCGTATTTCTCTTTACTCATTATCTATGATCGCGGCAATGGCGTCGGTAAGATAGTCGGCGATCAGCTCGTGACCGGCTTCGGTGGGATGCACTCCCTCTTCGGTCCAGTAGAGCGGCCCCTCCTCCACGCAGGCGGAGGCGAAAAGTCCGTCGAGCGGGATATAGGCGTCGGCGTACTCGCGCGCGAGCTTGCGAGTGATCTGGATCTTCTCGTCAATGTCCGGGTGGAAGCAATCCATATCCGGCGCCTGAAGGACGTATTGTTCGAGCATGATTATCTTTGCTCCGGCGCGTTTCGCCGTCTCAAGAATGGCGCGATAATTGCTTTCATACCGTTCGGCGGGGACCCAGTTCTTGTCCCCGATATGATGCCAGGTGTCGTTTACGCCGAGGAGGATTGTCATGATATCCGGCTTGATATCGAATATATCGGTCTCCGCCCTTTTGAGAACGTCCTTGGTCTGTTCCGCGCTGATACCGAGATTTATAAACTCGAATTCGATATCGGGATACTCGTTTCTGAGTATCTCGGCGGTCAGCTTTGGATATCCGGGCCCGAGATCGTGCGGATCGCTGCGGTCTCTGTCGCAATCGGTTATGCTGTCTCCCTGAAACAATATCTTCATTTTTACACCTCAAACAAATAAAGTTGTTAATATAAATTATAATTATAAAAAATTTCTTGTCAAGGCTTGACAAATCAAATCACATCGGTTATAATTTACGAGTTGAAACAGCGTCTTTGCGCGCTTTTCTCCTTACCGACGGTAAATTTTCTTCATGCCGCCGGTCTTATGTCCATAAGGAGGTACGATATGGATAAAAAATTACAGTCTTACGAGACCATCTTCGTCGTCGACGTAAGCAAGGGCGAAGAAACGGTCAAGGCAGTTATTGAGAAGTTTACCTCTCTCATCTCCGCCAACGGCGAGATCACGCAGGTAAACGACTGGGGCAAGCGCAGACTTGCATACCCCATCAATGACCGCACCGAGGGATACTACACCCTCATCTATTTCCAGGCTCCCCCCGCTTTCGCATCCGAGCTCGAGCGTCTTTACAACATCAATGAGAACGTTCTCCGTTCCATCGTTGTCAAGGAAGACCTCAAGGTCAGACATCTGGCGGCAGACGCTCCCGCCGCTCCCGTCGTAAACGACGATGAAGAGGACGAAGAGCCCGCTGCTCCCGCGATCGTGGAAGAGGCAGCCGAAGAGCCCGCAGCAGAAGAAGCCGCAGAGGCGGAAACTGTTGAAGAAACTGTTGAAGAAGCAGCCGAGGAAACTGTTGAAGAAGCCGAAGAGCCCGCCGCAGAAGAGACTTCCGAAGAGAAGCCCGCAGACGCCGAGTGATCGGAGAGGTCGGTAAAATGGCTAACTTTAATATGAACAAGGTCATCCTCGGCGGACGCCTTACGGCGGACCCCGAGCTCCGCAAGACCTCGCAGGATACGTCGGTCACTTCCTTTACCATCGCGGTCAACCGCAGGTTCGGCAAGCAGAACGACGGCCAGCAGAACGCTGACTTCATCAACTGCGTCGCGTGGAGACAGGCCGCGGAGTCGATCTCCCAGTATTTCCACAAGGGCAGCTCGATCTGCGTTGTGGGAAGCATCCAGGTCAGAAAGTGGACAGACCAGAGTGGTCAGAACCGTTATGCGACCGAGGTCATCGTTGACGAGTTCTACTTCGTAGACTCCAAGAGCGAAAATCCCGGCGCGGGCTCCTACACCGGAGCGCCCGCATACTCCACCCCTTCCGCTCCGACGGCTGACGCCGTCTCCCAGTTCGAAGAGTTGTCCAGCGACGACGACCTTCCCTTTTAATCTAACAGGAGGATAATAATCATGGAAAATAAAGAAAACGTAGCGGCTCCCGCTTCCACGGCTCCCGCAGCACAGGGTCAGCAGCGCCCCTTCCGTCCCGTTCAGAGACGTAAAAAGAAGGTCTGCATATTCTGCCAAGACAAGATAGATCACATCGACTATAAGGACATAGCGAAGCTCCGCAAGTGCATCAGCCTTGAGCGCGCAAAGATACTTCCCCGCCGCATCAACGGCACCTGCGCTTTCCATCAGCGTCAGCTCACCACCGCGATCAAGAGAGCACGCCAGATAGCTATGCTCCCCTACACCAGCGACTGATCGTAAACCGGACGATCGTCTTTCGGATAAACGATAACCAATTCCGAATATAACGAAGGATCCGCGAAATTCTTACGAATTTCGCGGATCCTTCGTTTATTTGCTTTCGCGGCAGTCACTTAACGCTTCCGATTATTTATACTGAAATTCGGTTTATATTTTAATGGAAAGCTCCGGAAACAGGTCGTGTACGAACCAGATCTTTTCCGGGGGGATGACGTACTCTTTCCCTTTCATTTTCAAAAAATATGAATACAAAGCCTGATACTTGTATCCGAGTTTTTTATCGTCTCGGTTGACGCCGTATTTTCCGTCCCCGAGGAGAGGATGCCCTATATGAGCCATATGCGCGCGGATCTGGTGAGTGCGCCCGGTAAACAGCTCGACGTCCAGAAGAGCAAGCCCGCCGCGCTCGGCAAGCACTCTGTATCCGGTTATCATAGTGCGCGAATTCGCGGTCCCCGGGTCGCTGTCGAATACGCGGACCTTATTCTCCTCCGGATCTTTGATAACATACGCGGTCAGCCTGGCTTCCCTCTTTTCCGGCGTACCGTGAACTACGCAGAGATACTTTTTCGTGATCTCACGACGCCTGATAAGCTCATTGATCTCGCGCAAGGCAGCGGCGTTTTTCGCGGCTATGACGATCCCTCCGGTATTTCTGTCGATACGGTTGCAGAGCGCCGGGACAAACGAGTTTTCCTTTTCCGGATCGTATTCGCCTTTTTTGTATAGGTAAGCCTTTACATGGTCGATCAGCGTATCGTCCGTTTCCTTTTCATCTGGCACGGAGCTCATGCCCGCCGGCTTGTCGCACAGAAGGATATCATCGTCTTCGTAAACGACGCGGACACGCGGATTGAGCCGCGTAAAGGAAAGTCCGTCGCCCGTCTTTTCGGTAAACTCATACGGCGCGAAAGAGGTGACGACGTCGCCCTCGTTCAGCATCATCTCCGGACGGGCGCGTTTGCGGTTGACCTTGATTATTTTAGTGCGGATAAACTTGTACGCAAGAGACTTGGGCATATTGGGAAAGCTCTTTGCAAGATACTTGTCGAGCCTTTGTCCCGCGTCGTTTATATTGATAACAAATTCCTGCATCGCCTTTAAAAAACGCGGCTCCGAGAGCACCCGAAGCCGCGATTTAAAACAAATCTTATTTTGTTCCGAAAATGCGGTCTCCCGCGTCGCCCAGGCCGGGGACGATATAGGCGTGATCGTTGAGGCGCTCGTCGAGAGCCGCCGTATAGATATCGACGTCGGGATGATCCTTCTGGACCTTGGCGACGCCCTCGGGAGCGGAGACGAGGCACATCAGCTTGATGCTGGTGCAGCCGCGGGCTTTGATCATGCGGATGGCGTCGGACGCGCTGCCGCCGGTCGCAAGCATCGGATCGGTGACTATAACGAGTCTTTCGTTGATGCTTTCGGGCATTTTGCAGTAATACTCGACAGGCTCATGCGTTTTAGGATCGCGGTAGAGGCCGATGTGACCGACCTTTGCGGACGGAACGAGGTCGAGAAGTCCGTCGACCATGCCGAGGCCGGCGCGGAGAACGGGAACAACAGCGAGCTTCTTTCCGCCTATAGCTTTTCCGGTCATCTTTGTAATAGGAGTTTCGATCTCGACGTCCTCAAGCGGAAGATCGCGTGTGATCTCGTATCCCATAAGGAGGGATATCTCTTTGAGGAGCTCACGGAAATACTTGGTGCCGGTGTTCTTATCACGCATGATGGTGAGTTTGTGCTGAATAAGCGGATGGTCGATGATATGAAGTGTGCTCATTGTTTTCTCCTTGACGCATGATCGTCTATTTAATTTGAATTTATTATACTCCAATTTGCGACCGATTTCAATAGTTATCGTTATTTTTCATACGAGAATATTTACTTTATTTTTCATTCGTGATAGAATATATTGTACAAATGAGCAAAGGAATGATCAATATATATACTTTCAATATAATTACGCTCGGCTGCCGCGTAAATCAGTATGAGAGCCGTTCGATAGCGGAAAAGCTGGTCTCTTTAGGATTTGAGGAAAAACAGCGCCCCGACGGATGCGACCTCTGCATAATCAACACCTGCGCCGTCACGGCGGAGGCCTCCCGAAAATCACGGCAGATGATACGCCGCGCCGCGGCGAACGGAAGCGATCCCGTCGTTATAGCCGTAGGCTGTTGGACTCAGATCGAGCCGGAAAAAGCGGCGGAACTTGGATGCGCGGACCTCGTCTGCGGAGTCGGCGACAAGCAAAAAATATGCGAGACCGCGCTCGATCTGCTTAAAAACAGATCGAAGAAAACGCTCACCGAGCTGTCCCCCGTTGACGTTTACGACAGGTACGATCATACAAAACCCGAAAGTATCCGCGAATTTTTGAAAATCGAAGACGGCTGCGACGGTAAGTGCGCCTACTGCGTCATACCGAAAGCGAGAGGTCCTGTCCGCTCGCGCGACCCGGAGGAGGCTTTCGAGGAAGCGAGGGCGCTGTGTAAGAACGGCGCAAAGGAACTGGTCGTCACCGGGATAGAGATATCCGGGTATCAGTTCGGGCTGACCGATCTGCTTAAACGCATCGACGGCATCGAGGAGCTTGAGCGCATCCGTCTCGGATCGCTCGATCCGTTTATGATGAACGAAGAGTTCGTTTCAGGACTCGCTTCGATATCGAAGATAGCTCCGCATTTTCATCTTTCAATACAAAGCGGATGCTCGCGCACGCTTGCCGCCATGAGGCGCAGATACAACGCCGGGAGAGCTATGGAAGCGGTCGAACGGATAAGAAAACACTTCCCTCGCGCAATGCTCACCTGCGATCTTATAGTCGGATTTCCAGGAGAGACGGATGAGGATCACGCGGAAACGATGCGTTTCATGGAAAAGGCGCGTTTTCTGCACGCGCATATTTTTCCCTACTCTCCCCGCCCCGATACCGAAGCGGCGGGTATGCCCGGACAGTTGAGCGGACACGTAAAAGAAAAACGCCTTCACGAGGTGGAGGATCTGCAGAAGGCGGTATCCTTTGATCTTTTGAACGAGGTCATAAATAAACGGGAGCCGCTGCCTGTTCTTATCGAAAAACACGAAAAGGGATACGTCTTCGGTCACAGCGATAATTTTATCGAGGTAAAGGCAAAATCCGATGAAGATCTTACCGGCCGGACGGTTTTTGCGCTTCCCTCTTCTGCCGAGGGCGAGGGCCTTTGCGGTAAAATAGTGTAGATCGGGAGTAATGACATCGGCGCGCTCCGCATATGATTTAGTAAAAAATCAACGGAGCCGGTGCAGATGTCATTATTATTTTCCGACGGCGTGAGGAGATGCGAGATACTCGGGACCCACATCGCCGAGAGCGGCGGGACTGTCAGATCGGCCGCCGCCGTGTACGGGATCAGCAAATCCACCGTACACAAGGACGTCACCGAACGCTTAAGGAACGTCAACAAGCCTCTTTACGAGCAGGTCAGGCGCGTCCTCGATGAGAATAAAGCCGAACGCCACCTGCGCGGTGGGGAGGCCACAAGGAAAAAATATAAGAAAACGATATAAAAATATACGGCGTGAACGATCACGCCGTATATTTTTTACCGGTCAATCGCCGGATATCAAGTCAAATCTGAAGTCGGTATTATAGAGGAATTCCTTCTCGTCTCTTATGCAAACGACCGATCCCTCGCCGTCCGCGGCATAGCAGATGATATTGTCGCCGGAGAGCTTTTCGCCTTCGGAATTATTAAGATACTCAGTGTAGAATTCGGAGAATTCCTTCTGCACTTCCAGTTCTCCGAAGATCTTTTCCCTGTCGACGCCGCATTTTTCGATATACTCGTCGAGAGAAAGCTCCCTGTCTTCAACGGTGTCATAATAGTATCCGCGGTACTCTATCCCGACGCCGGCGCACTGACCCGCGAAAGAGAACGTACCGATTATAGCGACAGCTCCGTCCTTGATCTTGAAATCATATATCTTTGAAACTATCAGATCCCCTTCCTCGTTCGATTTCAAGACGTCGAGATAGTCGCCGAATTCGGAATACAGCTTCTCGTTGAACTTGACGGCGTTTTCCGTTTCGGAGGTGATCATCGGAACGTTGATAACGTGGAAGTAGCCGGTCGCGTCCCAGCCTATTTCGATGCTCATCTCCGTGGGAATGACCTGCTTTTTGTACTCAACGCAGTTTACGACGGTGACCTCGCCGTCAGGTAAGGGCTCGGAAGTGTCGGCGGGCTCGGTCGTTACGGTGTCGGGAACTGTCTCGGAGTCGGCGGAAGGAGCCTTGCCGGTCTCGGGCGCCGACCGAGTGTCATCACCGTTTGAAGAAAGGCCGCTCGTATCCGAAGGCGCGGAGGAAACAGGAGCGGAGGTATCCAGCGGCGCGGGATCTTTATCGCCGCAGGAGGTACAAAGCAACACGAGCAGGATGACGGTCATAACCGAAACGAATAATAACAGCGTCTTTTTCATCTTTATGTACTCCTTAAATATTTATCAATTCAATTCGCTTAATCTCTTACTGTCCTCCGGGATGAATTCTCTCCAATATTCGACGGTTTCAGCCATCTTTTGGAGCTGCGTGCGGTTTATCGCCGAGGTCCCGGTGAACATTTCAAGGGTAAGGAATATTTTATCGGGTTTTGCGGGCATACCGGGATCGTCCGGCAGACTGTACGCCTTCGAGATAGAAGAGAGGACTTTTTCCCCGGCAATGATCCCTTTGGCGTTGCATTCGGCGGTAAAAGGAAGGTGCGCCGAAGAGACGCCGTCGGTCTGCTGGAGGTGGACGATGGGAGAATAACATCCGAGTTCCGAAAGCCATCTGTAGGTGTCGCCGTCATCATAATCGGCGAACATATAGTCGTATCCGTCGGTCGATCGGACTATCGCGTCCACGGTGTAGTCGTCCGCGTCGGAGGCGCAGTCAAAGATATCGAATGCCTTTTGCTGCCCGAGCCAGAGAGACGGACATTTATCTCCGCCGAGCTTTCGGATCAAAGCGGAGGCGATATCCTCTCTCGACGGGCGGACGAACCTTCTCTGTCCGCTTTGATGTCCGACGTCGACGGTGATATAAAACGGCGCGCCCGCCTTTTCGGATACTTCGTGTATCAGTTCCGCGGCGCCATTTACCGTCCACGGTATCTGATGAGGAGAATACATCTGCTCGACGCCTATCGGCGTACATCCCGCATCACGGGCGTACGCGGCAAGCTCGGCGAGATCGCGGTAAAGATTGTTTTTGAATTCCGCGTATCTTTCCGGATCTTGCAGAACGCTGTCCGAAAAAGCGTGGCAGAAAAAGCCGAGGCCCGCTCCGATCGCAGAAGCGGTCTTCGCCATGGGCTTGAGCCATTCGTTCAGAAAGCGCGAACGGACCTCCGGGTCGGTGTGGGCGAGTCCGAGAGTTGCGTAGGTCCCGTGACCGGAATAGAGGTTCGCGACCCTGACTCCCGTTTTTTCGGATGCGGAAGCGATCTTGTCTTCCCAGCGTTTCATATAATCCTCGCCCATATACAGCGGGTCGCACTCGGTATCGGCGCTCGCTTCAACGTAATACAGTCCGAGAGACTTTATTACGTCCATCCACTCGGCAGGCTCGGTCCAGCGTTTAGACGCGAAGCAGTTGTCTACTGCAAGGTATATTTTCGGATCGGTCATCATTCTTCTCCTTCAAGTATCTTTATCGCAAAATAGAGGGCGAAATCCTGATCGTTTGCCCAGGCGTCGCAGAACTCTCCCCTTTTATCGTTCACCATGTACGGATAAACGTAGGCGCAGGAAGCCTTTCCGTCGGGGCTGAACAGCGAGAGGCAGTTGCGCGCCGAATTGCAGGCTTCAAGCCGAAATCGTTCTATATCAGCCGCCCGATAATACAAATACTTGCACCAGCCGGAGAGAACGCTCCAGTAGTGCGGAAGCGTGTCGCCGAACATAGCGGACTTGCCGAACCAATAGTCGTCCCAATGGCGTATCGCAACCTCGTCGAGACGGTGATCGGGCTGAAATCCGTTGAATCGGTCGAGCAGTTTCAAATGGATCACGGCGTTATCGAGATAGTTTTTATCGCCTGTCAGCTCGTAAGCCTGCAGAAGGAAGGTCAGCGCCGGAGCGACGATGGTCTGCTCATAATCGACCTCGTGTTTCGGATACTCTATGCCGTTGGCGATGATATTCCCGCAATGCCGCTTTATCGAGTCAAAGAGCTCGTCCGCTTCCCTATCCATACCGGCTTCTCGCATAAGCCTGACCGGTTCCGCCGGCGAAAAAGCGTTCGGATAGAAGCGATCTCCTCCGCCGTCATAATACTTTTTCATAACCCGCGAGGCTATGGCGAGATACTTCTTATCGCCCCGCAGCTTGTAAAGCTCGCACATAAAAACGCAGACCCAGGGCGCGTTATAAAGCCGTATCTGCGTCGGATCGCGGCCTATCGTATCGAAAACGTCTCCCGTCTCGGGATCGACAAACTCGCGAAGAACGAAGCCGACGTAATCGTCGAGCGAGGACCGAGCGGCGTCATTATGATTTTTCTGCAGATACTTTGCGACAAGTATGCCCATCCCGATCCGCTCGCGGGATGCGTTGTGATCCGCGACGTTGTTTGAAAAATACAGACTGTCGGACTCGTTATCGTAGATAAGGTACGCCCCGTCGAGAGGATGTCCGGGGGAGTGATACTGCTGCTTCCGGCATATAAAATCGACCCGTTTTCCGATAAGCTCTTCGAGACGCGGACTGCAGAACGCGCGACCGACGACGGTCTCTTCCCCGCATCTGACCTTGACCGTAAGCTCGCCGAATGCTTTCGGGGTATATGAAAACGAGACGGCGCCGTCTTTATCAACACGGCGTTTCGCCGCGTTCTCGCCGTTGACGGAGCATACCGCGGAAATAAGATCGCTGTTTTTTGAACGCAGATCGATTATAAGGTCTTCGCCTGCAAAAACGGTATCGTGATCGAAACGCATAAGTATCTTTTGCGGAGCGATTTTTTCAATTTGGGAAAAGAATGAATTATCACGCGCATCCCCGCCATTGCCGGAATGAACGAACAACGTCCAGGAGAGAGTATACTTTTCTCCGGGCAGGAGATCGAAGGGCGCGGCGCAGAGCATAAGGTCTCCGCGGTCGTTCTTTGCATACGGAGGAAGCCACTGGCGGTAGCAGTCGAGCGTCCCTTCGGTAAGCACGAGACCGAGGTTCTTGTCGCTCTCCCCCATGCGGAGAGCGCACACCCAGGACGAAGTGCCGCCGCAGAAAATATGCGTATGACAGCGGCTTGTGAGGCAGAGGGCGGCGTCGGCGTAACTATCGTTAAACGGAGTGGATATCCCGAACTCGCCTTTGCGGACAAACAGAGGCGAGCATGAAATATTCTCAAATACGTAGCTCTCCTCAAAGCGCCCTTCATCGCCGAACCGGCGAGTGACCGCGATCCGCGCAAGCGCGTTTTCATACACCGATCTTTCTTCAGAAAAAGAGACGAGGCGCAAAGGATCGTATCTGTTAAAAGAGACCTGCGCGTTATAATACGGCGCGCCCCATACGGCCGCGGCGCTTTCGACCCAATTCATCCGGTGTTCATCGCCGGAGATGATTATCGAGGAGATGCCGCCCGTTTCAGGCGAATATACTATTTCGAAATCCTTTTTTGACATTTCCGCACCTCGATTTTTTCTTAATTATATCATACATCCGCGTCGTAAACAATAAATTAAAGAAAAAACTTGAAAAACCGATAAAAATATGTTATCATTAATAAAGAATATCATCACTTTTTATATATCGAAAGGAGTACGATATGGGTCTTATCAAAGCATTAATCGGCGCGGCGGGAGGAACGCTTGCCGATCAATGGAAAGAGTTTTTCTACTGCGAGGCGCTTCCGCAGGACGTTCTTGTCGCAAAGGGCAAAAAGCAGATCACCGGACGCAGCTCCAACACCAAGGGAAATGACAACATCATCTCCAACGGATCTCTTATCGCGGTAAACGACGGTCAGTGCATGATCATCGTCGATCAGGGCAAGGTCGTAGAGCTCTGCGCGGAGCCCGGCGAATATACTTACGATATGTCCTCCGAGCCCAGCATCTTCTCGGGAAGTCTCGGTCAGGGCATCAAAGACGTCTTCAAGACGATGGGCAAGCGTTTCACTTTCGGAGGAGATCCCGCGAAAGACCAGAGGATCTATTATTTCAACCTCAAAGAGATCCTCGGCAACAAATACGGGACTCCCAACGCGGTCCCCTTCCGCCTTGTCGATACTAACGTCGGCTTCGACGTTGATATCCCGATTCGCTGCCACGGCGAGTATTCCTACAAGATCACCAACCCGATCCTTTTCTATACCAACGTCTGCGGAAACGTATCTTCGGATTACAAGCGCGACGAGATCGACAGCCAGCTCAAGACCGAGCTTCTGACCGCTCTTCAGCCCGCGTTCGCAAAGATAGGCGAAAAAGGCATCCGCTACTCCGCCCTTCCCGCTCATACGACCGAGCTCGCCGACGCGTTAAGCGTTGAGCTCTCCGAAAAATGGGATAACCTCCGCGGTATATCCATCGTCTCCTTCGGCGTATCTTCCGTCACCGCTTCCGAAGAGGACGAAAAGAGGATCCGCGACCTTCAGCTCAACGCCGCTCTCCGCGATCCCACGATGGCGGCGGCAAACATCGCGGGAGCTCAGGCTCAGGCGATGAAGGACGCGGCGAACAACCCCGGCGGCGCATTTATGGGCTTTGCCGGCATGGCTGCCGCCCAGGGCGTTGGCGGAATGAACGCCGCGCAGCTCTTCAATATGGGCGGTGCGGCTTCTACGCAGACCGCTCCCGCGCAAAACCAGGCAGCCCCCGCGGGATGGACCTGCAAGTGCGGAAAGACCGGCAACACCGGCAAGTTCTGCGCCGAGTGCGGAAGTCCCAAGCCGTCGGACGAAGGCTGGACCTGCAAATGCGGAACGGTAAACAAAGGCAAATTCTGCGCCGAATGCGGAAGCCCGAAGCCCTCGGGAGCCCCTCTCTATCGCTGCGATAAATGCGGCTGGGAGCCGGAGGATCCGCATAATCCGCCTAAATTCTGCCCGCAGTGCGGCGACAAGTTCGACGAAAACGACGTTAAATGATAATCAAAGCGGAGGCGCATCGGATATATCTCCGATGCGCCTTTAATCTGAAATGAAAATAGATTTTGAAAAGTGCGCGCGACTGGAAATCGCGCTTGGCGGCAAATATGAAAAGATACTCGTTTTTGACGAGATCGGATCAACTAACGATTACTTAAAACAAAACGCCGGTATCCTTCCAGACCGCGTTCTCGTTGCCGCGGTCAGACAGACGGGAGGCCGCGGGCGCAGGGGTCACGTTTTTTCTTCTCCGGCGGGCGGAGCTTATTTCAGTATTCTGATCAAAAACTGTTCCTCGCCGGAAAAGGCAAAAAACCTTACCGTTCTCGCGTCTGTCGCCGCCGCCGAAGGGATAGAAATTTTATCGGGCGTCTCTCCGGGGATAAAATGGGTGAACGATCTTTTTTACAAAGGCAAAAAGATCGCGGGGATCCTATGCGAAGCGGTGAGCGACGGGACCGCGCTGCATCTCATTTGCGGCGTCGGGATAAACGTTTTGCGGCCGGCGGAGGATTACCCTCCGGAGATATCCGGGATCGCGGGCGCGATCTCCGACTACGCCGCTCCGCCGGACATATGCGAGCTCATATCGAATATTGCCGCAAGGATAGGAGAGCCCCCGGAAGATCTGAATGAAGGCGGTATAATTGACCGTTACCGCAAAAGATCGATCGTCATAGGAAAAAACATAACAGTTTCGGGACCTGCTGGCGAAAGGTCTGCAAAAGCGATAGGGATACGGGACGACGCCTCCCTTTTGGTGGAATATCCGTCCGGAGTGCGCGAAAGCCTCGATCACGGAGAAATATCAATTAAACTGTAAGGAGCAAAACCATGTCAAATATCATTGATTTCAAAACTCTTGAAAACTTCATCCACGACGCCTTTGTCGGCTACGGAGTGCCCGACGAGGACGCAAAGATCTGCACCGACGTTGTTGTCGAAAGCGACCGCCGCGGCATCGAGTCCCACGGCGTCAACCGCTTCAAACCGATCTATATCGACCGCATCAAGGCGGGCATCCAGAACCCGGTCACAAATTTTGAGATCGTCCGCGAGACGCCTACGACCGCGGTGGTAGACGGTCACGACGGCATGGGACAGGTCATCGGTTATAAGTCGATGTCCATAGCGATAGAAAAGGCAAAAAAATACGGCATGGGCATGGTAGCTGTACGGAACTCGACGCATTACGGAATAGCGGGATATTACGCGACCATGGCTTCAAAAGCCGGATGCATAGGGGTTACGGGCACGAACGCCCGCCCGTCGATCGCGCCGACTTTCGGAGTTGAAAATATGCTTGGGACCAACCCGATGACCTTCGGTCTGCCCACGGACGAGCCGTTCGACTTCGTTCTCGACTGCGCGACCTCCATTTCGCAGAGAGGCAAGATCGAATACTACGCCCGGGTCGGCAAGGACACCCCCGCCGGAATGGTGATAGGCAGAGACGGAAAGCCGCATACCGATTCCGTCGCGATCCTCGATGAGCTCAACACCGGCAAAGCCGCTCTCGCGCCGCTCGGCGGCATAGGCGAGGAGCTTGCGGGATACAAGGGCTACGGGTACGCGACGGTGGTCGAGATACTGTCCGCCGCGCTCGCGCAGGGCAACTATATGAAGATGCTGACCGGGATCGACGAGAACGGAAACAAAAAGAAATTCCATCTCGGGCACTTCTTTGTAGCTATCGACACTGACGCGTTCATGGGCGAAGCGGAATTCAGAAAGACAGCCGGCGAGATCTGCCGCGGTCTGCGCGCGTCTCAAAAGGCTCCCGGAGAGAGCAGGATCTACACCGCAGGCGAGAAGGAATACGACGTATGGTGCTACAGACGCGAGCACGGTCTTCCGATCAACGACGGCGTAAAGAAAGACCTTATCGCGGTACGCGACGATCTCGGACTCGATTACAAATTCCCTTTTGAAGAATGATCGAGCTTTACGCAAAACAAAACGAAGCCGGAAAAGGTCACGAGACGGGGACTGCGCTCCTTGAAAAGGTCTTTTCCGAAAGATATCCGGGAAAGTCCTTTCCAGACCTTATCCGCGGAGCGAACGGCAAGCCGGAATTTGCCGAGAAAGGCCTATTCAGGTTCAACGTCTCACACTCCGGCTGCTGGACGGTCCTTGCGGTTTCGGAAAATGATATCGGAGTGGATATACAGCTTATCAGACCGATAGGCAGACCGGTGACGAGACGGTTTTTTACACCGCGCGAAAACGAATACCTCGCTTCCCTTTCCGATGATGAACGGATAAAAGAAAGTATCCGTATCTGGTCGATTAAAGAGGCGGTAACAAAAGCGGAAGGATCGTCTCTCGCCCTGCGGATGTCCGGCATACAGACAGTCGCTTTCGACGGGACGTATAAAACGGCGATCGACGGAAAATACGTTTATTTCCCGGAATTCAAAGATCGGGATTACCGCCTCACCGCCGCGTCGGCATCCTCCGACGAAATTCGAATATCGTATTTATAATAAATATCATTAAAAAGCGCCCGGATCGCTCCGGGCGCTTTGCAGTTATTTTGAATAATTGTCATTTCCCGAAGCCGTCGGGATTTTTCTTTTGCCAGTTCCAGGCGTCGCGGCACATATCGTCGAGCGTCTTCTCGGTCTTCCATCCGAAAAGCTCGAGCGCCTTGGATGCGTCCGCATAACATTCCGCGACGTCTCCAGGGCGGCGGTCGGCGATGCGGTACGGTATCTTTATACCGTTCACGCGCTCAAAAGCGTTGACCATATCGAGCACGCTGTAGCCCACCCCGGTGCCGAGATTGACGGTCTCGCATCCCTTGTGCGTAAACACGTACGACAGGGCTGCGACGTGACCCGCGGCGAGGTCGACGACGTGAATATAGTCGCGTACTCCCGTCCCGTCGTGAGTGGGATAGTCGTTGCCGTAGACCGAAAGCATCGGGAGCTTGCCGACGGCGACCTGGGTGATATACGGGAACAGATTGTTCGGTATCCCGCGCGGGTCCTCGCCGATCAGTCCGCTTTCGTGCGCTCCTACAGGATTGAAGTATCGCAGGAGCATTACCGAAAGATCGGGGTCAGCGTATGAAACGTCACGCAATATCTGCTCGTTCATCAGTTTCGTCCAGCCGTAGGGGTTGGTACAGCCGGGAGTCTTCATGGTCTCATCGAGCGGGACTCTTTCGGGAACTCCGTAAACGGTCGCCGACGAACTGAAAACGAAGTTTTTAACTCCGTTGCGGAGCATCGCCTTTAAAAGAGTCAGGGTCGAGCCGAGATTGTTCTCGTAATACTCTATGGGCTTACTTACCGACTCGCCTACTGCCTTAAGTCCGGCAAAGTGGATGACGGCTTTTATATCGTTCTCCGTAAATATCCGGTCGAGAAAAGCTCCGTCGCGGACGTCGGCGTCATATTGCTTGACTTCCTTACCGATTATCTTTGATACTCTGTTGACAGCCTCGGGCGAGCTGTTGGAATAATTATCAACGATGACCGGCTCATAACCCGCCCGGTCGAGCTCGATCGCGGTGTGAGTTCCGATAAATCCCGCGCCGCCCGTCAATAAGATCTTGTCTGCCATAATACCCTCCGTTAAAGCGCCATGGAGCCGGCGACGGGAATAAACACCTGCGCCCCCATAGGCAAATTGTTTTTATCGTAATAATACTCCTTGAGAGACGAGAGCAGATGCTCCGTCTTGTCTTTCTTGACAAGGATAATGACGCATCCTCCGAGACCGGCTCCGGAAAGCTCGGCTCCCATGACGCCCGGTCTGCCGACGGCAAAGTCGACAAGATCGTCTATCGTCTCTGTCGAACAGCCGTAACCTCCCGGCTGATTGTATATCTGCGCGCGGAAGACGCGGTCGGGATCCTCGCTTTCAAGGTCGTCGATAAGCGAAAGGAGATAGGCGTCTCCGGCGGAATAATCGTAGCTCTCACCGCCGCGCGAAACGCGGTCTCCGTTGTGGCTGACGTTCATCAGCCTGCCGAGCTTGACGTAATCGCCGCGCTTGAGAAGATCGAGGCACAGATCGGCGCGCTGGCACTCCGCGACTCCGTAGAGGATGGTGCTCCGTATCTCGTATAGTTTCGCCTCGGCGTGAGTCTTCATTATGCGGTCGAGCTCTTTTTTCTTTTCCGGGAGCGCGTTATATATCTCGTTTTTGGTCATATACTCCGGAAGTGACAAAATCATTTTGTACACCCTCGCCTGAGTGATCCCGAGGGTCTTCTGATTAATATCCTTAAGATAGTTCAGCTTGCCTTCAAATTGAGGGTGGTTCTTTTTGATTAGCATAAAGCCTATCTCATAGCAAGCTACCTTCTGGTTAAACTTGTCCCTCGCGCCGTCGCTCTTTTTCGCTTCTACAAAGCTGTTGGCGACGACGATATTGTAATCGTGCGAGAACTCGACAGACTCGCCGATCTCGAAAGGACAGAACTTGATGTGCGTTATCATATCGCGCTTGCTGCACTTGATGGCGGCGTGATCTCCCGCCCCTCCGCGCGATCCGACGAACCATTCTCCCTCTCCGCAGAGATGGATAAAGTCCTTAGCCTTGATATCAAGATGATTGAGTGCTATGGCGGCCTCTGTCGTAGCGACCACTATGCTCGACGAAGAGGAAAGCCCCGCCGCCTGCGGAATGTTGCCGCAGAACAGCATATCCATACCGCGTATAAGGTTCTTTCGCTGATTCATCTGCAAACGGAGGACGGAGGCCTTGACGTAATTGACCCAGTCGCCGCGGCTCTCAAGTATCATCTGCAAAGTAGCGTCGTTTTCGATGAATTCGAGCCAGTCGCCGTCGGTAAAGTCGCGAAGCGACTCAATGATCCCGAAGGTGCGTTCCGAATACTTCGGATCCAAATTTGCGATATGGACCATATCGTCCTCGCGCGGCGCGGCGACAACAAGCGTTTCGCGGTTTACCGACATCACGTTGATGCTCCCGCCTCTGTGCTCGATGTGCCTGCCGAGCAGATTTACACGCCCGGGCGATCTCGAAACGACTACTCGCCTGTCTCCGAATTTGTCTATGAACGCTTCGAGCAGAGCGATGATCCTGTTTTTGCGCTCCTCGATAAGCTCTGGATTGTCTCCGTAAATATCGCGGAAGGTCCGCGCGACGTCGTCGCCCCACAGCTTGATCGTATAAATACGCTCGCTTGCGTACGGAATATCCTCGTCCTTCTCGTCCGGCTTGACGAAATACCGGTTAAGCGACAGCAGCTCTTCCATGGTGCTGTACGTCAGCATCTTCGCCTTGTCGGAGACGGGAAGGATCTCGGCTCCGTTTTCCGATATTATCTTATTCAGCGCGTCGGTGACGTATATCTCGTTCTGGACGTTGCCGTCGCCAACCGAAAGCAGAGCGGAACGGATCTCCTTTGCGTCTACGATATACGTCGCGGTATTGACGTACCCGCCGCTCTCTATCTCGTCATAGGTAAAACTCTTTCCGGCGAGGACCGTACTGTTTTTGAGCTTATCCCCCGCTTCCGCGAAAGCGCGAAGTAGCTTGCCTTTTTTCTTTTCGTTGATCCCGAGCGAGTCTATGGCTTTCTGCAGACCCGCCTCTGTCTTATCGGCGCAGCCGGCAAGATACAGAAGCGCAGAATCGAGCATTTCATATATCCCGCAGACAGCCCCGTCCTTTATGCATATCCTTCCGCCGCTCCTGTTGAATTCGCGCGGCTGAACGGCAAGTACCGGCTTCTTTGATACTGCGTCGTACCGCTCCGCCATCGAAACGAAAACGTCGGGCGAAATGATCTTATCGCCCATGGCGATGAGGACCGGACCGTCATAGTCGAACGCGTCAAGCACCTTAAGGCCGCACATAGCGGCGTCTCCGGTGCCCTTACGCTCGGACTGGAAGGCGTAGGTCACCCCGGGGACGTCCTTAAGACATTCCATCACCTTTTCCGCTTTGCTTCCGACCACGCAGACGAAATTCTCTATGCCCGCCTCGCGCATCGAACTGATCGTGCGGATTATGACCGGCACTCCCGCGACCTCGTAGCACACTTTATTCGTACGCTGGTCGTTCATCCGGGTGCCTTCGCCGGCGCAAAGAAGTACGGCAACAGGTTTTTTCATTTCCAAAACTCCTGATTTTTATCTGATAAAAAAAATCACAAGGTCATTCCTCGACAGGATAAGCGATAGTGGTCATCAGCGCCATCTCTTTATGCGAGGTGTCG
The DNA here is from genome assembly GCA_017450885.1 of Clostridia bacterium. Taxonomy (GTDB): domain Bacteria; phylum Bacillota; class Clostridia; order Oscillospirales; family CAG-272; genus RGIG3438. The sequence goes on along the minus strand of JAFSSR010000131.1, from coordinate 1,973 downwards.
AGACGAGAATACTGCACCACGACCGGAACGCTGCTTTCTATCAGCATGGCATACGGCAGGTCGGTGGGGATCGCCTTCCCGTCGGCGCTTCTGATGCGGTCGAGACGGACGTGATGGGTCCTCTGCGCCGGACATACCGAACTGAAATCACGGCAGGGCTCCCTGTCCTCGTAGAAAAGCGTAAAATCGAGCTTCGCGTCCTCATCCGAGGTGTTGAGAACGCATACGGCCTCGTGAGAATTCCAATCGTTGAGAGACACCGAATTGAGATAGTTATCGGCTATGAGCCAGGTCTTTTTTCCGTAAGCTTTCATAACGGCCCTCCGCAATAAAAAATAATTCAATGTATATTATATCACAATAATTATATTTTGTAAACTATTCGGGAAATATGCGAAAAATAATTTTTGTGTATTGACAAATCGATATGCAAAGTGTATAATCATATATGCAGTTGCATATATGATTATGCGGGAGGTATCAGTATGAAAAAAACGGTCGAGCTGCCCGACTCCGAGCTTGATATAATGATGATACTCTGGGACGCGGGAAAGCCCATGATGGTATCCGACGTCCACGAGGCTCTTCAGGTAAAAAGGCCCTGCACCAAACCGGCCGTACATTCCCTTATCGACCGGCTTGCAAAAAAAGGCTTCGTAAATATCAGGGTTATCGATAAGCCGATAACCTACAAGCTCATTACGCCGAAAATAAAACGCTCCGACTATACCGGCGAAGCCGAAAAAGGCTTTATCAACAGATTTTTCAATGGGAGCAAGAGCCGCCTTATTGCAAGTCTTATCGATAATGGAGAGTTTACGAAATCGGAGCTTGACGAGCTTTCCGCGCTGATAGAGAACAAAGGCAAGGTGAACAAATAAAATGCTCGACTTTTTGATATTCACCGCATCTTCGTCCGTACTTATCCTGCTTGCGCTGATAGTATCACGCATTACCGCCGGGCGCTTCCGTTCGGCGTGCAGATACGCGATTTGGGCTATCGTCATCGTCAGACTTTGCGTGCCCGTGACCTTCTCATTCATCCCGTCCGTAGTAGAGGCGCCCGTGCCCGAATTCCTTTCCGCGCCGAGTCCGGAAAACCGTCCGAGGCCGGCGCCCGACGATCATTCAACAATATTGGAAATATCGGACGTTTCGCCGGCTCCGGCGAATGATTACGCCGGCGTACCGGCGAGTCCCGCTTCGGGCGCCGAATCGGGGACGGCTCCGGCCTTCCGGCCGTCCGGACCGGATTCGCCAGCGAAGACGGTCGTCCCGGAACAGTCCGAAAGCAGGCCGGCGGACGCTCCCGCCTCTTCCCTTTCCGCCGCGCAGATCATAGTCATTTCATATATCTCAGCCGCGGCCGTCGTATTTGCCGTCAGGCTTGCGGTCTATTTCGGTTACGTCCGCAATCTGAAACGGTCGCTTACCGCACCTGCGCCGGAGATCTCCGAACTGTACGCGCAGGTCTGCGATGAAATGAATATTAAACGACGCCCCGCGCTGTGTTTCACGTCAAGACGCCAGTCGCCGATGCTTTACGGCTTTTTCAAAAGCAGGATAATACTTCCAGAAAACTGCGGCGTTTCCGAGGGGACAAGAGGTATCCTCCGCCACGAGCTGACCCACTTCCGCCGCGGAGACGTCTGGGCAAAGCTCGCCTGTGCCGCCGCTCTTTCGATCAATTTTCTCAACCCCCTCGCCTATATCGCGGTACGCCGGATGGAAAAAGAAATGGAGTATTCCTGCGACGAAAAGGCGCTTGAAGGCTGCGGAGACGAGAAACGAGCAGAATACGGGAAAGCGCTTGTTTCGGTCATCGAAAGCAGCTTTTACACCGGCGGTATAATGACAACCGAATTCAACCCGAGATTCAACGATATGAAAACAAGGATAAAAAACATACTCGATACCGCCAAAAAGCGAAAAGGCGTCGTTTTCATCGCGCTCGCGCTCATACTCGCCATGAC
>JAFSSR010000130.1 GCA_017450885.1 Clostridia bacterium | reverse complement strand
TCTCTTTAGGAAATTGATTTCAAAACATGCGGTAAGCGGCATCCTCACCGGAGACGGAGGGGGAATGAGCCGACAAAATGGCCGAGGGGGAAAACGGTCGTCGGAGCATTACCGGATCAGGGCAGAGAAGATGCCGCCCGCACCGCAAAAAAAGAAAAGTTCACGGTTTCGACCGTGTTTTTTTATTGCCGCCGCGTGCCGCGTGCCGCGAGGCGCGGCCCCCGAAACGTGTATATCGACTCGTGCGAACACAAACGCCCGGTATAATATGTGGTTGTTTTTTTCGCAAGGCGCGAGCCGCGGTCCCCGAAACGTGTATATCGACTCGTGCAAGCCGCGAGGCGCGGCCCCCGAAACGTGTATATCGACTCGTGCAAACACAAACGCCCGGTATAATATGTGGTTGTTTTTTGCTTTCGCGAGGCGCTAAAGTCAAATAGTCAGCAAAACAATTTATAAAACATACACAAATAATTCACCATTTTTTACTATTATTTGTTATAATCAAACTGGAAACTGTTTATTAGGGAACAAAATTCTTTTTTTAACGTCTAATATAACAGATCATCTGTTGAAAGGACGATGCTATGAAAAACACATATAAAAAAACCAGAGCTATACTCATAGTTTTCGCGATCGTCATCGTGATCGCCGCCGCGCTTGCCCTGGCGTTTTATTTCGGGTTTGATAAGGACGGAAAGCAGATATACTGGTACCCGGGATCGATCTACGTTTCAAACGACCCGGAAGTGACTCTGACCGTACAGAATGACGGCAGGATCGTCGGAAAGTTCGACAACGGATCCGTTGTCACCGAATTCGAATTCAACAGTGAACAACATAAAGCGTTCTTTTCATACGGCGACACTTCGGGAAGAAGATGGGGGTTCGCATCCGGAAAGATCGAACTTTCGGATGACGGCTCACGTTTGATCATCAGCAGTATGGAATATAACAGCGATTCTACTGTCGACTTCGGCACGGATAAGTTGGTTTTTGAAAGAAAAGATACATCGTCGGCTCCTTCTGATTCAGATCCGCCGGCTAATGGATCGGATACCGCGCCGGGATCGGAAACTGATCCTGAAATAACGGCGGATACCGGGACTTCGCTTGATCCTGCGCAGATAGAATGGCTTGAAAAAGAGGCTGCCCTTCTTAATAGTATAAAACGGGACGACGACGGAGCGCTTGTTATTCCGTCATTTTCGGATGAGCCCGACAATGCCTTTCCGAAAGCTGCCCATCTTATCGGAAACGGGGATGTGCCGCTGTCAGAGAACGACGTCATCAAGGCGGATGGTATAACTCTCGAAGTCAGCACGGAAAGAGAAGACGACAGCAATTTGCAATTCGTATTCGTTGAGACGATAAACGCCCGCGGTCAAAGGATAGAGCTTGCCGGAGAGGATAGGCTGTACTTAACGGGCAACGGACTTTTTCAGGCTTTCGACGCGGGCGAATACTCGGTCGTTGCGTTTACGTCATACGGGAACGGCTGCTCCTACGTTATCAATAAAGACGGATACGTTAAGGTCGACGGACTGCTGAAACTGACCGACGACGTTGAAACCTGTTCGGATATCATCTTTTTAGAAATTGACGGCGAGCTTGGCTACAGACGAACCGCCCACAAGTTCGGCTGGAGAAAGGATCAGGTCGTTGGCGGAATAATGGAGCTTTGCGTCGCACGCGACGAGCTCTACCGCGAGTATGGTAAGGCGGAGATACTGGACGGGAAAATAGTCTATACACCCCAAAAGACGGTGACTGTCTCCGAAGGTTTTGATATTGAAAAGGAGTATTCTCTGTGGCAGGAGGCATGTAGAGACTCCGACGATCACAACTTAGACGGCCTCACCCTCGACGAATACCTCTCCCAAAACGCCGGGGAGCACCCGAGGGCGCATTAAAGATACTCTCCGCACGATTGAAACCTTCAGCCCGCCCAAAGAAACGCCCCTAACTGTCATTGCGAGACCGGCCCGCAGGCTGGTCGCGGCAATCCGTTCTCCTGCATATAATTTCAGCAGAAATCTCGTCAAATGGGAATACGGATTGCCACAGCCGCCGTACCGTCTGGAGGACGAGTACAATTCCAGTCGGCGGCTTCGCAATGACAGCGTTTGGGCGGTCGAACGGGGGTCCCATCACCAAACACCGTAGGGCGGGGGCTTGTCTCCCGCCGAAAGTGACGGCTTCACATAAAACGTTTATTTGACAGCAACAACGAAAGGGTATATAATAAAAAATGATCGAACTGTCCGTTGAATCTATAACAGGGAACAGATATCTCCGGTTGATGGAGTACGCAAACGCATCTTGTCAGAAGGCGAGCGCGGTGTTTGAACGCGCGGAAGACGGCGGATTTGTATGCGCAGAAGCGTTCGACGCTTTATACGGATGTGTTTTGGAACGCAGACCGGTCACGGCGCATTGTTTTACCAAAAGTATGTTCACAGACGCGGAGATCGTTACGTTCCGAACCGGCATGGAACTGAAAAAGGTCATATATCTTGCCGACAGCATTTCAGACTGGAACGGCGGAACGCTTCCGGAGGATATATGTTTCTTCAGGGACGGAAAACTCTGGCTCTGTTATATTTCTCACGAGAGACTATTGACCGTCGACAATGAAACTAAAGAAGACGTTGTGCTTTTAGAGGGATTAAATAGGTTATAGTATGAAGAAAGACAAATCGATAGTGTTATTGAAAACAGCGCTGATCGTAACTCTGTCGCTGTTGCTCATCCTTATCTCCGCTATAGTTTATCTTACTGTCGCGAGTCGGTATGTTCCCGAATTTGACGACGGTACGGTGCTCAAATGTGACGATCCGGAGATCGAGATCGTATGGGGCGAGGGTGGGTATTACAAATATGGAGAAAAGACGGCGGAGATTGTTTTACATTACAGACCGGGGTTGGCGGCGTTCTACTACATAGATGCGGACGGCAATGAAGTTCATTTTGCCAACGGGTATATCAGGGCGTCTCTCTTCGATTCGCTGTTTAACAAGTTTACAGTTCGCGATATCAAGTGCTTTGATAAAGAAGTTGATTTTGATACAAAAAAGATCGTTTTCTCGGTGGAAAACTGACGGGGAAGCAATATGAAAACCATCGCATTGGAGTTTATGTATCATACCGATCTTATCTCGGTGCCGGATGATATTTGCGATGATATCAAAAAGGTAGAGAGAGCATTTGACAAGTGGCTTTACGACAAATCCAACGACCACAGCCTGTGGATCTGCGAGAACGGAATAAAGCGCGCGGTGTCGTTCGATACATCGGACTTCGTAAATTATTTAAACGATCACCCTCTCTCCGGTAGAAGGGATAAATCCGAGATCATCGAGGAAAACGCAAAGGAAATCCCGGACGGCGTTCCGGTGTTGTACTTTTAGTATCAAAAAGGAGGCTCAAAAAATGATCAGAAAGATTGTCGCTGCATTGCTTTGCGCCGCCTTTATCTTCTCGCTGGCATCCTGTAATGGCAATGGCGGCGACGCGCAAACGGTCGGTACGGTCAAAACCGCATTGGAAAAGACCGACGCCATGACCACGGTCAAAGCCGACGCGGACGACATCTACGGGAGCGAAGACTATTACGGTATCGACGTCACCGTATACAAGTTCAAGGGTATGACCTTCGACGTACCGAGCGTTTGTACCGTAGACGACACCGGCGAAGATAGGTTCGTTATCTACAATCCGGACTATCCCGACGCTGAGGGGTGGATGATCCTCACCGCCGGCGAGCCCTCGTCATCCCTGACCTATACGGAAAGCTATATGGAGGAGTATCTCAAAAGCACGGTGGACGGCTTCAAGGAGATTATTTATTACGAAAATTCTCCGTGGAGAGGAGTCGAAAGCGTATGGGCGGGATATACGATCTCCGACGGACTGAGTGAACGCATCGAATCTATGATCATATTCTTCTACTCCGACGCTACATATTTCTTCACCGGCTATGACGGACCGAACACCGAATACGGTGAGTATTTCTTTGTCACGCTCGAAAGCATAAGATAAATAAGAACGCAAAAAGCATCCGGAAACGTCCGGATGCTTTTTTGCGCGTATAGATCGGAATTATTCTTCTTCCTTTGCCTCTTCGTCCTCGGGCTCGTAGTCCTCGTCGGCGTACTCGCAGTTCTCGGCGTCTTCGCAGTTTTCGCAGTCGAAGTCGCAGTCGAGGTCGTCGCCGCCGAAAACGTATTCCTCAACGGCGCCGAGATCCTCGTCGATCTCTTCAACGTATGCGTTAAGGGTGTCTACGTCGTCCTGGGTGTCGGCTATCTCGTCGGCAAGCTCGCTGACGGTGGAGACAAGCGCGCGGAGCAGCTTGGTCTCGTCCTTGGTCTCGTCCAGCTTCATGCCGTCCATAAGGCCCTTGAGATATGCGGCCTTTTCGGTGATGCTCATATCGTCGCTCCTTTCGGTCGTGACTTACGCTCTTTCAAGATACTCGCCGGTGCGGGTGTCTATGCGGAGCTTGTTGCCGATCTCGATAAACAGCGGGACCTTGACGATCGCGCCGGTCTCGAGGGTGGCGGGCTTGGTGGTCCCGGTCGCGGTGTCGCCCTTGAAGCCGGGCTCGGTGTCGGTGACCTCGAGCTCAACGAAGATGGGAGGCTCGACCGCGAAGATGTCGCCCTTGTAGGAGACGATGCGGCACATCATCTCTTCCTTGACGAACTTGAAGTTGTCGTCGAGCTTGTCCTTGCTGATCGGGAGCTGCTCGTAGGACTCCATGTCCATGAAGTAGTAAAGATCGCCGTCGTTGTAAAGGTACTGCATCTCGCGGCGGTCGACCATCGCGTTCTCGAATTTGTCGGTCGGGCTGAAAGAACGCTCAACGACCGCGCCGGTCTTGACGTTCTTGAATTTTGTACGTACAAATGCCGCGCCCTTTCCGGGTTTGACGTGCTGGAACTCGATGACCTGCATTACCTGTCCGTCAAGTTCAAAGGTCAGTCCGTTTTTGAAATCACCGGCTGTTACCATAAAAATATCCTCCAGAGGTTAATTATATTCATTCGATTTATTTTACATTATTTTGCCGTACTTTTCAATAGTTTGAAAGAAGTTTTTTTGAAAAAACGGCTGTTTTTTACAGTTCGATCAGCTCGTGCGGAGCGAGAGTGATGTCCTCGACCCGTCCGTCCGGGCGTATGACTATCATATCCTCGATGCGGCAGCCGTATTTGCCCTCGATGTAGATGCCGGGCTCGTCGGTGACGACGTGACCGCGGGCGAGCGTCTTTTTGCCCATCGGCGAGAGCCGCGGCTCCTCGTGGATGTACATCCCCACGCCGTGCCCCAGTCCGTGACCGAAGCAGCCTTCGTACCCCGCGCCGTAGATGATATCGCGCGCGATCTTGTCGATCTCGCATCCGGTCACGCCCTCGCGGATCGCCTTGAACGCCTCCGTCTGGGCGGTCAGCACCGTGTTGTAGATGCGCTTCATTTCATCGTCCGCCTTGCCTATGACCACCGTGCGGGTCATGTCGGAGCAGTACCCGTCTTTGAGCGCGCCGAAGTCCATCGTCAGGAACCCGCGCTCCAGCTTGACCGGGCGCGGCTCGCCGTGCGGCAGGGAAGAGGCGGTCCCGGATACGGCTATCGTGCTGAAGGACGTGGATTGCGCCCCGTGCGCCCGCATATAAAATTCAAGCTCCAGCGCGACGTCGATCTCGGTGCGGTCGGGGGTAATGTAGCCCATTATGTGCTCCAGCGCCGCTTCCGCCACTCTCTGCGCCGCGATCAGCTTTTCAATCTCGCCGTCGTCCTTGAATTCGCGCAGATCGGAAAGCAGGCTTCCCGCCGCCAGGAACTCCCGCCCGGGCAGCGTCGCCTTCAAACCTTCAAGCGCCGCGCAGGCGAGCGTCTCGTCCTCGTATGCGATCGCCTTTACGCCGAATTCGTCCATCAGCCGCGGCATCCATTCGCTCCGCTTGCCCTCGAACATGCGCACTTCAAACGCGGGATCGGCTTTGGCTTTCGCCGCCTCGATGTAGCGGAAATCGCACATCAGCAGCGCCGCGGTCCGCGTCACTATCACGTATCCGTCGGTGTACGCAAATCCCGTAAGATAACGCTGGTTTATCTCGTCGGTGACTATTATCCCGTCACTTCCGGCCGGCAGAGCCGCGCGCAGTTTTTCAAGTCTTGTCATTTTCTATCTTTCCTTTCGTATTATTCCGGTGGATCGTGTTATTCCGGGGAAACTTTTCGGGAAAAGCTTTCCCCGGAGCCTTTCAAAAGCGCCCCCATATAATATAAAAAATTAACTCAAATACCCCTCGTAGCACCGCTTCATATACAGCGCGTCGTCGGACTGGGTACCGGCTGACTCGCAGATGACGCGGGGGGAGAAGCCGTATTTTGCTATACACTCCATAAGCGGTTCGGGCGGCGGGCCGAAGGTCGTATCTTCGAAGGTGAGGTGCCGTTTTTCGCCCTTGTCGGTATATTCGATCTTTGAAAAATGGCAATGGAGCTCGTTTGCGTACTCGTCGCCGAGCGTCTCGCCGATCGTTTCAAAGACGCGGCGATAGCTGTCGACGTCGGTAAAGAGGCCGCCCAGATTGCGGGCGTTCATATGGCCCCAGTCGACGACCGGCCACAGGCGTTTATCCAGCTTGCATATATCGAGCACCTCGCCGAGCGTGCCGAGCTGATTTTCCTTGCCCATCGTTTCGAGTCCGAGGCGGATGCCGGGAAATCTGTTTTCCTCCAGGACGCGGCACATCGTGTCCTTGGCGAGCCCGACCGCTTCCTCGCGGCTGATCTTGGACGCGCTTCCGGTGTGGATGACGATGAGATACGCGCCGAGCGCGTCGGCGGCGTCGAGGCTTTCGTTAATATAGCGCAGACTGCCGAGGCGTTTTTCTGGCTCGGTCCCGGAGAGGGAGATAAAGTACGGCGCGTGGAGCGAGAGAGCGACGCCGTGTTTTTCGGCTTCGGCGCGGGTCGCTTCAAGCGCCTCGCGGCTCGCGTTGACGCCTCTTCCGCACTGATACTCGTAGGCGTCCAGCCCGATCTCCCGGAGCCACGCCATGGCTTCTATGGTTTTTTTATGACCTGAGGCGGCAAACGCGTCGGAGTTGCCCGCCGGTCCGAAAAGAGCGCCCATCAGTAGATCCATATCCTTTCTTCTTCGGGATGGAGTTTGTAATATTTTGCGATGTACGGGAGTTCCAATTTCCGTTTAGAGCGGAAAAAGAGGGTGGTCTTATCCTTGATCGGCGGGACGAGGAGCGAAAGCCTGAGCCCCGCCTTTTTGCCGGCGGCGATATCGGTCAGGAGCTGATCGCCGATAAGCGCCGTGGAGCTTTCGTCGCTGCCCATATGCGCCATGGCGCGCCGGATGTACTTGCCGAACGGCTTTGCCGACTTGCCGTGGGCGTAAAACCCCAGATCACGGTTGAAGCGTTCGACCCGCTCGTGCTCGTTGTTGGAAACAAAGGAGATCGAGACGCCCGCGGCGTTCATCGCGCGGAACCACTCGAGCACCGGCGGCGTCGGCTCCGGATCGTCGTAGGTGACGAGGGTGTTGTCGATGTCCAGCACCAGCGCGCGCACCCCCTGCGACGTCAGAAACTCCGGCGTGATCTCATATATGTCTTTGAATATCCTGTCGGGAATAAGGTATTTTTTCAACATAACCGCTCCGAAAATAAAATCAAAGATATTTTATCATATATCTTCAAAAATGGCAATAGCGGAGAAAAGAAAGTTTGCCGGTGCGAAAAAAAGCGGAATAAACAGACCGGACGCGGAAATATAATTAAAATTCTTCTTGACTTCCGGGCGATACTGTGGTAGAATATCATTTGCAAACGGGGAGACCCGCGCGCGGCAAATTTATGCGGATTTAGCTCATCCGGTAGAGCGCAACCTTCCCAAGGTTGATGTGGCGGGTTCGAGTCCCGTAATCCGCTCCAAAGAAACGGACGTCCGAAAGGACGTCCGTTTCTTTGGCTAAAGGATAGGGACTCGAAAAGGGGGAAACGCGGAGCGTTAGCAATGATCCGGGGGATCATTGCGGCCCCCCGAGGGCGTGTCGGCGCGCGGGAGCGCGTCGAGCGAGTCCCGTAATCCGCCCCGGCGAAAGGGCTTTGGCAAGCTCTTTCGCAGTTATATTCGCCTGCGGCGAGTTATATTGCGTTGCAGTTATATTCGGCTTACGCCGAGTTATATTGCGTTTCGCGCAGTTAGAAGGCGAATAAAATATGACTGGTGCATCCCGCACTGAAAAAAGCGGTTTTTTCAAGCCCGTTATAGATATCCGCTCCAAAGAAACGGACGTCCGAAAGGACGTCCGTTTCTTTTTTCTTTCTTCAAATTTTCTAAATAGTCCGCAGCCCCGTATACCCGTCCGCCGCGCGGAGTATTATCGGGGACGGAGCGCTGATCGTGCAAAACAGCGCATCAGCATGGTCGCGGTCTCGGCGCGGGTGGCGGGCTTTTTGGGACTGACAGTCGTTTTCGACGTGCCGCTGATGATACCCGCGGAGACAGCCCACTTGACCGCGTTCCGCGCGTAGCCGGAGACGGCGTCGGCGTCGGTGAAGCGGGAAAGGTCCGCCGCCGCGCTGACGTCGTCGCCCTTGTACTCGGCGTATCTGCAAAGGAAGACGGCAAGCTGTTCTCTTGTGAGTTCCGCGTCCGGCGAGAACGCCGCCGCTCCCGTGCCGGCGGTAAGCCCGTTTTCGGCAGCCCACAGGACCGCTTTTTCGTACCATTTTCCCGCCTTGACGTCGGTAAACGCCGTTTCGCCCGCCATTTCGGGTTCGGGCGAGCCTTCGAGCCTCCAGAGCATGGCGACCGCCATGGCGCGGGTGGCGGCGTTGTCCGGGGAGAAGGCGTTTGCGCCGGTGCCGACCGCCGCGCCGTTATCGAGAGCCCAATGCACGCCGTCGTGATACCACTTTGTCTTGTCAAGGTCGGCGAACCGGGTCATCGGGCAATCGTCGCCTCTGTCGCAGACGTCGGGATCGGGCGTTTTTCCGGGAAGCGCACGTACGCTTTCCCCGATATTGACGACGCCCCATCCGTACGCCTTGTCCCAGCCCGGATCGCCCTTGTCCGTCGCGGTTTCGGAAAGCAGCTCCCGGACGGCTTCGGGTGTGAGATCGGGATCGACGCCGCGCAGCACGGCGACCGCCGCCGTCACGTGCGGGACAGCGAACGAGGTGCCGCTGACGGTCGTATAGCCGCCGCCGCGCCCCGCGGTCTTGACGTTCGAGCCCGGCGCGGTCAGAAAAACGCTTTCGTTCTGATTGGAATGATAGTAGACCGCTCCGGTCTCGTCCACCGCACCGACTCCGATCACCGTTTCATAAAGGGCGGGGTAAAAGAGTCCGGAGTTGCCGTTGTTGCCGACTGCCGAGACGATGACGACCCCCTTTTGTTCGGCGTATTCCACCGCTTCCAGCAGGGCTTGGGACTTTGTCCGGATGCCGAGGCTGAGATTAAGCACGCCGCAGCCGAAGTCGTCGATGCCGCCGTAGATCGCGCGGCAGACCGCGCTGACCGTGAGGGTTTTGCCGTCCGTGATCTTCAAAGGGACGAGCTTTGCGCCGGGCGCCGCGCCGATACAGCCGTTTTCGTCCGCGCCGGCGATCAGTCCGGCGACCTGCGTTCCGTGGCCGTAGCGGTCGGAGGTGTCGTCCGCGTCCGCGCCGTCTATATAGCAGCCGCCGGGGAGCAGGCAGTCCTTCAGCGCGGGGTGGGGATTGATCCCGGAGTCCACGACGCCGACGCGTACCCCCTGACCGACGGTGTCAGCGGCAAAGGCGGCGTCCGCGCAGATCATCGCCAGATCCCACTTTTCGTCCGCGTCATAGTACGCATCGGAGGGATCGTCCGTGATGACCGTCTCCTCGTCAGGCTCGTACCATTCGAGAAGCCCGGCGTCGCGGAGGCGGATCATTTCCGTTTCGCTCACCGTCTCAAACGGTACGCCCCGATCCGTCCGGCGGAAAACGGCTGTGTTTTTGATCTTAACGATATACCTTGCCCCGGACTCTAACGCGGTCGAGGCGGGAGCCGTAAATAAGGCGCCCGCCAGTATGAAAAGGGTCAGCAGCAATGCCGCCCGCCGGGTAGGTTTTTTGTTTTTCATAGCCGTTTCCCTGCAAAAGAATAGTTTATCCGTAGGGGAGGGGCTACCCCCGCCCTAAACGATGTTTCAGCAACCGACTTTGTTATCCCCTCCGGGACCCCTCATTCGTCTCGCTGCGCGAGCCACCTTCCCCCAAGGGGAAGGCAAACGCACCAAACCCCGTAGGGGCGGGGTTCCACCCCCGCCCTAAACAAAGTCGGTTGCTGACTGTTTGTTTAGGGCAGACGCGGCAGTCGGCCCCTACGGTGTCAGGTGGTGTATAAATCCGATCACGGTCCGATCCCCGTGAGGGGACCGGACCGCGTTGGATCGTTGTTTATTTTAAGGGGTCGGTAACGTTGGTGCAGCATTTCATCAGCATTGTCGCGACCTCGGCGCGTGCAGCGCTCTTCTTGGGACTGATGGTCGTTTTCGAAGTACCGCTGATTATGCCGACCGAAACAGCCCACTTGACCGCGCGCTGCGCGTATTTGGCGATGCTGCCCGCGTCGGTATATCCGGAGAGGTCCGCGCTTGCGCTGACGTCCGCTCCCTTATACTCGGCGTATTTGCGCAGGAAGGTGGCAAGCTGTTCTCTTGTCAGAGCCGCGTTCGGCGAGAAGGTGGTCGCGCTCGTACCGGAGGTCAATCCATTCTCGGTCGCCCAGCGGACCGCTTTAGCGTACCACTTGCCCGCCTTGACGTCGGTAAACGCCGTTCCGGAACCGGCGGGTTCGGGCTTGCCTTCAAGGCTCCAGAGCATGGTGACCAGCATAGCGCGTGTGGTCGCCGTGTTGGGAGAGAAGGTGGTCGCGCCGGTACCCGACATGACGCCGTTTTCGAGCGCCCAGTGGATGCCGTCGTGATACCATTTAGCCTTGTTCAGATCGGTGAACTGTGACATCGGGCAATCGTCGCCTCTGTCGCAGACGTCGGACACGGTGACCTTTATGCTTACGCTTCTGTTAGAAGGCAGCAGGGTCGCGGTCAGGGTCGTCGTACCGCCCGAAACAGCGGTGACGGTTCCGTCATCGGAAACCTCCGCCACGTCGGGATCGTCTACCGTGTAGATGATGGAGCCGTTGTTTACGAACGCGGTGGTATCGTAGGTGAGGCCTGCGGAAGCGGTCTCGCCTGCATTCATGAACATGTTCCTGCCGCCGTTCAGGCTGAGGTTCATAGGTCTGTCCATGCTGATCAGCTTCTGGCTGGTCTCTTCGATGATGTTGCCTTCCGCGTCGATCAGCTTGAGCACGATCGCGTCGTAGCCGCAGAAGCGGAATACGCTTGCGGGGATGGTCACCATCTGCTCGTCCTCGAATACGGCCTTTTCGACTTCGCCTTTTCCGGTATCCTCGTTGAGAAGCGAGGTCTTGACGGAGAGTTTATCGGTGATATCCTCTTCGTACAGGACGTTTTCCTTGACGTAGCCGTAAAGCTCGCTGTTCAGATCGCCGTAAAGTCCCTGCAGCTCGATGACGACGGTGGTGCCGTCCTCGGCGGGAGCGTTACCGCGGTTTGCAACGCTGTAGTTTACGCGGAACTGATCGTCTTCCTGTACCGCGTCGGTAATGGTGATCTTGTAGTCGGGAGCCGCCGTGAATACGTCGGAATAGGAAATTACGCTGTCGTAATATCCGCCCTTCGGATTCTTTTCGCTGATGACAGCCTCGATGCAGTAACCGTCGGGTCCATCCTCGGGAACAGTCCAGTTGAAGCTGAACTTGCCCGCGGTGTTAACGGGTATGGCTTCATCGCCGGTACCGGAGTAGATCAGTTCGCCGCGGACGCCGTCCTTGTTCTCGTACAGCTCGACCTTGAAGCCTTCCGCGTCGATAAGTCCTACGTTTTCGATGGCGGCGGTAACGGCGACGGTCTCGCCTGCTACCGGTTTGGAATCGCTGAACTCGAAGAGCGAAGTCTCAAGGGATCCGATCTTTTCGCAGCGGGTCACGGAGAGAGTAATGGGAGAGTTGTAGGTGAGGGACGCGGCGTAAGGATTGCCTTCGCCGTCCTTGGTGAGGCCGATCTTGCCTTCCTTGACAAGACGGACGACCTCGTCCTCGCTCTTTGCCGTCAGCTTACTGTAACGGTTGTGGACTATGATGAGTCCGCCATCCTCGTCAAGCGCCAGCGCCACGCCGTCGTTGAAGTCGTCGTCGCGGGTGATGCGATACGGCTTGGACCATTTTGCGGCCTCGGCCGTCACGGCAGCATCGCTTTCGTCAACGTTCACGCCTTCATAGGTCTTTGCTTCCTGACGGATCATTGCGGAGGCGTAAATTTCCTGAGCGATGGAGTTGATGCTTCCGCCCACCTCCTCGGAAGTCTGGTCTTTACGCGCTACGCTGTCAGTCCAGACGACGTAGAGGTTATCGTCCTCGTCGGTGATGACGTTGTAATCGGTGATCTCTATTGCGGGATCGGTGATGGCGGAGCCAAAGTCGACCCTCATAGTATTGGGAGTATAAGCCTTGCCTGTGATGGCGTCGACTGCGAAGCTGCCGTCGGACTGAACGGCGTACTTCCAGAAGTACTCGTCGCCGGTGCTGCCGTCCTTGGTCGCGGTGTCGGAGCCGTCGTGATCTTCGGCAGTGCCCGCCACCTTGGCGTTGAGCATCTCGGAGATATTGAGATATTTCAGAGTATTGCCGTCTTCACGCCAGAAGAGGAAGGTGGAGCCGCCGTTGCGGATGATCTTCGGCGTGCCGACTTCTACCTGAGCGGTAGATTCGCGTATCTCATACTCCATGGTCTCGGGGTTGTAAGCTTCTTGTTCGACGGTTATATCGCCCGCAACGCGGAGCGGATAGTATATGCCGTGAGTCTTGAAGTTGTAGTACTCTACGTAGAGCTCCCTGTCCTCAGAGGAGTTAAGATCGAAGTCGCGGTCGACCGTGAAGGCGAACGCCGCAAGGCCGTCAAGCCCTGCGCCGACGGTGAGGTCGGAGATGGGCGGATCGGCGTAGGTGCCGTCTTCATTCACGATGGTCGTGGGCAGATAGCGCTCGGGACCGTACTCGGCGAGATAATCGTCGCTGGTCCAGCCCTCGGGCAGCTCGTTGGGATAGAAGCCCTCGGTCACCCAGCCTACGTCGTAGGGATCGTCTGCTTCTTTGGTGCCGTTGTAGATCATATAGCTGATGACGCTGTAGGTCTTGTCGGGATTCGGGCCCGCGCCGATCAGGTCGAACAGCTTGTCGCCCGCGTCGGCGTAATCGCCGTCGTCCTGGGCGGTCTTGTTGTAAAGAACGATGTAATCCTTGCTTGCGCTGTCGTATACAGCCTGCGGGAAGTCGTCGTAGATATCGTCGTCGGTGAGCTGAGTGATCTCGCCGAACGTCTTGGTCGCCTTGTCGAATTCGACGGTGAATACGTCGAATATGCTCATAACGCGAGCCGGATCGGCCTCCATAGCCTCTTCGACGTCCGCGTCGGAGGGCTCAACGCCGTTTGCGGCCTTGAGCTCGCTTGCGAATTCAGCCTTGAGAGCTTCGTATTTTTCGTCGGTGGAGGAAGCCCAGGAAAGGATGACCTTGTCGCCGGCGTCGGTCAGGCTGGGAGCGGAGTCGGCGGTGGAGTCGTTCTGAACTACCTGAGGCTCGGTCCAGCTTCCGTCGGTGGAATCGTAGATGGTCCACTTAAGGGTAGAAGCCTGCATTCTTTCGCGTGAAAGAGTATCGTCAAGGAAGACGACAAGGAACTTGCCGTTTCCGATAGACATGATCTTGCTTGAAGTCTGTGCGAACGCGTCGGTGACGACGTCGCTGCGGCTCACAGGGCCGTAGGCAGCCATAAGCTCGCCGTCGTTGCCGACGAACTTGGAGTGTACGTGCGGGTTGGTGCGGAACTTCACGTCGGCAGCGTCCGCGTCGTCCATCATCGTGGCGTTCATCACGGTGCCGATCAGACCGCCCTGCTTGTTCATTTCAATGGCGTTTTTGGTAGTCCAGGAAATGATGCCGTGATTGTATGCCCATTCCTTAATACGGTAGGTTGCACCCTCGATGGTCTCTCTGTCGTAGGTGTACGCGTCGACCATCTGCTCAAGCTCTCTGCAGTAACCGTAAGCCGTGTCGCGGTCTTCCTGCGTGCCATTTCCGGCGCGGATGCCCGCTTCGACGTAGCTTATGCACCTGTTGGCGCGGCGTACCTCCTGGAAGTATTCAAGGAATCCATTTCCGAGAGGAAGCGGCCAGGACGCCGAGTAGACCGGGATGGAGGTGATGATGAGGTCGATGGTACCGGTGAAGCCCGCCTCGGCGCAGGTGCCCCAGCCGTTGGTAAAGAGCTGCGGGAACCATTTGACCACGTTGTTGCTGTATCCCATTTCAAAGATCAGCTCAACGGTGATGCGGACGCCGAGAATCTTGTAGAGACCGAGTCCGAAGGTACCGGAGACGTATATTTTGCCTCTGAAGTCAAAGTTGAAGTTGAAGTCCTGCGCGTGGACGGACTTCTTGTTGTTGAAGTCGTCCAGCGTCTCATATTCGGCAAGGGTCTTGTTGGGATCCGCCGATGAGCCGAGGAAGAAGGTGAAGTTGGCTCCGACTTCAAAGTTGGTGTACGCGGGAATGGGTCCCAACAAGAACGACCAGGTCATTCCGACGGTCGCGCCGAAGCCGATGAAGCCGCCCATACCCATATAGACCGCGTCGTTGCTCTTCTGCGGAACTCCGTTTTCGTCAAGCTCCTTGAGCTCGATAAAGCCGAAGTCGACGTAGATGCCGAGGTAGACCATAAATTTGAAGTAGGGCCCGCCCATCTCAGAGAGCATGGCCGTTAGACCGTAGCCTGTTTTCTCGTGACCGATCAGATTGGTCTCAAGCTTACTTGTCGGATCTGTCTGACCGACGTTAGCAAACGCACTCTTGATACCCTGTCCGGTCTTAAAGGGGTTCTTCTGCGAAGAATAGCCTTGACCGTCGCCGTAGGTGACCATAGCGCCAAGCATAAAGCGCGTGCCGCCGTAGAAGGTCTCGTCAAATCTGATGATGATGCTCAGGGTGAAGTTGGAAGGAAGACCGCCGCTGGATTTACTGTCGCTGCCGCCGTTGGAGGCGCCGCCGCTCGATTGACCGTCGGTATCGTCATAAACGTCATCAGCAGTGTCGTCTAAGCTGTCAAGGTTTGCCAGGTCGTCCATAAGAGAATTCATCTCTGCGGAAGCCGTGAGGGAGTTTGCAATGTAAGCGAACGTGTGCACCGCCGTGGTGATCTCACCGATGTAGGGGAAGGCTCCGAAGCTTGCGCGCTTGTCGTCGCCAAGCAGATCGCCGTCCTCGTCGGTCATCGGCTCCGCGCCGACGATCTCAGCCACGCTGTCGATATTGAGATCGAAGTCCTGGATGGAATAATTCGGGTCGGAAATGACCGAGTAACCGGTGGAAACCGCCTCGTAAGTCATCTCATTTGCGCCCGTGAAGAAGGTCGTCACGGTCTGCTTATCCGTGGTGAGACGCGCCATAAGCACGTCGCCGTAGGTCCAGTCGTTCGGAACGTCGGGCTTGAACTTCGGGATCTTTAAGGTGAAGGTACCGCCGCCGTTGCCGTCGGGTACCCAACCCCATCTTGCTAATGAGTTCTTGTCCGGGACCGAGTCGGAGTAGAAGATCGCGTGCATATCTCCGGTATTCGGATCCATAAAGTACACCGATACTTTCTTGACCGTCTCGTCGTACTGCTTGTTATTCAGCACGTACTTGCCGCCGACAGCCTTGATCTGTACGTTAAGCTCCTTGCCGTCCAGAGCCATTGCGTCGACCGCGCCGAGGATCTTGCCCTTCTGCTGTACAAAGACGCTTTCAAAGTGAGCGCCCTCGGAGGAGAAGTTCTGTACCGTCACGGAGCCGCCGTTGGATTTGACGGCGCGAACGGCCTCGCCCTCCAGCGTTTCTGCGGCGTAGGTCCTTGCCTTCTTGCCGGGGATCGTCGCCTCCTGAATGCTGGAAAAGCCGTTGTAATCTACGAGATAGCGGACGCGTGTACTGCTGGCGCAGCGGATGGCGGGAAGCTCAAAGTTTCCGCCCTCGTCCGTCCAGATACCGTATTCGCCGAAGGATACCCAGGCGTTTTGCGCTTCGACCACGTCGGAGGCGCTGCGCGAGGTGTTCATATTATAGGTGGATGTCGATACCGAGCCGTAAAGCACGACGTAGGTCAGATTCTGATTGTCAGGTACCGAGAGGGTGACCACGTTATCCTCGGGCAGAGGATTGGTCATCATATAGAAGACCGTTCCGGAATATGCCGAGCCATCCGCAAGAGTCCATGCGGGGATGGCGGCGTCTTCATCCTTCAGATACGCGTTGAGCGCATAGATCTCGTTTGAGCGGATGTTGCGCGCCACGAAGATGTGATATACGCCTTCCTCATGCCCCACGCCCGTGTTGTTGGCAAGGATACCCTTGGTGGGATCCAGCTTTTCGTAATCCTCCTCGCTTACGTCGACCATAAGGACGTTGCTGTCGCGCGTGAAGGTCGGTCTGATCCTGTAGTAAGGACGGTCGACCACCGCGCCGCCGCTGGTCTCGCCCGCGAGACGCATGTCGATGGTGCCGTTGATATAGTGGAGCACGTTGGCGTTGAGCGCCGCGCCGGTCGCGCCGTAGGTGCGCAGCTCATACTGCACGCCGTCCGGTATCATGGCAAGGGCTTCGCCGTGCTCGTTGACGGTGCTTGTGAAGGTAAGTACGTCGCCCAGGTGATAGGTGTAGGTGCCGGGCTCAAGCGCCACGGATTTGCCTTCGTTTCCGGGATTATACGCTTTTGCGGACGCCTCGTCCGGGAAGAAGGCGACGTAGTCGATGTCGATGTGGTCGCCGTCTGAACTGCCCGCCAACGGATCGAGACGGAAGCAGTTGACGACGTTCTTCCACTGTTCGTTGGTGATCTGATGCACATACTCGTGCCACTGGCCGTCGTTCTGGAGAGGTATGTTCTCGCAGGAATTGCCGTACCCGCCCATATCCTTGCAGTCGGCAAAGAGCTGCAGGCGGTCTGCGCCCGAGGCGCTGCGCGCCTTGATCTTTACCCAGCGCAGATTGGACGCGTCGCTGTAGTACGGAGTGTCGAGAAATACGTAGGGGTCGTTGCCGGACACC
>JAFSSR010000129.1 GCA_017450885.1 Clostridia bacterium | reverse complement strand
TCTTGGATTTTTGCAATGAAGATAATGGCTTATTCTCGAAATCGCATAATTTACAAAACTCCTCCCTTGCGGTACAATGTGCCCGTAAAGGAGGATTTTTGATATGAAGGATAATCTGAAAGACGTAGGGATCTGGGGACAGAGACACTATCAGTATCTGAAAGAAAGAAAACCGAGCGTGATCGGCGTGATGCGGCTGAACGGCAGCCTGAACACCTACCTTCCAAGAGTTCTTTCAGCAACAGCAAGCGGCAAAACAAACAGTAACCCAATGAATATGGAAAAGAGGTTGCCTCCGTATGAGACAGCCCCTTTGGTTTTGTCATTGAAAAATCAGTGCGAACAATTCGTTTTGAAGATTAAATATCTTCAAGTTCAGCTATAAAGATATTCTTTGTCAAGATGTCAGCATATCGAAGCGTATATCTCTTTCCCTGTGCCTCAATCTGAAAGATGTGAGGGTACACGCCCGATATCCTCGCTTCTTGAAACGACACATTGACTTTTGGGCGGTTCAGAGAAACGCTTATATGAATGTTCGGATTTGTATTGAATCGTTTTTGAACTCTGAATCTGATCGTATCCAAAGCAGTCATAATAAACCTCCTTCCGGTGACCGTCCAATGACGGATAACGACATTTGCAGCTATTTACTTGAAGTATTCTGAAACATCTGCTTTGTCATTATACTGCTTTCTGACACGAACAATGAGAGAACCATCTTCCTGCTCGACAGTATCATCAATCTGATATCTGGTCTTAGAGCGTTCGAGAGTGGTTTTGTAATGCTCTAATTCCTCTTGATTGATTTTCAGTGCTCGTTCTTTGCTGTAACCCATTTCGGGCTTTTGAGCAAAAACAAGCGTCTGAAGAATACACGCAGCCTTAACACGCTTCATAGTTACACCCCTTTCTTGGCACCATACATTACGGCAGAAATATGCGGCCAATAATGCAGAGAGGTGTTCGAGCGTTTGAATAAACAGGATACACGGCTGCCGTCATATATCGGCTGGACGTCCTCTCAAGGTAGCAATAGCTACAATGATATTTTATCACTATTTTCTGCGGATTTCATGCTCGAATTTGCAAAAAATTCATTTTTGGGTATTTTCACCTGCAAGACCGTTCTCCTGTTTAACTTATTTTTGTGGAAAAAGGCCTTTGATTTCTGCCATGAAAAGTGCTATAATTCATAAAGTTGAGTGGCAGAAATGCGTAAGTCCGAACAGGACTTGCGCATTATTTTTTGTCTGCGGAGGTATACTATGAATCAATCACAAAACTACCTTGCCGAAGAAAAACTCGGCAAACTTATGAGCAAATACTCGATCCCATGCATCATATCTCTTTTGGTCGGCGCTCTATATAACATCGTTGATCAAATCTTTATTGCAAATGCGGATTATCTTGGTTCATACGGGAATGCTGCAAACACAGTTGTTTTTCCCTTGACGGTAATCGCTTTAGCAATCGCTGTGTGTATCGGGGATGGCTGCTGTGCTATGGTAAGCGGCTTGCTTGGCGAAGGTAAACCGGACAAAGCACGTCGTTCTTTCGGAAATGCAATTTTAATGACCATTATTTCAAGCCTTATTGTTACGGCAGTCTATCTGATTTTTGCGGATTCGCTTGTCACATTGTTTGGAGCTCGTGTCAACAGAGAAACATATGATCTGTCGAGAGAATACTTCTTCTGGATTTCACTCGGAATCCCGTTCTATATGTTCGGGCAGTCTATGAACCCCGTGATCAGAGCTGACGGCAGCCCGAAATTTGCGATGGTGTCCACGCTTGCCGGTGCAATCCTGAACATGATTCTTGACCCGATCTTCATTTTCGTTTTCAAATGGGGGATGATGGGCGCTGCGGTTGCAACTGTCTTAGGACAGATTGTTACTGCGATCCTCGCTGTTTGGTATTTGCTTCATCTCAAAAGCGTAAAACTTGACACGGGCTCTTTTGTGGGGAAGAGAAAAATAGCAGGGAGAATTGTTTCTCTCGGTCTATGCAGCTTCCTTTCTCAGATTTCTCTTGTTGCAGCAATGGCCGCCATCAACAACATGATTCGAGAATACGGCGCTCTTGATCCTGTATTTGGAATAGAAGAATATGCTCAGATACCAATGGCTGTTGTTGGCATCGTTATGAAGTTCTTCCAAATTGTTATCTCTATCGTTGTAGGAATGGCGGCAGGATGTATCCCGATTGTTGGATACAATACGGGTGGAAAGCGTCCTGAACGAGTAAAAAAACTATTTACGCTTTTACTGATTTGCGAGGCTATTGTCGGACTTATTTCACTAATCATTGTTGAAGTTTTTCCAAATGTGATCATCGGTGTTTTCGGAGCATCGAACGAGAGTGTTTACTATACAGAGTTTGCGATAAAAGCGTTTCGGGTGTACCTCTGTATGATGGTCCTTGCCTGCGTCAACAAAGCTACTTTTATATTCTTGCAAGCGATGGGAAAAGCATTGTCATCTACACTGTTGTCAATGATTCGAGAAGTGGTCTTTGGCGTTGGATTTGCCTTGCTGCTACCGATCATTTTTGGGCTCGACGGGGTTCTTTATTCCATGCCTGTTTCAGATTTCTTGACAGCGATTATCAGCGCAATTATTATTATTTCGACATATAGACAGATAAATCATTCAATACAAGATGATGCTCGAAGCGTTTAATCAAAAGAGGATAATACAACAAAACAAAGGCGCTCTCAGCAACGAGGGCGTCCTTGTATCTATTCTGTGAAAGTTCGGATAATTCATTGAAAAAAGTAGGGTTGGTGAGTATAATAGTTACGACGAAAAGGATAATACTGTATATTCTTATTTGATGTTACACGATGGAATTCGAACTTCTTATCAATACCCGTGCTATGGGGAGACTGCTAATCGGAAGCCAATAAACACCCCTGTTCAAGCTTGTTTTTAGCTGTTTTTCGATGCTCACAGCCTAACAGTGTATGATGGCGAAACCCTTATAAATACGGTGTTTTTGGCTCATATCTTATGTCAGCTCAACGCGATTCGTTGGCTCTCCTAAGCGGCAGGTCGGGTGTTCGAATCGCCTCGGGGACGCCAGAAACGGCTCGGCAGAAAAAAACTTGCTGCCGAGCCGTTTATCTTAAACGTTCGTAATTTCGTTGAAAAGATCTTAAATGCAAAGGACGATTACGAATTGCCGTTCGTTCCGAGCTGAAACGAAATAACTCCCGACTTTTTATCGTGAGCTGCGATCGGCTGAAGGCCGAAGAAAAGCAGGGAATAACAACAGATCATCCCCGGATCGGTATCGATCCGGGGATGATCTGTTGTTGACTTAAAAATCAAGCCGTTTCCGGCGGGATGTGACGTCCTATTATCTCTACGGCCTCGTCGATGAGCCCCTCGGTCAGCGTCGCCATATAGCTCGACCGCAGGAGGCACTCGCCCGGATTGGTCGCGGGGGGCAGTACGGGATTTAGGTAGACCCCGTCCTCGAAGATCTCCTTCGCTTTGCGGAGGGTGTTCTCCACTTCGTAAGTCCAGATAGGGACTATCGGCGTGGAGGCGTCGATTATGCGTATGCCTTTCTCGCGGAAGCGGGAGCGCGCGTACGCCGAAAGATCGCTCAACCGCGTGACGATCTCGGGATGGGCGCGCAGATAGCGCAGCGCGGCGAGCGCGGAGCAGCAGGACGCGGGCGGTACCGACGCGGCGAAGATGAACGGGCGGGAACAATGCTTGATATAGTCGATGACCTCGGCGGAAGCCGCGGCGTAGCCGCCCAGCGATGCGAGAGACTTAGAGAAGGTCCCCATATAAATATCTATTTTGTCTTCTATGCCGTAATAGCTCGCGGTCCCTCTTCCTCCTTCGCCGAGCACTCCCAGACCGTGGGCGTCGTCGACCATCACCCTTGCGCCGTATTTTTCGGCGAGACGGGTGATCTCCGGCAGCTTGGCGATCTCTCCCGTCATGCTGAAAACGCCGTCGGTGACGATCAGTATGCCGCCCTTTCCCTCTATGTTGGAAAGGATGCGTTCGAGGTCCGCCATGTCGGAGTGTTTATAATAAAAGGTTTTTGCAAAGCTCAACCGGCAGCCGTCGTAGATGCTCGCGTGGTTTTCCTTGTCGCAGAGGATGTAGTCTCCGTGGCCGGCTATCGCCGAAATTATACCGAGATTGCTCTGGAAACCGGATGGAAAGGTGCAGGCGGCGTCTTTTCCGAGAAATGAGGCGAGCTCCGCTTCGAGCTCGAGGTGGAGTTCAAGCGTACCGTTGAGGAACCTCGACCCGGAGCAGCCTGTGCCATACTTCTCCACCGCCTTGATCCCCGCCTCTATGACCTCGGGACAGGTGGTAAGGCCGAGATAGTTATTGGAGCCGAGCATGATCCTGCGCTTGCCCTCCATCATCACCTCGGTGTCCTGCCTCGTCTGGAGAGCGTGAAAGTATGGGTAGATGCCTTTTTCGCGCGCTTCGTCCTTAAGACCGCGCGCAAGGCATTTATCAAAAAGGTCCATTATCTCCTGCCTTTCGGTTTTCCCCTCGGAACTGTCTTTATCATGAACGATATTATAACATATTAAAGTAAAAAAAGTCAATTATTATGTGAATTATTGATTTGAAGAATTTACCAAGGTTGTATTATAAAATTGTGACTATTTGATTAATTCTATTGATTTTATCCGAGAAGCAAAGTATAATAAAGAATTGGAAAAAGATTACGGAAAGAGGATAATAAAAAATGGAGATCAGACCGTACAAATACGCAATAGCCGCCGTCACCAGCATGGGGGTGCGCATCACTCCCGGCGACCGCATGGCGGTGCAGAACAGCAATATGTTCTATCTTCAGGCGACCAGCGCCGAAAGCAACGTGCTCAACGTCTCGTCCTGTCTCGGAAAGGAGTGCCTCGTTCTCACGAAATTCGTAGAGGGCAGCCCGATCGCATCCTTTATAAAGGCTCAGCTCAGGGCGAGAAACATTCGGTTTGAAGGACCCGACGTCGCGCAGGGAGGTCCCTGGGGCTACCGTCACCAGTTCAATATAGCCGATTCCGGCTTCGGGCTCCGCGCTCCCCGCGTATGGAACGACCGCGCGGGCGAGGTGGGCAGGACGCTCACGGCGGAGGATTTCGACCTCGACCACATCTTCGGCGAGGAGGGAGTCGGCGTGCTCCATCTTTCCGGACTTATCGCCGCGATGAGCCCCGAAACGACGAAGTGCTGTCTTGAAGTCGCGCGCGCGGCTAAAAAGTACGGGACGCTCGTCAGCTTTGACCTCAACTACCGCGCGACCTTCTGGAAGGGAAGAGAGGAAGAACTCTCCGAGGCGTTCCACGAGATCGCTTCCATAGCCGATATCCTCGTCGGCAACGAGGAGGACTTCCAGCTCTGTCTCGGCTTCAAGGGACCCGAGGCGGGCGGCAAGGACCTGGACGGCAAAATCGAACGCTTCAAGGCTATGATCGAGCAGGTCCGCGAAAAGTACCCGCAGGCCAAGGCTTACGCCACCACCCTTCGCCAGGTCGTCTCGGCAAACGAGCATCTCTGGGGAGCCATCCTCTGGGCGGACGGAGAGTGGTACGTCGAGGAGCCGCGCGAGATCCAGGTCATGGACCGCATAGGCGGCGGCGACGGCTTCTCCGGCGGACTTCTCTACGGAGTGCTTTCCGGCTGGACGCCCGATAAGTGGGTGCAGTTCGGCTGGGCGAGCGGCGTGCTCGCGGCTTCGTCGCTCAACGACTACGCCGAGCCCGCGGACGAAAAGCAGGTATGGGACGTATACAAGGGCAACGCGAGAGTACAGCGCTGACCGGATCTTGATGATGATTTGAAAGGACATACAACAATGAAAAAAGCAGATATAGGACTTATCGGACTTGCCGTAATGGGCGAAAATCTCGTAATGAACATGGAGTCTAAGGGCTTTACCGTCGCGGTCTTCAACCGTACCACCTCCAAGGTCGACGACTTTGTCAACGGCAGAGCGGCGGGCAAGAACGTCATCGGATGCCACAGCCTCGAAGAGCTAATCGAAAATCTCGAAAAGCCCCGCAAGGTCTTTATGATGATAAAGGCGGGTCAGGCGGTCGACGATATGATCGACAGACTTCTCCCGCTTCTCGACGACGGGGATATCATCATCGACGGCGGCAACTCCCACTTCCCGGACACATCCCGCAGGACGGCTTACGTAGAGTCCAAGGGCAAGCGTTATATCGGCACCGGCGTCTCCGGCGGCGAGGAAGGCGCTCTCAAGGGACCCTCCATGATGCCGGGCGGATCGCCCGAGGCGTGGCGGTACGTAAAGCCGATCTTCCAGGCTATCTGCGCAAAGGTGGAGGACGGCTCCCCCTGCTGCGACGGGGTCGGAGAAAACGGCGCGGGCCACTTTGTAAAAATGGTGCATAACGGCATCGAGTACGGAGATATGCAGCTCATCTGCGAGTCCTACCAGCTCCTCAAGGACGGTCTGGGACTTACCAACGACGAGCTCCACGAGGTATTCGCCGACTGGAACAAGACCGAGCTCGACAGCTATCTTATAGAAATCACCCGCGATATCCTCGGCTACCGCGACGAGAACGGCGACGCGACCGTCGACCTCATACTCGACCGCGCCGGACAGAAGGGGACCGGAAAGTGGACCGGTATCGCCGCGCTCGAAGAGGCGACCCCGCTCACTCTGATCTGCGAGGCTGTGTTCGCGCGTTGCCTCTCCGCCCAGAAGGACGAGCGCGTAAAGGCGGCGGACCGCTTCCCCAAGACTCTTCCCGAGTTCAAGGGCGACAAGAAAGAGTTCATCGAAAAGGTCAGGAAGGCGCTCTACGCCTCCAAGATCGTCTCCTACGCGCAGGGCTACACCCTTATGCGTTCGGCGGCGAAGACCTACGGCTGGAACCTCAACTACGGCGGAATAGCCCTTATGTGGCGCGGCGGATGTATAATCCGTTCGGTATTCCTCGGCAAGATCAAGGAGGCGTTCGACCGCGATCCCGAGCTTGAAAACCTCATTATGGACGACTACTTCGCCGGCGTCCTCAAGACGCTTGTTCCCGCCTGGCGCGACGTCGTCGCTTATGCGGTGAGCGCCGGCATCCCGATGCCCGCCTTCTCCGCGGCGCTTTCGTGGTTTGACGGCTATACCACCGCCAGACTGCCCGCAAATCTTCTCCAGGCGCAGCGCGACTACTTCGGCGCGCACACATACGAGAGGGTCGACCGCGAGCGCGGCGAGTTCTTCCACACCAACTGGACAGGCCACGGCGGAAACACCGCGGCGTCTACCTACAATGCGTGATATCCGTCTTATCGCGCTCGACCTCGACGGGACGCTTCTCAACAGCGAAAAGAAGCTCACCCCCGAAAACGAGGCGGCGCTCCGGCGCGCTTCGGAGGCGGGGATAGAGATAGTCCCCGCCACCGGGCGTTTTTACGGCGGCATGCCGGATTTTATCCGCGAGCTTCCTTTTGTCAGGTACGCTATCACAATAAACGGCGCGCAGGTGCTCGACACCGGAACGGGGGAGAGCGTTTACCGCGCCGAGATACCCGTCGCCGACGCTGTAAGGATGATGGAATACCTCGATCGCCTTCCGGTCATATACGACTGCTATATGGACGGATGGGGCTGGATGACTTCCTCTATGCAGGAAAAGGCGGCGGAATACGCGCCTACGCCTCACAATCTCAAAATGCTGATCGAGCTGCGCCATCCCGTCCCGGAGCTGAAGGCATACCTGCGCGATACGGGGCGGGACGTGCAGAAGGTCCAGGCGTTCTTCCACGATCTCGACCTCCGCGCGCGTACGATAGACGAGCTGCGTCTGCTTTTCCCCGACGCCGCCGTCACCACCTCCATCTCCAACAATATGGAGATCAACCATAAGGACGCGCAGAAGGGAAAGGCGCTCGCCGGACTTGCCTCCCATCTCGGGATCGACGTCTCCGAGACGGTCTCTTTCGGCGACGATATGAACGATCTCAGTATGATAGAGACGGCGGGCATCGGAGTCGCTATGGCGAACGCCGCCCCCGATCTCATAAAAGCCGCCGACCGTGTGACCGAGAGCTGCGACGACAACGGAGTAGCCCGTGAGATAGACCGTATCCTGGCGTCTCTTTGCTGAATACTGCGGCTTCCGAACCCACTCCTCCAACCAAATCTTTGAACTTTGAACTATGAACGATATTTATCTTGTTTCAAACGACGGCTCCGGCCTGACGCCGGACGAAATAAAAGCCGGGCTTATCAAAAGTCTTGACGGCAGGGAGCCGAAAAAGGTGCTTATTCTCCCGCCCGACTTTACTCGATACCACTCAAACGCCGGGTATATAACCAACGTGTATTACCACGTCCTGACAGAACGCGGCACGGAGGTCGACGTCCTTCCGGCGCTCGGGACCCACGTTCCGGTGACAAAGGAGCAGTGGGACGTCATGTTCGGCGACATCCCTTACGAAAAGATGCTTGTCCACAACTGGCGCACCGACGTCGTAAAGCTCGGCGAAGTGCCCGCCGACTTCATTTCGGGCATCACCGAGGGGCTTTGGACCGATCCCGTTTCCGTAGAGGTCAACCGCCGCGTCATGGACGAGAGCTACGATCTTATCATCTCGCCCGGTCAGGTTGTTCCGCACGAGGTCATCGGTATGTCAAACCACGCAAAGAACCTCTTTGTCGGGGTGGGCGGAAGCGATATGATAAACAAGTCGCACATGGTCGGCGCGGTCTACGGTATGGAGCGTATGATGGGACGCGATAACACTCCCGTCCGCCGCATTTTCGACTACGGTATGGAGCATTTTCTAAGCAAACGCCCTATCATGTTCGTTTTGACCGTCACCACCGCTCCGGGCGGCAATATCCGCACCCACGGGGTGTTCATAGGCGAGGGCAGGGAGTGCCTGACCCGGGCGGTCAAGCTGGCGCAGGAGAAGAATATCGACTTTGTCGAGCACGGGCTGAAAAAATGCGTCGTTTACCTCGATCCGTCCGAGTTCAGGAGCACATGGCTCGGGAATAAGGCTGTTTACCGCACCCGGATGGCGATGGCGGACGGCGGCGAGCTGATAATACTCGCTCCCGGAGTCGAGCGTTTCGGCGAGGACGGCGTGGTCGACGGGCTGATCCGCAAATACGGCTACCGCGGCAGGCTCCACACCCTCGAGGAATTCAACAAGCCGGAGAATACCGATCTCCGCGGCAATATGGGCGCCGCCGCCCATCTCATCCACGGCTCGTCCGACGGCCGCTTCTCTATAACCTACGCCGTGCGCGATATAACGAAGGAAGAGATCGAGAGCGTCGGTTTCAGGTCCGCGGATTACGGCGAAATGATAAAGAAATACGATCCCGAAAAGCTGAAATACGGTTATAATACCGTAGACGGTGAAGAGATATATTATATCCCCAATCCCGCCCTCGGTCTGTGGATCAACAGGGAAAAGTTTGAAGAATAAAAAACGGATACCAAATTTGTGATAAAATATAAGTATAAGGGGTATTATTGACTTTTTCAGAAAAATACATCAACTTTTCGACCTCATTCGGAAACAAGAAAGGGGAAAACAAATGAAGAAAAGGCTATTTGCGATCATTCTGTGCGTGTGCATGG
>JAFSSR010000128.1 GCA_017450885.1 Clostridia bacterium | reverse complement strand
GGCGGACGGAAGGTGGTTCTTTGCGGGCGGGATGCTCGGCCAGGAGGTCTATATTTTCCCGGAAAGACATACAAGCCTTGTCGTTATGGGGCATTTTATGCCCAATGATGAGATAAAAAAAGAAATAGTACCGCTTTATCTCGACTGACGGAGATTATATGACAAATAAGATGTTTAAAGACGATCCGCTGCTCAATTACTACAGGGGCGATATCGAGCTGCGGATGAATAATTATTACAGCAAACGGCGCGAGCTTTGCGGCGAGGACGGAAAACTCTCCGATCTTGCGAACGGACACCTCTATTTCGGCTTCCATCGTACGGAAGAAGGCTGGGCCTACCGCGAATGGGCGCCCGCCGCCGAGGAGGTCTATCTTACGGGCGATATGGTCGGTTGGCGCTGGCTCGATCTGCGTCTCGACAGTATCGGGGGCGGCGTATTTGAGATCAAGCTCCCCGGCGATATGCTTTGGGACGGATGCAAGGTCAAGACGATAGTCAAAAAGGACGGCAGACTGCTGGAGCGCATCCCGCTGTATATCCATCGCGTGGAGCAGGATCCGCACACCTATATTTGGTGCGGAGTCATTGAGGACAAGCCCCCGTTCGAGTGGAAAAACACTTCATTCAAGCCGAAGAAAACGCCGCTCATATATGAATGTCATATAGGAATGGCGCAGGAGGAAGGAAAGGTCTCCACCTACGCCGAATTCAAAAAATATACTTTGCCGCGCGTTAAGGTCCTGGGGTATAACTACCTGCAGATCATGGCGATAATGGAGCACCCGTACTACGGGTCTTTCGGCTACCAGGTCACCAATTTTTTCGCGGCTTCTTCGCGTTACGGGACCTCGGATGAGCTCCGCGAACTCATAGACGCGGCGCACGGGATGGGTATCGGCGTCCTGCTCGATATCGTTCACTCGCACGCGGCGAGAAATACCGCGGAGGGGATAAACGAGTTCGACGGGACGACCTATCAGTTTTTCCACGACGGACCGGAGGGTGATCATCCCGCCTGGGGGACCAAGCTCTTCGATTACGGCAAAAACGAAGTTATCCATTTTCTGCTGTCAAATATCAAATACTGGCTCGATGAATTCCATTTTGACGGCTTCCGCTTTGACGGTGTGACGTCGATGCTCTACCGCGATCACGGGCTTGGAACCGCTTTCACCGACTACGATAAGTATTTCTCGA
This sequence comes from Clostridia bacterium, assembly GCA_017450885.1. GTDB lineage: Bacteria > Bacillota > Clostridia > Oscillospirales > CAG-272 > RGIG3438. The sequence goes on along the minus strand of JAFSSR010000128.1, from coordinate 1,322 downwards.
TGAATACCGATACGCAGGCCGTGACCTATCTCCAGCTTGCAAACGAGCTGATAAAAGAAGTCTGCCCCCACGCGATCTCCATTGCGGAGGATATGTCCGGTATGCCCGGCGCCTGCGTTCCGGTGAAGGACGGCGGGATCGGCTTTGACTATCGCCTCGCCATGGGCGAGCCCGATCTCTGGATCAAGCTGATCAAGGAACAGCGGGACGAGGACTGGAATATGTGGCGCGTCTGGGGCGAGATATCCGGAAGGCGCAAGGGGGAAAAGAATATCGGATACGCCGAGTCACACGATCAGGCGCTCGTGGGAGATAAGACGATAATCTTCCGCCTCTGCGACAAGGATATGTACTACGATATGGACGTAGGCAGCCGCAATCCGGTCATAGACCGCGGAATAGCTCTTCATAAGCTGATCCGTATGCTGACAATGACCGCGGGCGGGGAAGGATACCTCAATTTCATGGGCAACGAGTTCGGCCATCCCGAGTGGATAGATTTTCCGCGCGAAGGGAACGGCTGGAGCTATCACTATTGCCGCCGTCAATGGCACCTCGCCGACGATCCGGGGCTGAAATATAAATATCTGCTCGATTTCGATCGCGAGATGATCCATTTTATCGGTAAGGGCTCTTTTCTGAACAAAGAAGTCCGCGGGCTTTATATAGACGATAACGCAAAGGTCCTGACATACGAGCGCGGCGGATACGTTTTCGCCGTAAACTTCCACCCGACAAACAGCTACGACGGGTATTGGCTGGTCACCGCTGACGAGGGCGAGTATAAGGTGATCCTGAACTCCGACAGACCTGAATTCGGCGGTTACGGAAGGATCAGCGAGGAGTACGTCTATACCGCGAAGCGGCATCCCGACGGGATCCCGAAATGCAGGATCTACCTTCCTTCAAGGACCGGACTCGTTATGAAAAAGGTGAAAAAATAGATTTACGGTATCTCCCCGGCGCACCGAGGAGATATTTTTTTAAAAAAATCTGAAAATACACCTTGATTTTTTTAAATCGGTATGATACAATATACGAGCACGGAAAAAACCGATGCATTTTATCCCATCGGGGCGTTAGCGCAGCTGGGAGCGCACAACACTGGCAGTGTTGGGGTCACGAGTTCGAGTCTCGTACGCTCCACCATAAAACAAAAAGACACCTTTGGGGCACCCTCCGTAAGGAAGGTGCCCCAAGGCGGCCTTTGTATCTAAATTGAATATTTGATTTGTTGTAAGATGGCGTGACCGCTTTGGTTACGCCGTTTTGCTTTTGGTTTCTTCGGCTTTGAGACGCGTTTGAAAAGCTTCTTCCATCTG
>JAFSSR010000004.1 GCA_017450885.1 Clostridia bacterium | reverse complement strand
TTCTCTCCTTTTAAAAATAAAAAAATAACGACGGTATTGCGTTTTATATACGGTATTGCGTTTTATATTTCGATTATACCGTCGCTGAATTTATGAAATTGTACCATATAAAAGAAAAAACCACAAGTAGTTAAAAGGAAAAAATACGTTCCGTTTTGGAACGTTCAGACTGTCGAAAATTTTTGATTTTTGTCGTCCCGAGCGCAGCGAAGGGTCTCCTCCCGAGCGAAGTCTGCATAATAAACAATACTCCGGGTGAAATCCTTCGCCTTGCGCCCCGGGACGACGGGCGAAGTAACGTGAGGCGGAAGTGTTGTCGGGCGGGGCGACGGCGATCCGGTATACCGGATACAGCTTTTTAACGCGGCATATCATTATTGACACATCGGCTATAGTATGGTATATTTCTAATAAAATTTATTTTTATTTGATTTTATATTATTTTTTGGGGGGTTGGAGCTTTTTATGACCATACAGCAGATCAGATACGCGATAACGATAACCGAGACCGGCTCGCTGAATAAGGCGGCGGAGCAGCAATACGTTTCACAGCCGTCGTTTACAAGCGCGATGAAGGAGCTGGAGGGCGAGCGACGTCATCAACGACGTCGTTCAGATGCGCAGCGAGATCGGCATCCTCTTCCTTTCCGACTTCAACCGCCGCGACATGATCCCGAGCAAGATGGGCGAATTGTATATCGAAAAGATCAAGGATTATCTGGGCATAGAGAAATGACCGTAAAGGAGGGCGGACGCCCTCCTTTTTCATTCAAATACGCTTTCGATCAGCTTGCGGCAGTTCGGCGGCGAATACCTCCACCTGGATATGTGCTTGGTCGTCCCGCCGTCGATAAAATAGTCGAGCGGAGGACATCGCTCCGGGACGCCGAAAACGTCGATAAGCACCAGCTTTATCTTCATCTTATCGGGGATCAGGCTCTTTATATACACCGACGCCCCGCGCCCCGCGGAATATCCCTCCGCGTATTCGGCAAGCCCCGCGAGGTTAGGCGCAAGCTCGATAAAAATTCCGTAGCTCTCAACGCTCCGTATCACGCCGGTAACGGTCGTTCCGCACTTTATACGCGCGGCGTTTTCTTCCCAGGTCCCCAGAAGCTCCTTGTGCGAGACGTACATACGCCCGGTCGCGTAGTCGATCTCACGCACGACGGTATATATCCGCTGACCGACTTCAAATCGGTCGCGCGGATGTGAAATGCGGGAGACCGATATGGAGTCTATCGACAAAAGCGATACTATTCCGCAGCCCACGTCGACGAAAGCCCCGAAGTGCTCCATATGTGTTACGCGCGCCGGGATCACGTCTCCGGGGATGAGCTGCATGACGTATTCCCGAAGGCACTCCCTCTGCGCCTCCCGCCTTGAAAGGAGCGCGACCGGTCTGCCCTGACCGTCCTCCGTTATTTCCGTCACCTTAAAGCAGACCGGCTTCCCTACGCGGGTGATAATGGCGATATCCTTTATCTCCCCGGTACCGACGGGCAGAAGGACCTCCTCTCTCGGGATGATCCCCTTTATCCCGCCGAGATCGACCGTGACGGAAAGCTCGCCCGTGCAGACAAGGGCGACGGCCTCCAGTATCTCGCCGCGGATCATCGCCTTTTCAAGTCCGGAAAGCGACGATATGTATTCCGTATTCTTTATCGTGTGCAGCCGTTCCCCCTCGGGGAGATATCTTTCCTTTGTCATTGTTTTCACTCCATCCCGGACGTTTGTCCAACATTTTTTCGGTCTCCATGGACATTTCTATGAAATTCGGGCTGAAATATGCGCGGACAATGATGATTTTTGTGAAAACGCAGATTTGAAACGGAGAGTATACGCGAGTATTCGAGAGTATTTTAAAGATTTGAGATCGTTTTTTGATTTTATTTCGGATTTTTACTTGACATATCGTCTCCGGTATGATAAAATAGTCAGCGTTCGAAATAAAACAACCATTATATATTCGGAGGAAGAAACAACAATGTCGACTTTCATGGCAAAGAGCAGCGAAGTCGAGCGCAAGTGGTATGTACTTGACGCCGCCGGCAAGCCGCTCGGAAAAACTGCGGTAGAAGCCGCAAACATTCTCAGAGGCAAGCATCGTCCCGAGTTCACCCCCCACGTTGACTGCGGTGAATTCGTTATCATAGTCAACTGCGAGAAGGCAGTGCTCACCGGCAAAAAGCTGGATCAGAAGTACTATCGCCGTCACTCCGGTTACATCGGCGGACTGAAGGAAGTTCAGTACCGCACCCTTATGAAGACCCGCCCCGAGCTCGCAATGAAGCTGGCGGTCAAGGGTATGCTCCCGAAAAATTCCATAGGCGAAAAGAGCCTCACAAGATTAAAGCTTTACCGCGGCTCAGAGCACAAGAATGCTGCTCAGAAGCCTATAGTACTGTAAGTCAGGGAAAGGAGTAAAAGATAATGAGTGTAAATTACCAGACCGCTACCCCCTACTTCTACGGTACCGGCAGAAGAAAGAAATCCATCGCGCGCGTTCGCCTTATCCCCGGCTCCGGCGCAGTTACCATCAACGGCCGCGACATCGAGGACTACTTCGGACTTGACACCCTCAAGTACGTCGTAAGACAGCCGTTCGGAGTTACCGACACCGTCGGTAAGTTCGACATCATCTGCCGCGTCAACGGCGGCGGCTTTTCCGGACAGGCCGGCGCTATCCGTCACGGCGTAGCCAAGGCTCTGCTCCAGGCAGACGCAGAATATCGTCCCGCTCTCAAGAAGGCCGGCTTCCTTACCCGCGACCCTCGTATGAAGGAAAGAAAGAAATACGGTCTCAAAGCGGCAAGACGCGCACCCCAGTTCTCCAAGAGATAATCGCCCCGCAATCGACGATCATCCGGACGGGATGCATCAAAAAAGCGTTTTTTGCATATATATCGCTCAAGTATATGTCAACGCGCTTTTCAGACAAAAATAAGTCGGCATAACGGAAGCGTTTCGCTCACGCTTCCCTATGCAATACGGCTTATAATAAATCCAAAAGGTTTGGAAACAGGAGGAAATGCTTATGTACTCACAGCAGCCTTCCAATGTTCCGACCCGACTCCAACTCAGCAACCCCAACAACCGAAGAAAACCCCGATTGAAGCGCGGATGCAGGTCATCCATGCGCAAAAAAGCCTTATCTCTCGGCATGGCAGTATTGTTTGTCGTACTTTCCCTATCGACAGGCGTATTTGCCGCAAGTGTCATTGATAACGGATTGGAAGTCGGATTTGAACCGGAATATCAGGATGGCGCGGATTCCTACGCTTCCGATAACGCCCTGTTCGAGCAGTATGACAACGCTATAAGCGTGAACATCGTGCTCTACGGCGCTCAGGAGCTTACGGTATATTCCGCACCCGCCACAGTCGGAGAGCTTTTATCCGGGCTTTCCGTCACTCTCGGCAAGGACGACGTATCGAGCGTTGAGCTCGACGCGCAGATCGAAGAAGGCATGACGGTCAAGATCGACCGCATCGTCGTAAAGGAACGCGTTGAAAAAGAAGACGTTCCCTACACTTCCACCACAGTCGAGACAAAGTCTCTCAACAAGGGAGTCACCCGCGTAAAGCAGGCGGGCGTCACCGGAGAGATCACACGGATCTATACCGAGACCTACGTCAACGGTAAGATGATCTCATCCGAGCTCACCTCGGAAGAGACCACCGTTCAGGTAGTCGACGAGATCATCGAAAAGGGCACCTACGTCGAGCCGCCGAAGCAGACCAAGAAGGAAAGCGTCAAGGAGGAAAAAACTACCGACGGAAGTATCCCCACGCACAAAGTCAGTACGCCGCAGATCCGCGGGACGGAGATCCCCGACGCGGACGGAAAAGGCGGCACATATATTGACGAAAACGGCAACTCCTACAGATACCTCTACTACATAGACTGTGTTGCTACCGCATACGGATATGAGTCCGGAATGCTCACCGCTACCGGTCTGCGCGTAGGAAAAGGTAAGATGGCGGTCGACCCGAGACTCATCCCCTACCACACCAGATGCTACGTCACCGGAAGCTACGGCGACATGGGCGTCCAGGTAGCCGAGGACTGCGGGAACTTCAGAGGAAACTGGATAGACCTCTTCCTCGGAAGCGACTATGTTTGCCGTCAGTTCGGAAAGCGTCCGATGAGGGTATATATCCTCGCCTGACGTTACAAAGCAGCGACAAAACGTCGTCTGTTGCCGCATACGCGGTATACAGACGGCGTTTTTGTGTTTTCTTTTTCGATTATTTGATCGCCCGTTTGAACCAGCTTATATCGTCGGCGCTTATCCCGCCCGTCAGACGAAGAAAGATAAAATACAAGACCGACGATCCGCATACGGCGAGCAGAGCCGCGAGCCCCTCTCCGATCCCCGTGAGAGCGGATACCGCAAATCCCGAAAGCGAGGTCGCGCAGAAAACGCAGACGAGCGGCTTTATCAGCCATTTGGCGAGCCTGATCTTAACCGAGCTCAAGGAGAGCAGCCGCGCGATACTCAAAGAGGCGTTTATTATCTCCATCGCGATAACGATCCCTACGTAGCCGTAGATGCCCCATACCGGAACGAAAAAATATACGAGGATCACGCTCAACGTGGCGTCGGCGATATTGACCTTCATCGAGTATATCTGCTCGCCGAGTCCCTTGAGCATACCGTCCACTATGTGATCGACGTACATCACGGGGATGAGCGGCGCAAGGATACGGATCATGGCTCCGGCCTCCGAATTATGGTATATCGCCTCGCCGAGCAGACCGGAAAAGCAAAGCATGATCCCCGCGACCCCGCAGGAAAAGGCGAGCGCCGCCTGGAGCACGCGGGAAACTATACGGTCTATCCTCTCGGTTTCGCCTCTCGCCTGACACTCGGACAATTCCGGCACGAGAAGTCCGGCGAAGGCGCTCATCACGGTCATCGGGAAAAGGATGACCGGGAAGACCATGCCGTGGAGAACGCCGTACGAAGCAAGCGCGACCTCGGGAGACCTGCCGGATCTTCTCAATCCCCGCGGGATGAGAAGGTGCTCGACCGTAACGAGCCCGGAACGGACGTAGGTCGTAAATGCGATCGGAAGCGCGGTCCCCAGAAGCTCGCGGGTGAGTCCCGGCTCCACCTTACCCTTTTTTCCGACGTGCTTTGCGAGATCGAGTTTATACATTATGAAGCTGAAAACAAAGGACGCGATCTCGGAGAGCGTTCCGCCCGCGATGACCGCGACGCAGGCGTATTTGGTCTCTTTCGGCGCGATCACGCTTATCAGCGCGACGATGGCGCCTATCTTTACGAACTGTTCGAATATCTGCGCGGCGGACGACTTTATCACCCTGCGTTCGGCTGTAAAATATCCGTACATAGCCGACGAGAGCGAAATGAAAGGAAGACTGGCGGACATTATCCTTAACGGAAGTATGCAGTCGACGTCGTTAAGTATATGTACTGAGACCGGTCCGGAGAGCAGCAGGAGCAGCGCGGAAGCCGCCGCTCCGAAACAAACGCTGTAGACGATGCACTTTCTCATCGCCGAGCGGACCTCCGCCTCCGACCCCTTCCCTATCGCCGCGGCGGTCAGACGGGTCGCGGCGAGGTTGACTCCGGAGGTCGCAAGCGTGACGGCGAAGGCTCCCACCGAGGTGATGAGCGAATAGACCCCCACTCCGTAAGCGCCGAGCTTGTTTGTAACGTAGACGTTGAACGCCACGGCGACGAACCGCATGAACACCGTGGTAGCCGTAACGATCAGCAGATTGTAAAACATCGCTTTAGATCTTTTCATTTATACACCCCCGTAAATTCTATGGGGTGACAATTTTTTTAATGACCGCGTATAATATTTTTTGATAAGTCTTTATTTGTTCATATTTTTGTGATATAATATTATATCTTTATCAAGTTAAAGCGTATTTTATCCAATTAAAGTAATAAATTATTTTTCGCAAGGAGGTAAACGATGGGCGATAATCCGTATACTCAGACCACAGAGCAGATAGCAAAGCTCGCAAACATTTGCGAAGAGCACAACGCCATCGAGCCCCACCTTTACGTTGATAACAAGGTATACCGCGGACTGCGCGACCCGCAGGGGAACGGCGTCCTTACCGGACTTACAGAGATTTCCGACGTCATCCAGTTCAGATGGGAGGGCGACAAGCGCATCTCGATAGACGGTATATTGAGATACCGCGGATACGACATCCGCGATCTGGTCGGCGGATTTATGGCGGACGGCCGTTTCGGGTTCGAGGAGACGGTATATCTGCTTCTTATGGGCAAGCTGCCCACAAAAGAGGAGCTTGCCGACTTCACCGAGCTGCTCGCCTCCTACCGCGCGCTTCCGACGCATTTCGTGCGCGACATAATCCTAAAGGCGCCCAGCCCGGATATGATGAACACTCTTGCGCGCTCGGTGCTGACTATGTACGCGTACGACGACCGCGCGGACGATATAAGCATACCCAACGTACTGCGCCAGTGTATGCAGCTCATTTCCCTTTTCCCGATGTGGTCGATCTACGGCTATCAGTCGTATATGTACTACCACGACGCGCAGTCGCTCTTTATCCACCCGCCGCGCATGGATCTATCCACCGCCGAGAATATGCTCTATATGCTGCGCGCGGACAGCTCCTATACCGAGCTCGAAGCGAAGATACTCGACCTCTGCCTCGTTCTCCACGCCGAGCACGGCGGCGGCAACAACTCCACCTTCACCACCCACGTCGTCTCCTCTTCGGGAACGGATACATATTCGGCGATAGCGGCGGCGCTCGGTTCGCTCAAGGGCCCCAAGCACGGCGGAGCGAACATCAAGGTCTGCCGCATGGTCGAGGACATAAAGCAGCACGTCAGGGACTGGAACGACAAGGACGAGATCCGCGCATACCTCGACAAGATCCTCGCCAAAGAGGCGTTCGACCACGCCGGACTGATATACGGTATGGGACACGCGGTCTACACGATATCCGACCCGCGTGAAAAGATACTCGAATCGTTCGTCGCAAAGCTGTCGGTCGAAAAAGACCGTACCGATGAATTTGCTCTCTACCGCAACATCGCCGAGGTCGCCATCCCCCTTATCACCGAGAGGCGCAGGATATACAAGGGCGTCGCTCCCAACGTAGACTTCTACAGCGGCTTTGTTTACAGTATGCTCGGTCTGCCCACCGAGCTCTTCACCCCGATATTCGCGATAGCGCGTGTCGCCGGATGGAGCGCGCACCGCATTGAGGGGCTTATAAACGCGGACAACAAGATCATACGTCCCGCGTATATGGGCGTCTGCCAAAAGCACGACTACGTCGATATCAAAGACAGATAATATCAAACCGCACCCGTCGCTCCCGGAAGGTGGTCGGACGCGTTCCGGGTCAAATAAGCCGCGCGTTATTTCATCCTGAACAAAGCGAAGGATCTACGTAATTCTCTTGAATTATCGTAGATCCTTCGTATTTTCGTTATCCGTTTTATTTCACGAAATCTCTGTCCAGCTTGCCGCGGACCGCCTCTTTAAGAGCCTTTTTCTCGGCGTCGGTGAGGTCGATAAAGGGATCGCGGCAGGTCCCGCAGTCGCATCCGCATTCGGCGACAAGGTATTTGACAGCCGGGAGAAGATTATACTTGAACATCTCCTCGATGACGTCGTTTATCTCGTTCTGAACGGCGAGAGCGCC
>JAFSSR010000127.1 GCA_017450885.1 Clostridia bacterium | reverse complement strand
CGCCGAGAAACGTCTTTTTTATTTCATTCGAATAAGAGACTATACTGCCGGGAAAAACCTCGGACGCGCCGGAGACGTCGGTTATAAGTTTTGCGATAAGTCCTCCGGTTCAGGACTCCGCCGTGGAAAGCGTCTCTTTATTCTCCGCCAGCCTGCGCACCACCTCGGTGGGGAGATCGGTATCCGCGCCGTAGTAATACTCGGAGAGCGGGCCGGAAACGACGTCCGCGACCGCCTTCTCCATCAGTTCCTCCGCGCGGGAGACGCCCGCGCCGGGGACCGAGACGGAAAGGACGAACTCCGCCGTAGGCTGGAAGACCTTGGCGCTGACGCCGGGATATTTGCCCTCTATCCTCTCCGCTTCGGCGACGACCTGCGCCACCTTGCAGCCTATAAAATCCAGCCGCCTTTCCGCCGGACGGTCGTCGATAAGATTTTTGAACCGGTCGGCGAGACATTCTTCGCAGATGAGGCTGATGAACTCGGGGCTGCCGGGGAGAGAGACTATCGTCTTGCCGTCCCTTTCGATGATAAAGCCGGAAAGCGGAACGCTGTCGCATATCAGCGCGGACGCTCCCCTGGGGAGCATGGCGTATTTCTGTATGCTGTCGTTGAGGACGATATCGTGCTTTTTCGCATAGCTGTTCATACAGGAGAAAAGCGACATATCATTTACCGGATCGACGCCCAGCAGGCGGGACACCGCCCTTGTGGACAGCGGCGAAAATCCGACGAAATTGCCGGTGATAAAGGTCATCTCGTACCTGTCGACCGACTCCGATACCGCGGCGAAGATCTCCTCCTCGTCGGTATCGACGTAGTATCTGCTCTTTTGCGATACCCCGACGTCGGAAAGCATTTTGGCAATAACGTCCGCGCCGGTGCAGGCGTCTCTGCGGGAGGCGTACTCTTCTCCGATGGTGATTATCTCTGCATTCTTGTTCTCCAAAGCCTTCTCCTTTCGCCCCGGGGGAAGGGACGTTGAAATAATCGAAAACGGGCTCTTTCGAGCCCGTTTCAGGCGGAAAGAGCGTTTTATTGCTATCTGCCTTATCAGGTATTTCGCCAGTCGAGGTCGCCGCGGTCAAGTCCGACTATCAGCATCTCCGCCGTGGCGATGTTGGTCGCCGCGGGCACGCTGTGTATGTCGCAGAGCCGCAGCAGATTGTCGTTGACCTCCTTGGAGGTCGGCGAGTGCTCCGCCGTCGGATCCCGCATATAGATCAGCATATCCACTTCGTCGTAGGATATGCGCGAGGCTATCTGCTGTACGCCGCCGTGCGAGCCGGGAAGGAGCTTTTCTATATCCAGCCCCGTCGCGTCCTCGATATATTTTCCGGTAATGCTGGTGGAACAGAGTTTATGCTTGCTGAGTATGCCGCAGTAGGCGATGCAGAACTGCGCCATCAGTTCTTTCCTTTTATCATCCGCTACTAATGCGATCTTCATGGTATTCCCCTCCTTGCCGGTATATTCAAATATTCAGAAAATACTGTACTTTCAAAATTTTATTCGACAGAAAGCGGTACGCTTTCGCCGTCAAGACGTCTCGCCACGTTTGCGAACGCCTTTCCCGAACGGCTCCGTCCGTCGGACGCCGCGAGACTGCCGGTCACCTGCCGTTCGAGCATGCTGTCGTCCCGCGGAACGATACCGATCAGCCGGACGCGCGTCCTGTCGATCAGCTCGAGCACGCCGGGAAGTCTGCCCCGGCGAGCCGCTTTGACGTCGTACGAGTTGATTATCAGCCTCGTCTCGGCGGAGCCGAGCTCGGAGATCCTCTTCGCCGTCTCCTCCGCCGCGCGTATCGACGCCTCCTGGTGGGTGGATATCACGAGCGCGATATCCGCGTTAGGCGCCGCGAGCGAGAATTCGACTCCCTCGCCGCCGTGGGTGTCGACGATTATATAGTCGAGCGAAAGCTCCTCCGACGCGGTCTCGAGAAAACTCCTGAAGCCCTCACCGTCTATCCCGCCGCCGTAGCGGTAGGGTCCGGCGATGAACCACAGGCTGGGGCTGCGCGGATCGCGCACCGCCGCCCTCTCGGGCGATATGCCGCGGAGGATGCAGTCGCAGACGTCGTACGTCACCTTATCGGACAGGCCGCAGACGAGATCGAGGCATCTCATGCCGAAATCGCAGTCGACCATAAGCGTCCTTCTGCCCAGCTTCGCAAGCGAAAGGGCGAGGTTTGCCGTGACGGTGGTCTTGCCTACTCCGCCCTTGCAGGAGGCGACCATTATCACCCTTGCCTTCATAAACTTCCTCTGCTTTTAACGAAATATATTCTACCACACACGGGTATATTAGTCAAGTGAGCGTTCATAATTTTAAGCCGATATTTACATTTTTGAGATATCAGAGAATATAATCGGCGTCGCCGGAGATCACGGCGAGAATGCCCTTGTATATCGCCTCCGGACGTTTTTCCCAGTTGCGGACGACCCGCGTGAGCTGCTCGTCGGTCTCGAGCTCGGCGGTGACGGAGAAGAGCGTCCCGTGAGAGTCGCTGACGCCGCCGGTGAAGACCGGCTTGCCGTTCTCGGAACGGCTGACGGAGTGCTCTATCTTCCTCCCGCTGATGCGGAAGTCGACCATGGAGAGCGCCGATTTGTAGACCATCTCGCGTATGCTGGGAAGCAGATTTCCCTGCAGACTCTCGACGACCCGCTCCCCCTGCTCGGTGAGCAGATAGACGTCCTCGCCGTTCTCATCCTTCAGCTCGCGGACGTTGCCGGCGTCGAGCAGCTCGGCAAAACACTCGGTAAAATCGAAGCTGCCGATCAGTCCGTCCGTCGTCGTCATATCGTTGAGCGTGACGTAGTCGAGCGGGTAGGCTATCTTATCCATCAGATAGAGGATAAGCAGCTTCATGTCGCTCTTTTTTCTTAACGGTGCCTGCTGCATGGTCTTCTCCTTTCGCTTGACGGGCCCTTTTATTCCGCGCTGTCCGAAGCGCCGTCTTTCTTTTTAAATCTCTCGTAATCCTTGAGCGTCGCCGACTTGAAATCGCGGAAGGCGAAGTAGTTGTCCTTTATGCCCTTGATCGTGCCGTCCTTGATGTAGGCGTCCTTGTAGACGATAAGCGGGATGACCGGCAGATCGTCGCAGAGCAGCTTTTCCGCCTCGTGGAGGATCTCCGCCCTCTTTGCGGGATCGGTCTCCGCGAAGGCGCGGTCGATGAGCTCGTTGTACTCCTCGCTGTTGTAGCCGGTGACGTGGGGCTTGCTCTCAAAGGTGCGCTCCGGGTCGGAAGCCGGCTTTGAGGAAGGCGCGGCGGTCGTTTCCGGCGCGGCGGTCGTTTCGGGAGCTGCGGTCGTCTCGGGAGCCGCGGTCGTCTCGGGAGCAGCGGTCGTTTCCGGCGCGGCGGTCGTTTCCGGCGCGGCGGTCGTTTCCGGCGCGGCGGCGGTGTCAGCCGCCCCTGCGGTCTCTTCGCCCTCGGTCACGTCGGGGACCGCGGGCGCGGGAACGTTCGCGGCGGTGGTGATCGGAGCGTCGCGTACCGGCAGCTCGGTCGACTCCTCGTCGATGCCCATTCCGGAGAGATCCATGGCGGTTCCGGAGAATTCGAGGGCGAAGGGGGCGAGGATTGGGAACGCCTGCGTGGAGAGCGCCTGCGCGTCTATCAGCATTGCCTCGAAGTCGCCCGAATAGTAGTCCTTCGAGAGCAGATCGGTGTACTGCGGATAGTCGATCGAAACGTAGCTCTTGCAGCCCACCTTTTCGATCTCGACCTTGAAGCCGAGCTCTCCCCAGGCTTCCTTGAGGAAGTCGGCGATATAGAGGTCGTTCTGGTTGTCGCGGATCTTAAGGGTAAAGGAGCCGCCCTTTACGCCCGCCTTGGAAAGGAGAGCCTTCGCCTCGTCGAGGTTTGCGGAGGAGGCGATCAGCTCGCCGCCTTTTTCGCGGAAGGAGGTCTTATTCACGGTATCGAAGATCCCGTCGGGAACTATCCCCGCCGCAGGCTCGGCAAACGTCAAACCGGAGGCAAGCGCGCCGCGGTCGACGGCAAGCGAGAGAGCGCGGCGTACGTCGGCGTTGTCAAACGGAGCCTTCGTGTTGTTGAGCGCGACGGTCGCCGTAGCCATGGTGTTTTGGGTGACGGCTTCCTTCGCGTATTCGCCGCGGCTCGCGATAGGCAGCTCGGAATTGTAGACCAGCTCGCCGTTATTGTACATCTCCAGCGCCTTTTCGGGTGAGACGATATAGAACTTCAGCTCGTAAGGATCGACGTAGACGTCCAGCTTCTGGGTCTCGCTCTCCATGTCGCGGTAGTAGTAGATGGAACGCTCGAGGATGAGAAGCCCGGTGCCCGGCTCGAAGTTCTTGGGATAGAACGGGCCGTTGGTGGCGAGGGTGGCGTAATATGAGCCCCAGTCGTCCATGCGGCCGACCTTGTCCTCGCGCAGAGGAACGAGAGCCGGCGAGCAGAGATATTCGATAAAGGTGTCGACGTTGATCGGACGCTCGAAGGTGACGGTGATGACCTTCGCCTCGGATGCGACGACGCCGAGGTCGTCGATGGAGATAAGTCCGTCCTTGCAGGCGCGCGCGTTCTTTATATCGAAGAGCATATTCGCCGCCTCGGAGGTGAACTCCGGCTCGAGGATGCGCTTCCACGCGAAGACGAAGTCGTTTGCCGAAACGGAGCGGCCGTCGTTCCACTTGGTGTCGTTGAGCGTAAACTCCATGTAGAAGTTGCCGTCGCGGTCGGTGCCGGTCTCGTAGCTCTTGCAGAGAGCCTTCTCCGGTTTGCCGTCCGCGCCCATGTTGAACAGCCCCTCGTAAAGCAGTCCGAGTATCTTTACGCTTGCCTCGTCGAGATAGGCGTATGCCGGGTCGAGGGTGTATATCTCGGTCGAAAGATAGACCGGGATCTCCGCTCCCTTGTCCTCGGCGTCCTGCCTGATCTTTGCGCAGCCGGCAAAGGTCCCGGCAAGCATCAGTACGGTTATAAGAAGAGCTATCGTCCTTTTCATGTTACGCTCCTTATGTGATATTACGTGTTTTGACCCGCCTTCCGGCAGGATATACACCGATATTATATAATAAAATTATATTTTTTTCAATAGAAGCGGGGAGAGTTTTTTAATTATTTTCAGTTTTTTAATATTTACGCCCGCCGCGGGTCACAATAAACAGAGATCATTTCTTAATCCGGGAGGACGCCATGACGCCGAGAAACGCAAACGAATACGTCACAACCGACCTCGCCATAGAGTCGGTCGTAAAGGACAAAGCGAAAGGGATCGAGTACGAGGAGCGGGATGAGGGCGGCTTTTCGGTCGCCGTCATGCGGGTAAAGGACGGCCGCGGCGCAGAAACGGTCGGGCGGCCGGTCGGCAATTACGTCACCGTGACCATCGGGCGTCCCTGGCTCTTCGACGACGAGCAGACCGAAAAAGCGGAGGAGCTGCTTTCCCGCGAGATATCCGCGCTCGCGAAAAAAATGTCTCCCTGCGGGAGCGTGCTTGTGGTGGGGCTCGGCAACCGCGGGCTGACCGCCGACTCGCTCGGCCCCGGCGTGACCGACGGACTGCTGGTCACCCGGCACATAAAATACCGGGACGAGGATCTCTTCCGGTCGCTCGGGCAGGCGGAGATGTCGTCATTTTCCCCCGGCGTGCTCGGGCAGACGGGGATAGAGACGCTGGAGCTGGTCCGCGGCGCGGTCGAGCGGGTGAAGCCCGATCTGGTCGTCGCGGTGGACGCGCTGGCGGCGAGAGGCGTCGACCGCCTCGCAACGACGGTCCAGCTCTGCGACACCGGCCTCTCCCCCGGATCGGGGGTCGGCAACACCCGCGAGGCGATAAACCAAAGTTCCCTCGGCGTGCCGGTGCTCGCCGTCGGAGCGCCGACCGTGGTAAACTCCGCGACGCTGGTGAGGGACGCCCTCTCGCTCGCCGGGACGGAGGAGATCTCGCCCGAGCTCGAGGCGGTGCTCGAAAACGGACGCAGCTTTTTCGTCTCGCTCAAGGAGAGCGACGTGGCGGTCACGGAGCTGTCGCGCATCATCTCGAGGGCGATAAACAGGGCGTTCAGGACCGACGGTTGAGCGGTTTTCCCCGTTTTCCGCGCCGCTTCGACCCCTTTCCGGAAAAGAGATCTGATAATATTGTATGTCAATTTTTACAAATAATTGGGTATTTTGAAAAAATGGCGCGCCGTTTTTTGTGCAAATCCACACAATTTATATAAAAAATGTTAAAAATATTGTAAAATACTTGACACAAAAAATTTACATTGTTATAATAATTAAACCTAAAATTAAAATTAGTATTTATATCTATGTCCGTTAAACGGAGGACCGATCTGATATGCAGCGCCAAACCGAAGAATTGGTCAGCCGCGCAAAAGCGGGCAGCCAGCAAGCCTTTTCCGAGCTTGCAGTCATCTACACACCGCTTATCGAAAGCGAGTGTCTGAAGCACAAGGATAAGCTCGACATGGACGAGCTCAAGCAGGCGGCTCTCATCGGGCTTTACTCCGCCGTCTGCGCCTTCGATCCCGGACGCGGAGTCACCTTCGACGCCTTCGCCAAGGTTTGCATAGCCAACCGCATCAACTCCGAGCTCCGTAGGGTCCGCCCCGCAGAGGAGGAGCTTGACGAGGAGCTGCACGGCGCGGGCTCGCCCGAGGACGACATTATCGAAAGAGAGAGCTATCTCGACCGCCTCGAAAGCATCGACGCGGCGCTGACCGACTACGAAAAGAAGGTCTTTCTGCTCTACCTGAACGGCGAGTCCTACAAATTCATCGCCGCCCGCCTCGGCAAGACCGAAAAATCGGTCGACGGAGCGATCCGCCGCTCCAAGGAAAAGCTCCGCCGGTGCTGGGATAAAGAGCTGAATAAATAGTTTATAACACGGTACGCCGTGATATAATACATCCGTCCCGCGGCTGACCGTTCGACTTATCGCGCACGGTACGCTCACGGAGGCGCGAAATCATTCTTCCATATTATAAGCGAGGTAAAAAATGTACGAAGACAAGACCCTGGTTTGCAAGGATTGCGGAAAAGAATTCGTTTTCACCGCCGGTGAGCAGGAATTCTACGCCGAGAAGGGTTTCCAGAACGAGCCGCAGAGATGCAAGGAGTGCCGCTCCGCTCGTAAGGCTGCCGCCCGCGGCAACAGAGAGATGTTCACAGCCGTCTGCGCAAACTGCGGTAAAGAGGCGATCGTTCCCTTCCAGCCGCGTGACGACCGTCCCGTATATTGCAGCGAGTGCTTCGCCGCAATGAAGGACCAGCAGCAGTAAGCCAACAAACAAAACGCCGGGCGGAAGCATGCCCGCCCGGTACGACCTTTCTGTGTCCGAAGTCGATAAGCAAGGACATTGAATAACCGCACCCGCTCCGGGATCCCGGAGCGGGTGCGGTTTTTTTCAGCGCGGTTCAAGCTGCCTTCCGTATCCGGTCCGCGCCCCCGCGGGATCCTCGCGGCGGGTGAGGGAACGTAAAGCAGCTTGCCCGCCGCGTACCGCTGAAGCTCCTTGAAAAGCTCATCCGGAAGGATATCCCTTGCGTTTTCGTATTTCATTTCTTCCCCTCCGTTCGATTTTATGATAACTCAAATACCGGAGAAATACTATTCCGCGTTTTTTTATAATAATTTTTTCGCACGCAGGGTTTTCAAAACCTCGTCGACGTTTTCGGCGTTTAGCGCTCCGGGGTTCTTTTCGTCAAATTCGATAAGCTGTTCCTTTGCTTCCCTTTCGTTTTTTCTCACAAGATCGTATATCACAGCGTAATCCGCGCCGGAGAAGAGATCGTTTTTAAATTTGACCGCTTCGTCCGTAAAGCCGTCCCACGATCCGTAAAGGTCCTTGACCGCGCGGTCTATCCTCTCGGAAGTCAGCTTGTCGCCGCGGGCGTCGTGTTCGGCGAGTATACCGACGATATCCGAAATATCGTTCTTGTACTGTCTAAAGGCGCGCAGCTTCATTGCGACGAGGTACTCGCCCCGGACTGTCCGGACGTTCAACACCTGATTAAAGGTCCGGTAATACGCGGAATACTGAACTATCTTGTCGCTGTAAGAGTCGGTCTTGCGGAAATCGGAGTTGAGCCATCCGGCAGGGAGGGCGTACCTGTCGCCTACGCGGTTGACGGCGTCCTTCATGGCGGAGGCGGCGTTTATCACCGCGTCGATATCGGCAGTCATATCTCGAAATCCGTAATTCTCGATTATCGCCGCGCCTCCGATCAGTATTATCTCGGCGGGCATACCCTTTCCGACAAGCTTCTTATACTCTTTAGCAAGCTCTTTTAAGTAAAGGTCGAGATTGTTTTTATTGAAGACGTTTGAATTATCAGTTGACATTTCTTACTTCGCTTTCTACTATATTAAATCGTAAAAACTCGGGAATGGACGACCGTCTGGCGTTTTCCTTGATCCGCTCGTCGTTCGACGCGGCGGCGGCGGCGATGACGCTCGACGGATAGAGCGTCTCCTTCAGCTTCGCCTTCCGCATCTCGCCGTAAGAATCGCAAAGCGGGACGCCGTTTATCCGGCTCAAATAGTCCACCATGGCAAGGAGATACAAGCTCTCCGGGTACCACGCTCTGTTGTAGTAGGTCGTGACGTCGCCGTTTTGTATGATTTCGATGAGGAAATCTATATCGCCCAGCTCCTTCAACCGGTGGCAGACGTTGCTCTTGAAAAGATCGAACGCCGGACGTGGCGCAAGATAGGGCGTCAGCAGTTCTTCCATAGTCACGTCGAGCTCCTTTGACAGCTTATATACCGTTTCCGCCGAGCATTTATCGAGACGCGTTTTGCCGGAGCAGATATCGTTGAGCGTCATATACGGTACGCCGCTGTTTTTGGCGACGCGGTATTTTGATAAACGCTTTTCGCGCAGTATTTCATTGATATCCATAGTATTCACCTGCCTCGATATTATTATAACGGTATACCGTTATGTTGTCAACCCGTTTTTAAAAAACGCACCGGGCAGAGGAACGATCCCCGGTCCGGCGCGTTTTTAGCGTTAGCGATCAATTCTATTACTTATGCGTTTTTTGGGTTTTCTTTACGCAAATCACCGGACTAAATCACTCCGTATTTTTTTGCAATAGCGACGGCCTTGCTTTCAAATTTATCCGGCGCCCCGCGAATGATCCTATGGGTCGGAACATCGTCATTAGTTTCGATATGCAGCAGGTCAAATCCTGTAAACTCATCAACAGCTTTTGCGTTTGAAATACGCTTTGCCATCTCAAGAAGATGCGTTGAAAAAATGCAGCGACCGCCGGAGTCACTGATCTTCTTGAGCGCGGACAACGCGATCTCTCCCGCTTCCTCCGCGGAGGTCCCGGAGAAAAGCTCATCCAGCAAATACAACGACATCCCACCGGCAGAGTTGATACTTTCCGCAAACCAGCGCGCCTCATTTTCAAATCTTCCATACAGATCGCTTTTTACATCTGTAACGAAGTAAAGATTGATATCGGAAAAAGGATACATTACCGCCCTTTGAGCAAGTACCGGAAGCCCGAGTTGAAACATAAGCTGAGCCAAAGCGACCGATCGCAGAAAAACGGTCTTGCCACCGCTGTTCGCACCGCATAAAACATATATCTTTCCGTTTTCATCAAATGTGACCGAGTTGGGAACGGTGCCATTTACGCCTCTGTTCTCAACGGTGACGTAGTCAAAAAGAGCGTTGATATCATATAGTCCCTCGCGTATATCCGGCAAACACACCGGGACGCCTTTTTCCTTAACATCTTTAAAAAAACTCGCCGCTGAAAGATAAAACTCAAATCCTTCTTTCAGTCCGACCAATTCGCGGCAGACCCGGTCAAGATATTCCTTCGTCTCGGATGAGATCTTTTTAAAACTCTTTCCGACTACAGAGTTGAGAGCGTTGTTCAGCCTGTGATTGACCGTTGCTATCTCCTCATGTGACGCTGCGCCCGACATGGTAGAGATCGGGCACAAACATTCAAAATCCTTGGGATCATTGCTCCTTCCCGAAAAAAGCTTATTTGCAAACCGTGACGATCTGTACGGCGTGCTATTTATCGAAACGAGCCCGGCCTCGGTCGGGCGAAGGTTAGAGTCGAGATTGATCCCCACCGTAACGCTTTTTGCATACCGTATCTCCGAAGTAATCCCGCGGACGTTCTCCTTCAACCGCTGAAACGCGGGATCGTTTATCTCTTTGGTGATATATGACAGCAAATCACGAAGTCCGTCCGCATACAGCTCCTTGTATTTAAGCTCGTCGTAGCTTTCCTCGATAAAGGCGATATATGCGTTGATCGAACACACGGTATTGAGCGCCGTTTCATTAGACGTTTTGTTTATCCCTATTCCCGATATCTCGTAAGCGCTCAAAAGGTCACAAAGAAGAGAGTGTATCTTTTCGATGCTTTCCGGCATTCCCGGGACCTCTGTAATATTTTTATATACCTTCTGACGCTTTGCTATCGTTTCGGGACTGACTGTATAATATTTTGCAGTTTTCTCGCCAAACATTTTGTCTGCGCGCAGAGAACGAACAAGTTCTTCCGATTTTTGATCGGGACCACGATCTGAAGAATACAAAATGTCTATCATTTTAACTCTCACTTTCTGAAGCCGGTTATAAGTTTAAAGATCAACGGATAAAGCAAAAAATGAAGTATTGCCAATACGACAAGACCGAGTACGATAATTATTATAATCGAGCGCAGGGTATACCCGGACTCGATCCATTCCGAAAGCAAAGAGATTTTCGCCCCTTTCCTGTCTTTTCTCCACCATTCTCCCCCGAGAAAAATAAGCACGGAAACACCGACGGAATAATACAAAGGGAGAAAAAGCCAGAATGGAAGAATTATCGCGTAATACAGCGCTATTCTTTTCAAAACATAACGGTATACAGGTAAGATCCTGTATCCACCCCCACGATCTTTGGACTTGCGGATCCTGAGATAATTACCTGTCCTTGACGGTCCGAGAAAAGTCATGTAAAACAGAACGCCCCCGAACACAACGACCGCCGCCATTATGATTATAACCACAGATTTCATAACAAATAATAATTCATTTCGACCCGCACAAAGCGCAACAAACTACCGGACACCTCGTCCAAGGATTTGCGGCGCCGGAGTCACTCTGTTTGATCTCCCATCGCGTACGCCCAATGCTTTCCGACCCTGATACGTTTAAGCGTCCCGTCGGCGCACATTCTGTTTAAAATGATGAAAGATAAAAGTGATGCCGATCTCCCGTCGGGCGGCGCGAATACGGCGCGTTAAACGCCATACCCGAGCGGATCTTTTCGCGCGGGTATGGCGTCGTTTGTTATTTATTGAACTTGAAGGAGTAGAAGTCGGCGTCGGACATCTCGCAGATCATGGTGACGGGCT
>JAFSSR010000126.1 GCA_017450885.1 Clostridia bacterium | reverse complement strand
TCGGTCGCGCTAAAGGTCTTCTCTCTGGTGGGACTTGCCGGGATGACGATAATGATCGTCTTTTCAAAGGTGTTTTCCAACCTGTACAACCTGCCCGCCATGTACACCTCGGTTATCGCCATCGCCCCGACGCTCTTTTTTATCTGCATTTCAAGCACGGTGCGCGGCTATTTCCAGGGCTATCAGCTCATGACTCCCACCGCGATCTCCGAGGTCATCGAGTCGCTTGGCAAGCTGCTTATCGGCGTCGCGCTCTCGATCATCGTAATGCACCCGTATATGAAGCTCTTCGGCAACGAGACCGCCGAGGCGGATATACCCGTCGAGCTTTTCCCGAAAGCCTCCTCGCTTGCGGTGCTCGGCCTGACTATCGGCGTTTTCATATCCATGTGCTATCTGCTGGTAAAACGCTTCAAGTTCAACGACGCGGAATACAACGCGGAGTTCGTGCGCCCCGACTCGAACAGGCTCCCGGTGCGTTCTGATAAGACGATACTTAAAACTCTGATAATCATAGCCGTCCCGGTCATGATAAGCGCCTCGATGATGAGCTTTGCAAACATGCTCGACGGAATGATAATCTCTACCCGCCTCAAAAGCTTCGGACTTGACGAGGTGGTCCGCGCCAAGATCTCCGGCGCGATAAAGAACCAGGTCGTCACATTTTTCAATATGCCGCCCGCGCTGATCTACCCGATCTCCGCGTCGCTCGTGCCGTATATTTCGACTCTTCGCAACACCGGTACCAGGCGGGATATGCACAGGGTGATGAACTCGGCGGTCAAGGTGACGTCCATGATCGCTCTGCCCTGCGCGTTGGGGATGAGCGTGCTTTCCGGACCTATAATCCAACTCCTTTTCAACACCTCGGAGAATCCCGCCGAGATGGCGTACAGCACGGCGACGCTCCTCTCGGTCCAGGCGCTTGCGGTATTCTTCCTCGCCTTGTATTCGATAACTACCGCATTCCTCCAGGCGCACGGCTACGAGCGCAAACCGATAATCAGCGTCTTCTGCGGAGTTGTCGTTAAGCTGCTTTCAAGCTTTATACTTATCGGTATACCCGGCATCCAGATACTCGGCGCGCCGATCGGCACTCTGCTCTGCTATATC
The DNA here is from genome assembly GCA_017450885.1 of Clostridia bacterium. GTDB lineage: Bacteria > Bacillota > Clostridia > Oscillospirales > CAG-272 > RGIG3438. The sequence goes on along the minus strand of JAFSSR010000126.1, from coordinate 11,673 downwards.
ACGATAACGGTAGTAAACTTCTTCTTTGTCGCAAAGCATATCCGTTTCCTGCCCAGGTTCGGGAACACCTTTATACGCCCGCTTATCTCCGCGGTTATTTGCGCGGGCTCCGCGCTTCTGGTCTACAAGCTGCTGTCGCTCATCTCGGCGTCGCGCATAATGGTCATTATCGCGATCGCTGTCGCCGCTTTAGTCTACGCCGTCTGCATCTTTGTGACGCGCACGATAACAAAAGAGGATATGCTGCTGCTTCCCAAAGGTCAAAAGATTTATAATAAGCTCCACTCGATGGGGATAATGAAATAAGAGGTCAAAAATGACGGACGAAAAACTGATAGAAGAGATAAACGCAAAAAGCGAATATTCCGCCGAGGATCTGGTAAAAATAACTACGCTCCTGCGGCATAAATGTCCCTGGGACGCCGAGCAGACCCACGAGAGCGTCCGCCAGTGCTTTATCGAGGAGGTCTACGAGGCGGTCGACGCGATCGACAAAAAGGACCCGGAAAACCTCTGCGAGGAGCTGGGTGACGTGTACTTCCAGGTGCTCTTCCACGCCGAGCTGGCAAAGGAGGAGGGTGTTTTTACCCTGTCTGACGTGATAAACGGGGTGTGCCGCAAGCTGATAATCCGCCATCCCCACGTCTTCGGCGACGTCGCGGCGAACACCTCCGCCGAGGTGCTTAACAACTGGGACAAGATCAAGCAGAAGACAAAGGGCCAGTCGGCTCCCGGCGACGCGGTAAAGGACGTGCCGCTGGCGCTCCCGGCACTCATGCGGGCGCAGAAGATCGCAAAGCGGGCGGCGAAGGCGGGGCTCTGCGAGCTTTCCGGCGAGCTTGCCGGGCTGTCTCCCGAGGAGGCGAAAAAGGAACTCGGAGAGAGGCTTTTTTCGCTCTGCGGAGCGGCGGAAAAAGCGGGTATTTCAGCGGAAGAAGCGCTTTCGGAAAAAAGCGGGCGTTTTTTGTCGGAAATCTGATAAAAATCCTTTATTTTTCAAAGAAAATTGTTAAAATCCCTTGTCAAACGGACAAAGTGATGATATAATAATAAAGGCAAAAATCTTGCTGAAAATGTAATTTTTTATAATAAAAGAAAGGTAGTTAAAACAATGACCAAAGCTAATCTCGTTGAAAACGTAGTCGCTAAGACCGGCCTCAAGAAGAAGGACGCTGAAGCAGCAGTCGCAGCAGTTCTCGAGTCCGTAAAAGACGCTCTCGCAGGCGGAGACAAGGTTCAGCTCATCGGCTTCGGCACCTTCGCCGTTAAGACCCGCGCTGCCCGTACCGGCCGCAATCCCGCTACCGGCGCCGCTATAAAGATCAAGGCCTCCAAGAACGTTGGCTTCACCGCCGGCGCTGCTCTTAAGGACGCTGTAAACAAGTAATTTCGCATTAAAAATGTACGTCGGGGCAAGGTGTCCGTGCGGAGCCTCGCCCCGGCGTTCTTTAATTACCGTAATGAGACTGGATAAATTTCTCAAGGTGTCGCGCATCATCAAACGCCGCACCGTCGCAAACGAGGCTTGCGACGCCGAACACGTCACGGTCAACGGACGCCCCGCCCGCGCTTCCTACGCGGTAAAGGAGGGGGACGTCGTTGAGATCACGTTCGGCACACGGACGCTCAAATTCCGGGTGCTGGAGGTGCGCGAGACGGCAGGCAAGGCGGACGCCCCGTCTATGTACGAGATCATTTCGCAATAATATAACAATAATATAATATATTTCATTATTTAAGTACTCATATATCCCGCCTCCTTTGCATATAAATGCAGTAAAACATTTCTCCGGGAGGACAGGGTATGCCTGGGACAAACGCAAATAAAGACCCCGGTCAGAGGACGGCGCCGCGCGCCGGCGATATCACGGTGACCGGGAGGGAAAAGATAAAGCTGACCGGGATAACCGGGGTGGTCTCTTTCGACGAGGGCAACGTGACCCTGACCACCACCGACGGCGCTCTCACCGTCGACGGGAGCGGACTGAATATCACCGCTCTCGATCTCGAAAGGGGCGAGGCGGCGATAGACGGACGCTTTATCGGAATGTATTTCACCGAGCCGCGCAAAAAGAGCGGCAGACGGTTCTTCGGGCGGGAGTGAGCCGTGTGGTTTTCCGCCTACCGTGTAGACAGGCTGTTCTTGTGGTCGCTCCTTTTCGGAGCCGCCGCCGGCGCCTACTATGATATTTTCCGCATCATCCGCATAGCGCGCAAGCCGCGCGGAGACGGATGGAAGTCCCGCCGGTTTCTCCGGTACGGGGACGCGGTCCTCTGCTTTGCAGGCGATATCCTTTACTGGCTGACTCTGGCGGCCGCCTACTGCGTTTTTATCTACGACGCGGCGGACGGGCGGTTGAGGATAGCCTCGCTTATCGCTGTCGCGGGCGGATTTCTCGTGTGGTTTTTCACCCTCGGACGGCTGGTCGCAGCCGCCGCCGACAGGATAATATACGCCGTTCGGCTGATCTTAAAGGCGGTCTTTCGTGTGACCGTTGTCCCGGCGGCAAAGGCTTTGCGCTTTTTATTCACAAGGACCGCGGGAGCTTTCCGCGCGATCCGCACGGCGATATACTCCGTTCTCGCGGTCAGGCTCGAAAAGAGGAGAGCCGCGCGCGGATACGGATTGTTAAGGAAGTAAAAAAGAAAGGGGAAGACAAAAGTGACGCGCACAAATCTGTTTGTCAAAATAGCCATGGCGGTCATCATCGTCGTCAGCGTTTTCACTATTGTTAAGCTGCAGGTGCAGTTCAACGAGCTGAACACACAGCGTAAACAGCTCATCGAGCAGGTCAAGACATACGCCGACGTGCTGGAACAGAAGCAGGAGCAGCTTGAGGAGCCCTTCGACGACGAATACGTCATCCGCATAGCGCGCGCCAAGCTTGGCTACCATCTCCCCGATGAGATAATCTATTACAACGATTTGAATTAAGGTCGTAAAAATGAGAAATATCGACGCAAAAGTTATAACGGAAGCGGTGCGTGAGCTCTTCATCTCGGCAAACGTCACCCTGCCCGCCGACGCGCGTCAGCTTATCGAAAATGCCTCCGTGCGCGAGAGCGATCCGCGCGCAAAGGGCATTTTTTCGATAATGTGCGAAAATCTCGACGCCGCCGCGAGCGAGGGAGTGCCGATATGTCAGGACACCGGCATGGCGGTCCTGTTCGCCGAAGTCGGTCAGGACGTCCATATCGCCGGAGCCGCGTTCGAGGACGCGGTCAACGAGGGGGTGCGCCGGGCGTACACGGAAGGATATCTGCGCAAATCGGTGGTCAAAGACCCGCTTTTCGGGCGGGAGAATACAAACGACAACACCCCCGCCGTAATACATACCCGCATCGTTCCGGGCGACAGGATAAAGCTGACCGCCGCCCCCAAGGGCTTCGGAAGCGAAAACATGTCCGCGATAAAGATGTTCACGCCGTCGGCGTCAAGAGACGATATTATAGAATTCGTCGCCGACACCGTGCGCCGCGCCGGAGGCAATCCCTGCCCGCCCGTCTGCGTGGGGGTCGGCATCGGCGGCGATTTCGAGTATTCGGCTATCCTTGCGAAAAAGGCGCTCGCCCGGCCGGTGAGCCTGCGGGCGGACACCGCGGAATACCGCGAGCTGGAGGCGGATATGCTCGCCGCGGTCAACAAGCTGGGCATCGGCGCGCAGGGCTTCGGCGGCGACGTGACCGCGCTTGCCGTAAATATCGAGCATTATCCGACGCATATAGCCGGACTGCCGGTGGCTGTCAACATCAACTGTCACGTTATGCGCCACAAAGAGGTCGAGATATGATTTATACGGGACGTTTTGAAAAGAGGCGCGTGGTCGTCACGGGCGGCTCGCGCGGGATAGGCGCCGCCTGCGTGCGCAGATTTGCCGCGGAGGGCGCAAGGGTCGCGTTTATTTATAACAGATCGGAAAAAGAGGCGTCGGAGCTCGCAAAAGAGACCGGCGCGTTCGCCGTGCAGGGAGACGTCTCCGATCCGCGGTCGATAAGCCGCGCGATGGACGGGGCGATCGGACTGCTCGGCGGGATCGACGTACTGGTGAACAACGCCGGGGTCGCCCAGTTCCGGCTGTTCGACGAGATAACCGACGGCGACTGGGATAAAATGATCGGCACCGATCTCGGCGGAGTTTTCCGCGCGGCGAGATCGGCGGCGCCGCGTATGATCTCGCAGAAGTCGGGCGCGATAATCAATATCTCCTCCAGGTGGGGGGAGACCGGCGCATCGTGCGAGACCCACTATTCGGCGGCGAAGGCGGGGGTCATCGGGCTGACCAAGGCGCTTGCAAAGGAGCTCGGTCCTTCCGGGATCCGCGTCAACTGCGTCGCCCCCGGCGCGGTCGCCACCGATATGAACGCCGCGCTCGACGCCGCGGCGATCCGCGGGATCGAGGAGGAGACCCCGCTCGGCAGGCTCGGGACTCCCGATGAGATCGCCGCCTGCATCGCCTTCCTTGCCTCGGACGACGCCTCGTTCGTCACGGGAGCCGTCCTTTCCGCGAACGGGGGGCGGGTGATATGATCTATACTCTGACGCTCAATCCGACGCTCGATTATATCATGCGGATCGGTAAGATCAGGCACGACGATATCAATCGCGTCGATTCGGCTGAATTCATCTACGGCGGCAAGGGGATAAACGTCTCCGCCATGGTCGAAAGGCTCGGCTTTGAAAGCCGGGCGCTCGGCTTTGTCGCAGGATTTTCGGGCGGGGAATTTCTCCGCCTTGTCGCAAAGGACGGGGTCCATTGCGACTTTACCGAGCTTTCCCGCGGATGCACCCGCATAAACGTCAAGATCCGCACAGACCATGAGCTCGATTTCAACGCGGCGGGTCCCGAAGTGAGCGATCAAGAACTGGCGGATCTCTTCTCAAAGCTCGACAGGATAACCGACGGAGACACGCTCGTCCTTTCCGGCTCGGTCCCCAAAAATCTGCCGCCCGATCTCTACGAAACGATAATTCGCCGTTACGCGGACAGGGATATCCGGGTCGTCGCCGACGCGGAGGGAGACCTTCTCCTCCGCCTGCTGCGGTACAAGCCCTATCTTATCAAGCCCAATCACCACGAGCTCGGCAGGTTCTTCGGAGTCGTGACCGAGACCGACGGGGAGATCGACCTCTACGCACGCAAGCTGCAGGAGATGGGGGCGCGCAACGTGCTCGTCTCCCGCGCGGAAAAGGGCTCCCGCCTATACGACGAGGAGGGCGGCGTCCACTCGGTCGACGGGATAAAGGGCGAGCTGGTCGACAGCATCGGCTGCGGCGACAGCCTGCTCGCCGGCTTCCTCGCGGGACGGATGCGAGGCTACGACTACGAAAAGGCGCTCATGCTCGGCGCCGCCTGCGGCACAGCCACTGCCTTCTGCGAAGGCCTCGGCAGCGTCGGGGAGATAGAAAAGTATTTCCGCGTGCTGACCTCCGGAAAATGATTTTTTACGCGTCTTCAGTTAAGCTGCGATACGGACGTAACACAGCCGCCCGGCATAAACGCCGGGCGGCTGTGTTACGTTTTATTTAGATCGTTTTGCGCTTCGATCTTATCGGACCCTGCGATCCGGTATGAACGCTCACGCTTCGATAAACTTCTCCGCGTAGTTCTTGACTATTACCGCGACCTGAGCGCGGGTAGCCGTTCCCTTGGGAACGAGGGTGGATTTGGTCACGCCGGAAATGAGCCCGTTGCCTACCGCCCATTCCATCGCCGATCTCGCCCATTTTGCGATCTTATCGGCGTCGATATATCCGCTGAGGTCGATGAGGCCGTCGACCTTAAATCCCTTTTTCACGGAATAGTTGTAGAGGAACTGCGCCATCTGCTGACGGGTGACAGACTCGCCGGGTCCGAATTTGCCGTTGCCGAGCCCCGCGGCGTAGCCGTTCGTAAACGCCCACTGGATGGGCTTGCTGAACCATTTGCCGGTCTTGACGTCGTCAAACGACGTGCCGGTATAGGAGGAGGTGTCCGCGCGGTCCAGCTTGGAAAGGACGGTGACGAACATTGCGCGGGAGAAGGGGGCGTTGGGGTCGAAGGTCTCGCCCGACGTGCCGCTCATATACCCGTGCTGATAGCAGTAGAGTACGGCTTTTGTGAACCATTTGCCCTCCGGGATGTCCCTGAACGGATTGACGAAGGTCGCGCCGAAGGAGATGATATCCGAAAAACCGGAGTACACGTCGTCGCGCCCGGGCTGTGAGCACCAATACCTGCACCTCAGCTCGATCTCGACGTCCTTTGTGACTCCCTCCTCGCCTTCCTCGGCAAGCGTGATAAGGCAGCACTTCATCTCGCCGGACCGGACGTCGCGGTCGGTATTGCCCATTATCACCCATTCGCTCCTGCCCTTGATGCGGGCCTGAGTCTCGACGTAGATCCCGCCTCCGCGGGCGGCTGCTTTTGTAGCAAGCTCGGCGAGCTTATCCGGAACGGTCAGCGTAAACGCGACGACCGGGTAACCGTTGAATTCCTCGTCGGTCATGTGAAGATCGGAGATCTTCGGAGCGGAGAGGTCCTTCGCCGTGATCGGCTTAATGGCGGCGGCGTCCTTGCCGTACGCGACGGTGGAGGACCAGTCGGAATAAGTGACGGTATCTTTTTCGCTGTCACGGACGGTCATGGCAAAGCGCATACGCGCGTAAACGGTGTGCTTTGTGAAGTCGATCGTGATCCAGCAGTTGCCCTCGTCGTCTTGATGGAAGACGGCCTGGCCTTCCTTGAATTGATCCTTAAGCGGGATTGCGTTCCAGTCGGGACTGCTGAACCACTCAAAATCGTTCAGCCCGCGGAGTATCCAGATGCTGTTGACCGTGTCGGAAGAGCCTATGCCTCCGCAGTCGACGCCGTCCCAAGCGGAGCCGTGGAACTTGCCCTCGTCGTCGTATCCGAACGAACCGAAATTCTCGTTATAATCCCAATACTCGTTATAGTGCCAGCCGCTGACCGGGTCGTCGACGTCGTCTATCGCCCAGTCGATCTGCACGGTCAGCCAGACGTCCTCGATGCCGTACGGCGCCAGAAACGCTTCGCCGTCTTCCGCGCCGGCTTTCGCCTGGAAGAAGGCGCCCGCATCGTTGGAAAGGGAATAGGAGATGGCCATGGTGGTGGGCGAGTCGCCGTCCGTTTTGTCCATATAAACGTTTTCCGGCGCCTTGAGCTCGAAGGGGAGAGCCTTGGCGGCCTTGGCGGACGTCTGAACGCAGACCGCGGGGACCAGCATCAGGCATACTAAAATAAACGATAAGATCTTTTTCATAGCATCCTCCGTGAATATTTAAAGGGATTTGATCTTCCGTAATATATTAAACCACATTTTTAGGAAATTGTAAATACCCGGTCGCTAATTATTCTGTCTGACCGTTTTGATGAAAGAATTGCGTAAATCTTTCAAAATCGGTCAAACGACCGGGCGTTTTTGTGCTGTATTAACAAAATATGAATGTCTTGTTACATCATTGTTACGAAAATCGTTGAACGGTATTGACGGAATGTGAATGATTATATATAATTGATATATAAGAAACAATCAAAACCGATCAATATTTATCAAAAATGCTGACACACGAAAGAAGAAAACTGATACTCGATTATATCAGCGAGAACGGGTCCGCAAGCGTGACCCGTCTTTCCGAGCTTCTCGGAGCGAGCGAGTCCACCATCAGGCGCGATCTTGCAGGGCTTGCGGAGCTTGGCAAGCTGAACAAGGTGCACGGTGGAGCGACGCTTGTCGGTCAGGAATACATGAACCGCGAGGACACGATAAACGTCAAGGTCCAGAAAAACTACGAGGAAAAGCTGGCGGTCGCCGAATACGCCGCCGGGCTGATAAACGACGAGGACTACGTTTTTCTCGACGCCGGCTCCACGACCTTCCTTATGACGAGATTTATAGTGGGCAGCCGCGCGACCTTCGTCACCAACGGCGTCGCCCAGGCGCACGAGCTCGCGCGGAACGGATGCAGGGTGATGATCCTCGGCGGGGAGCTGAAGGACACCACGGAGGCGATAATCGGCAGCGTGGCGGCGGCAAATCTTCAGAGATACAATTTTTCCAAGGCGTTCCTCGGGGCAAACGGGATCGCCCTAAAGCAGGGCTACACCACCACCGACACCGCCGAGGCGATGATAAAGGCTATCGCGATCGAACACAGTTTCGTATCGTACGTCGTGACGGACGGGAGCAAATTCGGCAGGGTATCGGCGGTCACGGTCGCTCCGGTGGACACCTGCTGCATAATCTGCGACAGATGCGACAAGGATGAAATAAAGAGAAAAACCGTCGTTAAGGAGGTCAGTAAAGAAGATGGTCTACACGATAACTCTTAACCCCGCGCTCGACTATGTGATGCGGGTGGGTCGCTTAAGATACGACGATATCAACCGCTCGCAGTCGGAAACGATCTATTACGGCGGGAAGGGGATAAACGTCTCCGTTATTCTGAAGAGACTCGACCTGCCCAGCCGCGCTCTCGGCTTTACCGCCGGTTTTACCGGAGCCGAGCTCAAGCGTCTGCTCGAGGCGGACGGCATAGACTGCGACTTCACCGACGTCGCCCGCGGAGCGACCAGAATAAACGTCAAGATCAAGGCGGACACCGAGCTGGACGTCAACGCCAACGGACCGGAGGTCAGCGCGGACGAGGTCGAGGGACTTATGTCCAAGCTCGACGAGATAAAGGAGGGGGATTATTTGGTGCTCGCCGGATCGATCCCGAAGAACGTCCCCTCCGATATCTATGAAAGGATACTCGAACGCATCGACGGCAGGGGGATAAACATCGTCGTAGACGCGACGGGCGAACTGCTCCTGCGGGTGCTGAAGTACCGCCCCTTCCTGATAAAGCCCAATCATCACGAGCTCGGAGACCTCTTCGGGGTCAAGACCGAGACGGAGGAACAGATAGGGATATACGCCCGCAAGCTCCGCGAGATCGGGGCGCGCAACGTGCTCGTCTCCCGCTCCAAGGACGGGGCGATCCTCTATGACGAGAACGGGGGAGTCCATTATATCGGCACCGTTCCCGGGCAGGTGGTCAACAGCGTGGGAAGCGGCGACAGCATGGTCGCCGGATTTATCGCCGGCTATATCCAAAGCGGAAGCTACGCCAGCGCCCTGCGCCTCGGCGCCGCCTGCGGCAACGCGACCGCCTTCTCGGAGGGACTGGCGGACGCCGGACTGATAAGAGAAATGTATAATAAATTAAAATAAAATACAAAACAGGAGGCAGAAATGAGAATCGTTGATCTGTTAAAAAAGGAAGCGATCGAATTAGGTATTTCCGCCGGTTCAAAGGGAGAAGCGATCGACCGTATGATCGCCCTTCATGAGAAGGCAGGCAACCTGAGCGACGTCGCGGCTTACAAGGACGCCATCCTTGCAAGAGAAGCCCAGGGCTCCACCGCTATCGGAGAGGGTATCGCGGTCCCGCACGCAAAGTCGGACAGCGTAAAGACGCCGGGACTTGCGGCGATAACCGTCCCGGGAGGCGTCGACTACGGCGCGCCTGACGGAAAGGCTTCCGACATACTCTTTATGATAGCTGCGCCGCTCGACGGGGATCTCCACCTCGAGATACTCTCCCGTCTGATGGTAATGCTCATGGATCCCGACTTCTGCGCAAAGCTCCGCGCGGCGAAGACCGCCGAGGAATATCTCGGGATAATCGACCGCGCCGAGTCGGAAAAATACCCCGAAGAGGCTCCCAAAGAGGACAAGAAGGACGCGGGATACCGCATCCTCGCCGTGACCGCCTGCCCGACCGGCATCGCCCATACCTATATGGCGGCGGAAGCGCTGCAGAAGGCGGCGGAGAAGATGGGGATCACCATCAAGGTCGAGACCGACGGCTCCGGAGGAGCAAAGAACGTCCTGACCAAGAAGGAGATCAAGGAGTGCGACGCCATCATCTGCGCGGTCGACCGCAACGTCGAAATGGCGCGTTTTGACGGCAAGCCGGTGCTCAAGACCTCGGTCACAAGCGGCATCAACAAGCCGGAAGAGCTTATACAAAAAGTGCTCGACGGCAACGTACCCGTGTATCACGCGGAAGCGGGAGCCACCGACACGTCGGAGGACGAGGGCGAAAAAGAGGGCTTCGGACGCAGGGTGTATAAGCACCTTATGAACGGCGTTTCCCATATGCTCCCCTTCGTTGTCGGCGGCGGCGTGCTGATCGCCCTCGGCTTCCTAATCGATACGTTCGCCGGCAACGCCGGTACCGACACCTTCGGATTTACCAATCCCGTCGCGTCCGTGATATTCTGGATAGGTAAAGCCGCGTTCGCCTTCATGCTTCCCATCCTTGCCGGATATATCGCAATGTCGATAGGCGACAGACCCGCGCTGCTGCCCGGTATCGTCGGCGGATATCTTGCAACCACCGGCGCAACTATCAAGCTCCCGACCGGCGACGACGCGTCCGTTTCCGGATTTCTCGGCGCTCTGCTGGCAGGTTTCGTTGCCGGACTTATCGTGCTCCTGCTTAAAAAGGCGTTCAACTGGCTGCCCAAGTCAATGGACGGCATTAAGCCGGTATTCATCTACCCGCTGCTCGGTACCCTGCTGATCGGTCTCTTTATGCTGCTGATCAATCCTGTCGTCGGATTGCTCAACAACGGACTTTCCGATCTGCTCGCAAGCCTCGGCAACGTAAGCAAGCTGCTCCTGTCGATCGTTCTCGCCGCAATGATGGCGACCGATATGGGCGGACCGTTCAACAAAGCGGCATACGTGTTCGGCACAGCCGCCATTGCTTCTGCCGACACCCAGTGGATCATGGCTGCGGTCATGATCGGCGGTATGGTGCCCCCGATCGCTATCGCGCTTTCCACCACCTTCAACAAGCGCAAGTGGACTGATGAGGAAAGAAAGAACGGACCCGTCAACTACCTTATGGGCCTCTGCTTCATAACAGAAGGAGCCATCCCGTACGCCGCGTCCGATCCCCTGCGCGTGATCCCGTCCTGCATGGTCGGCAGCGCGGTCGCCGGCGCGCTCTGCTCGCTGTTCAACTGCACCTGCCCCGCTCCTCACGGCGGTATCTTTACATTCGCGGTCGTAGGCAATCCGCTGCTCTATCTGGTCGCTTTGATCGGCGGCTCGGTCGCCGGAGCGCTGATGCTCATGCTCCTTAAAAAGAACAGGACCGAAGCGAAAAAATAAACAGTAAACAAAATCGATAAAGAGGTAAACACAATGGTATCCAGAGATTTTACAATAACCAATAAAATGGGCATGCATATGCGCCCCGCCCAGGTCTTCGTCACCGCCATGGGCAAGTACGCGTCCGAAATAACCATCAAGTTCAACGGCCGCGACGTCAACGGAAAGAGCATAATGATGCTCATGTCCGCCTGCATCAAGTGCGGCGCCGAGATCACCGTCGTCTGCAGCGGTCCCGACGAGGAAGCGATGATGGCGGAAGCCGCCTCCATGATCGAAAGCGGCTTCGGCGAAGAGTAACGGAACGCGTTTGCCGGGGGAAACTTTTCAAAGAAAAGCTTTCCCCCGGACCCGTTTCAAAAAGCGCCCACAGATGAAAAGGAGGATAATACCATGCTCAAAGGAATAGGAGCGTCTCAAGGGTACGGCATAGGGAAAGCCGTCATCATCGAGGACGCGAACCTCGATTACAGCGGAGTGCGGTACACCACGGGAGAAGATCAGAAG
>JAFSSR010000125.1 GCA_017450885.1 Clostridia bacterium | reverse complement strand
GAGGGAAGCGCGGCGCAGATGACGAAAATGAGCGCGAATGCTGTACCGATGGTTTTTTTCATTATTTCAGCTTCCTTTCCTTTGTTAAAATTATATCATACGCAAAAGACTGCGTCAATAAAAACATTTTTCGAGACATTTTGAAAAAAGTGAAAATTCCGCTTGACAACTTCCTCTTTCGGTGGTATAATGGTCGGGCGACAAAAGAAGACGGGGTGTGGCTCAGTTTGGTAGAGCGCTTGGTTCGGGACCAAGAGGCCGCTGGTTCAAATCCAGTCACTCCGACCATATCGAGTATTCATAACGGACTTGAGTTATGGATACTCGATTTTCTTTCTCAGCACAGTTTCGCCGCCACGGTGGTGAGTAAGTGCGCATTTGAGGTTTTACAAACAGGTGATGAAAATGAAAACAAAAGATTATATCCATGCGCTGTCTTTGTCAAACCCACATATTGAATTTGCGACAGACCACGGCCGGATTTACGACAAATTCGTGCCGAGTTTGATGCACCGAGATGATTTGGAAGTAAGTCATCCGCAGGAGTACAACGGGCAGGAAACGATAAAACTTGTTTGCTCCCAACATCCTGTCGGAATTGACGAATACCTCGCCAATCCAAGAGAATGGGAGAAAAAACAGCGCCGATACACGGCTGAATGGGTTGATTTTTTGAAGAGCGAAAAAATGCCTTTAAAAGAAGTTGATATTTGTTCGGTTGTGGATCAGAAAGTGTTTGACGCACTCTGCTGCCAGGACAGCATTGAATCATTGAGGATAAAATGGCTTCGCTGCAAACAGATCAATGAAATAGCAAAACTGAAAAACCTGAAAAAGTTGTTTCTTGCCCGCGCCTCGTCGCTGGTTGATATTTCTCCTCTTGCTCAACTGGAAAATTTAGAAGTGCTTATTTTGGGCGAGACAAAAAAGATCGACGACTATTCTGTCCTTTCCGCGCTGAAAAAGCTAAAAGTATTCAGCCTTTGCGGATATCAAAGTTCAGTAAACACGGTTATAAAGGTAAATACTCTTGATTTCATATCCGATTTACCTTCTCTTGAATATGTTGATTTTATAGACGTGCGTTTGAATCGGCAGTGATTTCTTGACTTTCAGTCAAGTCCGTTATCGATATTCGCACCACAGGCGGGGCCTGACCCGAAAAACGAGTCGAGTCCCGTCTGTTTTTATCTTATTCGCCCGCTTAGTTCACTTGCGTTATCAACGTTCCGACCACGGGATGGGTCTTGACCCGTCCCGTTTTTGTTTTTCACCTTGTTGTCGATTTTTTCAAAGTGCGGGAACTGATCCCGCTTTTTTTGCGTCTAATAAGAAGTCCGGTGTAAAAGACTATTTTGATTATAAATAAAAATAATTCAAAAATGTTGACATCCCAAAGACAATGTGCGATAATATAAAGTTGTAATCTACAAATATATATCATTAAAATATCTCCCGTGCGTCAAAATATCTTCCGTACACCGGGCGGCGTTTAGTTCGCTTTTTCGGAAGAAAAAGATTTTCGCCGGAAGGCGGATCGGACGGCGGCTTGCGGCGGCGGGGAGTTTTAAGCGTGGAAATCATAACACTCAACTCGAAAGGCAGTTTGATCATATGCTCTGGTACATAGATCCCGGGACGGGAAGTATGCTGTTTACCGTACTGCTCGGCGTAATAGGCGCGGCGGTATATTCCATAAAAGCGTTCAGGCTGAAGCTCAAGACGAAGCTGTCGGGCGGCAAGGCGAAGGCCAACGCCGACCGCATCCCTTTTGTCATCTTTTCCGACAACCGGCGCTACTGGACGGTTTTCGAGCCGATCTGCCGCGAGATGGGGAAGCGTGGCAAGGAGATAGTCTACCTCACCGGCTCCGAGGACGATCCCGCCCTGACCTGCGGACTTGAAAACGTCAAGGCGGAATACATAGGCCCCGGGAACAAGATGTTCGCGCGGCTGAACAGTCTCAACGCCTCCGTGGTGCTATCCACCACGCCTGGGCTCGACGTATACCAGTGGAAGCGTTCGCCTCAAGTGGGGCTTTACGTCCATATTCCTCACGCGGCGAGCGAGGTGGTCCTCTACCGAATGTTCGGGCTCGACTACTACGACGCCGTCCTGCTCTCCGGAAAGTATCAGGAGGAGGATATCCGCGCACTCGAAAAGCTGCGCGGCCTTCCCGAAAAGGAGCTTGTCAACGTCGGCATCCCGTATATGGACGAGATGGCAAAGCGGCTGGTCCGCGCGGGGGACGCCCCCGCGCATCCGCGCACCGTACTGCTTGCGCCGTCATGGGGAAAAAGCGCGATCTTCGGCAGGTACGGCGGCAGGATAATCGAGATCCTGCAAAAGACGGGCTATCACGTGATCGTCCGTCCGCATCCGCAGTCCTTCACCTCCGAAAAGGAGATGATCGACCGCCTCATGGCGGACTATCCCGAAAGCGACGGTCTGGAATGGAACCGTGACCCCGACAATTTCGAGGTGCTCCGCCGTTCTGACATACTGGTCTCCGATTTTTCTGGCGTCATTTTCGAGTTTTGCCTTGTTTACGATAAGCCGGTCATATACACCGACCCGGATTTCGATCTTTCCCCCTACGACGCCTGGTGGCTGGACAAGCCGCTCTGGACCGCCTCCGCGCTCCCTCGACTCGGGCGGAGGCTGGACGATACCAACGTCGGATCCCTTAAGGATATGATAGACGAGTGCATCGCCGATCCCGCCTTTGCGGAGGGCAGGCGTCAGGTAAAGGAGGAGACCTGGGCACACCCATTTGAGGGGGCGTCCCTGACCGCCGACTATCTCATCGGGCGGCTGGAGGGTCTGACAGAGAAGGAGGAGGATAAATAAAATGTCGTTTTTTGAAATTCTCGGCAGATTTTTTATCGGCCCCCTCAAGCTGATCTTCGAGGTTATTTTCCGCACGGCGAACGATATACTGCAAAATCCCGGACTGTCGATAATCTTTCTCAGCCTCGCCATGAATTTGCTGGTGCTCCCGCTCTACCGCCGCGCCGACGCCATGCAGGAGCAGGCGCGCGACAAGGAGGCTTCGATGCGCGGCGGAGTCGCGCACATAAAGAAGACCTTCTCCGGCAACGAGCGGATGATGATGCTCCAGACCTACTATCGGCAGAACGACTACTCCCCGGTCAACGCTCTGCGCGGTTCGATCTCGCTGCTTCTGGAGATCCCCTTTTTCATGGCGGCGTATCAGTTCCTCTCCCGGCTCGAACTGCTGAACGGCGTTTCCTTCGGTCCGATAGCCGATCTGTCGAAGCCCGACGGGCTGATCACCGTTTTCGGGCTGACTGTCAACCTGCTGCCGGTGCTCATGACCCTCATCAACTTCGTATCGAGCGCCATATATCTGCGCGGTTTTCCGCTGAAGACCAAGATACAGCTCTACGCGATGGCTGTCTTTTTCCTGGTGTTCCTCTACACCTCGCCCTCCGGGCTGGTCTTCTACTGGACGCTCAACAACCTTTTCTCGCTCGTAAAGAATATTTTCTACAAGATAAAAGACCCCAAAAAGGTCATAACCGCGCTGACAGCCGCCGCCGGAGCCGCCGTGCTGATCATCTATTTCAACGCCGCGCCTCTCGGACTTCCCAATCTGAAGCGCAAGCTGGTCCTCATCTGCGGAGCCGCGCTGCTGCTGCCCGCCGTGATCGCGGTGATCAAGCCGATCGCCGGGCGGCGTATCCGCCTCCGCGAGGCGAGACCGCGCAGGGGGCTGTTCATCGCCTCCGCCGCCTTCCTTTCGGTATTTATCGGGCTTTTCATCCCGCTCAATTACATAGCCGCCTCCCCGCAGGAGTACGTGGACGTGACTTATTTCTTCCACCCGCTGTGGTACGCGGTCGGTTCGGTATGTCTGTCCGCGGGCTCTTTCCTTTTGTGGATGGGCGTCTTCTACTGGCTCGCGTCCCCGCGCGGCAAGGTGCTGTTTGAACGGATCCTCTGCGTCGGAAGCGGGATCGCGGCGGTGGATTATTTGTTTTTCGGTACCGGGCTCGGGATAGTGTCCTCAACGCTGAAATATGAGAACCCGCCTGAATTCGCGGCATCCGAGATCGCGATCAATATACTGGTAATAGCAGCCGTCGCCGCGCTGTTGATATTCGTCACCGCCAAGTGGCCGAAATTCACATCCGCGCTGCTGCTCTCCGCGACAGCCGCCGTGACCGTTATGTCCGCGGTCAACGCCGTAACGACCGCCTCGTCGGTGTCGGAGATAAGGGTCAACAATAAGGGCGATATGCCGCATTTTGCGTTCAGCAAGCAGGGAAAAAACGTCGCCGTCGTCTTTCTCGATCGGCAGATGGGAGAATTCCTGCCCTATCTTTTCAAAGAAAAACCGGAGCTGAAGGAGAAGTTCGACGGCTTTACCTACTACTCCAACGTCATTTCCTTCGGCGGACACACCAATTACGGAGCCCCTCCGCTGATGGGCGGCTACGAGTACACCCCCGTCGAGATGAACAAGCGCGACGCCGAGCTGCTCAAAGACAAGCACAACGAGGCGCTGAAGGTCATGCCGGTCCTGTTCGACCGCGCGGGCTACAACGTCACCGTCTGCGACGCGCCGTACGCGAATTACAAGTGGATCCCCGATCTTTCGATCTACAGCGATTACCCGGATATCAGCGCGTACGTCACCAAGGGATATTTCGGCGATCCCGAAAAAAAGCAGAGGTCGATCGACGGAAATCTGCGCAATTTCTTCTGCTTCGGGGTCATGAGATCGGCGCCGGTCTTCATGCAGACCATCCTCTACAGCGACGGGGATTACAGAGCCGCCGAACTTCCGGAGGTCTCGTCGTCACAGAAGCGCCACGGGCTTTCCCGCGCGGAGGGGATAGACCCGAGCTTTGTCGAGCCGTTCGAGACGCTGCAGCACCTCAACGATATGACGGTCATAACCGAGAGCGGGGACAACTTCACCTTCTTCTATAACGACGCCCCGCACGAGTACACATATCTGCAGGAGCCTGATTACACCGTATCCGCTCACGTCGACAACACCGAGTACGACGAACAGCACGCCGACCGCTTTACCGCGGACGGCAGGAGCATAACCGTCAAGACCAAAAAGCAGATGGGACATTATCACATAAACATGGCGACGCTCATGGAGGTCGGAAAGTGGCTCGACTATCTGCGCGAGAACGGGGTATACGACAACACAAAGATAATCATTGTCGCCGATCACGGGTACTATCTCTTCCTGTCGGAAATCTTTGACTTCAGGGAGGAGGGCGTGCGCGATGTGGACGTTTCCAACTTCTTCCCGCTTATGATGGTCAAGGACTTCGGAAGTCACGGATTTACCGTCTCGGACGAGTTCATGACAAACGCGGACGTACCTACCATAGCCTTCGACGGCTGCGTCGCGGACCCGGTAAATCCCTTTACCGGCAAGGCGATAAACAGTTCGGAAAAGACGGCGCACGACCAGTTCATAATCGACACGCACGTCAACTGGAGCACCGACTATAACAACGGATATACGTTCAGGGCGGACAGCTGGGCTTCGGTCACCGACAACATCTGGGACCGCGGCGACTGGGAGTTTTACGACGATAAGATCGTGCTCAAGGAGCACAAGATGCCGGAGGGGAAGTGAGCGCGGATGATCTACGACAACTCAAAGATCAACGCCGTCATCATGGCGGCGGGTACGTCCAGCCGCTTCGCTCCGCTTTCCCGCGAGAGGCCCAAGGCGCTTATCGAGGTGCGCGGCGAGGTGCTGATCGAGCGGCAGATACGCCAGCTCATGGAGGCGGGCGTCAAGGACGTGACGGTAGTGACGGGCTATATGGGCGGGCAGTTCGGATATCTTAAAGACAAATTCGGCGTCCGGCTGATAAACAACCCGGACTACCTGACAAGAAACAACAATTCCACCGTCAACGCCGCGCGCGGGCTGCTGGGCGACACCTACCTCTGCTCGTCTGACAATTATTTTACCGAAAATCCCTTTCTCGATCCGCCCGACGGCGCGTATTACGCCGCCGTCTACGCCGACGGCGAGACGGGGGAATGGTGCATGACAGAGGACGGGGAAGGATACATTAACTCCGTAACTGTAGGCGGGCGGGACGCCTGGTATATGCTGGGACACGCCTTCTGGACAAAGGAGTTCAGCGCCCGCTTCCTTGAGATCCTCGACGGGATCTACGATCTTCCCGAGACGGCGGGACTGCTGTGGGAAACGATTTACGCCCGCAATCTTGACAGCCTTAAAATGAAGATGCGGAAATATCCGGACGGCTTTATTTTCGAGTTCGACACCCTCGACGAGCTGCGGAGCTTCGATACGAGCTATTTGGACGACACCCGCTCCTCCATCCTCAAGTCGATAGCCGCCCGGCTCGGATGCCGTGAAGCCGATATAGTCGGAGTGGTCTCCTATAAAAGGGAGAACGCCTCCGCCGCGGGGATACGCTTCCGTGTAAACGGAAAAGCGTACGAATACGATTACGAGACCCAAACAGAAAAGGAGATCCGACAATGAAAAAGATCGTAGAACAGGACGTTCCGCGCATAAAGGAACTGCTCAAAAAAGTGCTTGGAGCCGACGGGTACAGATCGGTCGAGCGTATGGGCGGACTTACAAATCACACCTATCACGTCACGCTCGCGGACGGGCGCCAATACGCCGTCCGCATCCCCGGAGAGGGGACCGAGGAGATGATCGTCCGCAGCGACGAGAAGATCTCCACCGAGCTCGCCTGCCGCCTGGGGGTCGACGCAAAGATGCTCTATTTCGGCGACGACGGCTCCAAGGTGACCGAGTTTATCCCCAACGCCGTGACCATGTCGGCGGAGGCTTTCCATAACAGGGACCGCGTGCGTGCGCTCACCGCCATCTATCGCACCATCCATAACTGCAAAGAGGACACCGGCGTGCCCTTCGAGGTCTTCGACATGGCGGCGAGCTACGAAAAGATAATAAACGACATGAACGTACCCATGTTCGCCGACTACGGCGAGCAGAAGGAAAAGGTAATGAAGATAAAGGCGGAGACCGACAGGGCGGTGCATCCCGGAAAGGTCCCCTGCCACAACGATCCGCTCTGCGAAAACTGGGTCGAAGGGGACGGCAGGCTCTACCTCATCGACTGGGAATACGCCGGTATGAACGACGGGATGTGGGACGTTTCGGACGTCTCCATAGAGGCGGGCTTTGACTCCGAGTGGGACGACATACTTCTCACCGAGTATCTGCAAAGGGAGCCCACCCTTGCCGACAGACGCCACTTCCTCGCAAACAAGATATACGTCGATTTTCTGTGGACGCTCTGGGCAAAGACCCGCGTCCCCTACGACGGTCAGCCCATGGAGGACTGGGCGGTAGAGAGATACGCGCGTATGAAGGATAATATCGCCGCCTACGAGGCGCTGTAAACGAAAGGAAAAAACAAAAATGTTAGCTGGAATTTTAGCCGGTATCACCTGGGGCCTTGAAACGGTCGCCCTCAACAAAGCCTTCGATCTCAACCCTCTGCAGTCGATGCTTTTAGCAACTCTTATCACCGCGTTCCTCCACGACGCCTGCTCCGCGATCTTTTCCTGGATCTATAACGGAGTCCGCGGCAAGCTGCCCGAGGTCTTCCGTTCGCTTTTCAAAACAAAGAGCGGAAAATGGGTGGTCATCGCCGCCATCATCGGAGGTCCCGTCGGTATGACCGGTTACGTTATGACCGTACAGAACCTCGGCTACGCCATAGGGGCGGCGGCGAGCACCGTCTTCCCGGCGATAGGCGCAGTCCTCGCCTTCTTCTTCCTTAAAGAGAAGATGAAATGGTACCAGTGGCTCTTCCTTCTCGCCACTCTCGCGGGCGTGTTCGGACTTTTCTACTCCACCGATATCAAGGCGGAAAACATACTCCTCGGAGTCATAGGCACTCTTCTCTGCTCGTTCGGCTGGGGCATCGAGGCGGTCATCCTCGCAAAATGTCTGCGCGACGGCGACGTCTCCGACGAGGGCGCGCTCATGATCCGCCAGACCACCTCCGCCGTCGTTTACGGCGCGGCGATACTCCCGGTCCTCGGTATGATAGTCAAGGAAAACGGCAAGAACGCATGGGAATGCACCATCGCACTGTTCTCGAACACCGGCTGGCTTATACCCACCATAGCGATCGCCGGTCTCTTCGCTACGGTCTCCTACCTGTTTTACTATAAAGCGATCGCCAAGATAGGCGCGTCGAAGTCCATGGCGCTCAACGTCAGCTACGCGGCGTGGGCTATGATATTCGGTAATATCTACTACCTTATAGATCCCACCTATTCGCAGAAGACCGATATCACCTTCTTCACCGTCGTCTGCGCCGTCGTCGTCCTTGTCTGCAGCATATTCGCCGCCGCCGACTTCAAGGAGATCTTCAAGAAAAAGGAAGCCTGACGCGCCCCTCGACTGCCGTCATTCGGGGCGGACTGCGGCTGCGGGTCGCTTTTCGAGAAAGGCTTTTGACTCCGCAGACGCTGTGAGCGCCTGCGGCGCGTTTACAAAAGAATAATACAAAACCGGCTGAAACAGGATATCATATCCCGTTTCAGCCGGTATTTCTTTTCCTTTATTCGGAGTTCGCCGCGTTGATCGGCGCGATCACGTCATTTTTCTTTCATCTTCGCTTTGAAGCAGAGTATAGCCGCTATGAAAACGGCGGCGGTATAGGCGAGGACGATAAGGAGCGGAGTCCAAAACTGATCTGCGGGATCGGAGACTCCGTTCAGTACGTTTTGGATGAGATCGGTCGCGTTTTTAAACGGGAAGCATCTCATGGCGAAGATGAAGCCTTCGCTCAGTTTATCTATCGGGAACCACATCCCGGAGAGGATGGACTGGCCGATGACGATTATCGAAGCTGCGCCGCCGATCGCCTTCTCTCCGCAGACCGAGCCGAGAAGGATGCCCACGGCGATAAAGAAGAGGGAAGTCACGATCGAGAGGAGGACGCCCCGTATCATTCCCGCGCCGAAGATGGACGGATCGATAATTCCTCCGATGAGGAAGAAGAGGACCGACTGGACGAGCGCGACCGGAACGAGGGCGGCGGCGTAGCCGAGTATGAACTCGTGCGGACGGGCCTTCGACACGAACAGACGCGTGAGGAAGGCGGACGCCCGGTCGAGGGAGATGAGCTGTCCGGTGAACAGGGCGAGGAATGCCTGCGAGAAGACGACTATTCCGGGCGCCAGGTACTTCATCTCGAACTGCGAGGTCAAATTGTGGAAGATGAAATAGAAGAGTATCTCCATAAAGAGCGGGAGGAGGATCATGAGGATAAGCGAGAGCGGATCCCGCAGTATCTCTTTGATATTCCTGCCGGTCAGCGTTTTGATCCGTGAAAGCGAATTACGCATTGAGATCACCTCCCGCCGAGATCTCGATAAAGGCGTCCTCGACGTTCTGCTTGCCTGTCGCGGCGAACAGCTCTTCCTTTGTACCGACAAACATAAGTCTGCCGTCCTTCATTACGCCGATGCGGTCGGAAAGAGCCTCCGCCTCCTCCATATAGTGGGTGGTAAGGATGATCGTCATACCGCCCTTCAAGGCGGAGATGGTCTTCCATAGCTCGCGGCGGGCTATGACGTCCAGTCCGAGGGTAGGCTCGTCGAGAAACAGAACTTTGGGGCGCGAGATGAGCGCCAGCGCGATCGACAGCTTGCGCTGCCATCCGCCTGACAGCTTTTGTGCGCGCTTGTTTTTGACCGCGCCGAGATCAAAAGCGCGGTAAACGCGCTCCATGACCTCGCCTGTCTCTGTTTTGTTCAATCCGTTCAGCCGGGCGTAAAACTCGACGTTTTCCTCTACGGTCAGATTGCGCGCCACGGCGGTCTCCTGCATGGAGAGATCTACCAGCTCCTTTACCTTGTTCGGCTCGGTGATGATCGAGCGACCGAGTATAAAGGCGTCGCCGCCGGTGGGGCGGGTCAGCGTCGAGAGCATCTTGACGGTGGTCGTCTTTCCCGCGCCGTTTACGCCGAGAAGGGAAAAGAGCTCGCCTTCTTCTATTTCGAGCGATATGCCGTCTACCGCCGCTTTGTCCTTGTAATCCTTGCGAAGATCAGTTATCTTTATCGCCGTCAAAGGGGATAACGCCTCCCATCTGCTGGTAGAATTTGTCGGCCTTGAAAAGCGCCATGCCCCGGCTCGCGTCGCCCATGAGCATCAGGGTGTCGCCCTCCTCTATGCCGAACATCCTGCGCGCCTCGACCGGGACGGTGATCTGTCCCTTGGGACCCACCCTTACGCTGATTATAAAGCGGTCTTTTTCCACGGTTTTCATATATTACCTCTTACTTTTCTTACTTTTCTTACATTGTATCACCCGCAAGGCCGTTTGTCAATACTTTTCGGAGAGATCAGGCGGTCGCTGTTGACATCTTTAAAAAAGCGGT
>JAFSSR010000124.1 GCA_017450885.1 Clostridia bacterium | reverse complement strand
TCCGCGTTTTCCATTTCCTTTATCATCGCGCGGCGGTCGCGGGACGGGACGTCACGCTCGACCAGCAGCATATGGGTGGAGGCTATATCGAAGTCGTCGCGCAGCTTGCCGTTGGCGACCACGAACTCGATGTCCTGAGGCAGGCAGTCGCCCAGGTCGTAGTAGACCTCGCCGTTGGTCCTGGTATAGCCGTAAAAGGCGGGCGGGATGATCAGCGCGAAGACGGCGAGGAAGACCGGGAAGATCTTTACAAGCCCCGAAGCGAACTTCTTCATATTCGGGATGACCGGTTTGTGTCTGGTCCTCTGGAGCGGACGGTCGAGCACCAGTATCATCGCGGGCAGGACGGTCACGCATCCGACGACGCCGAGGACGACTCCCTTCGCCATTACTATCCCGAGGTCGCGGCCCATGGTGAACGTCATGAAGCAGAGAGCTATGAACCCGGCGACGGTGGTGACCGAGCTGCCGACCACGCTCGTCAGAGTGGCGCGGATGGCGTCCGCCATCGCCTCGTTTTTATCGGAGCAGACGGCGCGCTTTTCGTTGTAGCTGTGCCAGAGGAAGATGGAGTAGTCCATCGTCACCGCGAGCTGCAGCACCGCCGAGAGCGCTTTTGTTATATACGATATCTCGCCCATCAGCAGGTTGGTGCCGAGGTTGATTAAGATCATCATCCCGATAGACGCGAGGAAGACGAAGGGGACCAGCCAACTGTCGAGCAGCAGGAGCATCGCCGCGAGAGCCAGCGCCACCGCGATGGCGACGTAGACCGGCTCCTCGCGCTCGCAGAGGTCCTTCAGGTCGGTGACCAGCGCCGACATACCGGACACGAAGCACTGCTTTCCGGCGGTCGAGCGGATCTCGCGTATGGCGTCCATCGTCACGTCCGCCGAGGTCGAGCTGTCAAAGAAGACAGCCATCATGGTCGACCTGTCGGTGTTGAAGGCGTCGTACACCTCCCTCGGGAGCATCTCCATGGGAACCGAAAGATCGGCTAAAGTGTCGTACCATATGACCGAGTCGACGTGCTCGATCTTCTCTATTTTCGCCTTGACCGCGGCGACGTCCTTTTCCGGCATATCCTCGAAGATGAGGAAGGAAAAAGCGCCCTTGCCGAAGTCCTTCATCAGCTCGTTCTGCCCGATGACAGTCTCCATATCCTCCGGGAGATAGTCGAGCATATCGTAGTTGACCCTTGTGTTAACGTACCCGATGACCGACGGGATCATAAGCAGCACCGTCAGTATCAGGATGGGGACGCGGTATTTGACTACCGCTTTTGAAAATCGCATCCCTTGTCACTCTCCAATCGTTTCTTTCATTTGTAATAAGTATAGTCAGCGAAGGGCAAAAGAGGAACGGACAATAAAAATCCCGTGTCTGAAATTCAGACACGGGATCGGTTTTGCCTAAAATATCATTTTTCTTTCGCGAGGACTATCATCATCTCGGGGAGCCCGCGGTAGAGAGCGCAGAAGCGGTCGATGTAGGTCTGCACGTCCTCGTTCAGGCGGTCCTCCATCCAGCGTATGCCGAAGCCGAAGAACTCGCAGCTGTAGAAGCGGGTTATCACCTCGCGGTCGATTTCGGAAAGCCCGGAGTCGGAAAAAGCCTTGGCGCCGTAGTTCTCGACAACGTAGTCGCATATCTTCCAGAGATACCTTTCAAAGATGTCGCGGTTGACCGAGTTGTAGATGTGCATTATCGCGCGCCTGTTCTCCGAAGCGAATTCGATGACCACGCGCACGGCGGTATCCACCGAGTCGATATCGGGATACTCCGAGATTATGCGGTCCGCCTCCTCGGTGACTATCTTTTCGATAAGCGACGGGATGTCGTCAAAATGATAGTAGAAGGAGTTGCGGTTGATGCCGCACTCCTCTGCTATCTGCTTTACGGTTATCTGCGACAGCGGCTTTTCGTCCAGCAGCCGCAGAAAAACGTTTTTTATCTCTCTTTCGGTAAAGTTCGCCATGGGAAGATCACTTCCAATACCTCGCAAAGGCGACCATCGGAATGCCGGTGGAGGCGCATACGTTGACCTCCGTCGGATAGTAGAACTCGGTGCCGTAGTGGTAGCGGACGCCGTAGATCGGCGCGGAGTAGGTGATGGTCAGCTCGTTGGGCGCGCTGATGACGACGCTTGTGGGGGTCGCCCAGTTGCTGACGGCGGGGAACTCGTAGGAGGTCATCACCTGGAAGCCCTTGGGCGCCTGACCGCCGTAGGTGGTAAGCCCGGTCCCGACGTAGTCGAAGGTGACCTTTACGGTGTTGGCGTCGACCTTGGTGACTCCGCTTATCTGAGGTCCCGCGATATTGTTCGTCTCGGGGATGGAGGTCTTGACGTCCGCGGCGTCATAATTGGTCGAGAGCGCGAGCTGCGCGGCGCGAAGAGCCTGCGCGGGCTTGCAGTAGGGATGCGGATTGTTCCAGAAGGTTATGTTGCGCCAGAGGTCGGAGGACGCCACGAGATAGCAGTCCGGTATGCGCATATGGGCGGTGCCGAGCTCGGTGCGCGCGTAGCCGAAGTCGATGAAGGGATTGGCTCCGTTGTTTGAGTAGTGGCTTGGATACTCCACCACGTAGATCGGGTAATCGCCGTTTCCGAGATGCGAGCGATAGTAAGCCATCAGCTCGGTGAACTCATTGATGAAGACGGTCTGGTCGGGTCCGTAGAGCATCTGCGTGCTCGTAAAGTCGGACTCGCCCTGATACCAGAGTATTCCCGCGATGCAGAAGCGCAGGAAGGGATAGAGCTGCTGGTTGTACGCGAAGCGCGACGCGAGGGTGGTGTTGACGTACCCCGCCTCGTCGTTGCCTATGCGGACAAGACCGGCGTCGGGATTGTCGGGGTTGGGATAGTCGGATTTCCACTTATCCACCAGCTCGTTGGGAGCGAAGGAGGAGAGCGGATAGCCCGAGGCGTCGATCTCGATCATGCCGATCGGGACGTTGACGTTCTGCGCCAGACGGAAGGCGAACATATACCCGATGGCCGAGAACTCGCTCGCGCCCTGCGACGGGGTCTGCCATACCGCGTTGGGAGAGACGACGTCCGGGAATTCGACGCGCGTGCCCTGTGCGAACACTCCGGTAAGGTTCTGGTAGAAGGTGGAGGAATTGCGCATCAGGCGGATATAGTTGGAGTCGGAGGTGTTGAAGTCCGCCACGGTGTCGCCCGCGCCGTTGGCTACGCAGTCCTGAACGACGCCGTAGTAAGGCCAGTAGACGTTGGACTGTCCGATGACGAGATAGACGTCGCCGACGAGAATGTCGACGAAAGTCTGCGACTTACCGTCGCCGATAAAGCTCATTACGGCGGGCTCGGTCGACGCGGGAAATCCCTCATACTCGGAGTACCAGAAGCCGTTCTGAACGATGGCGAGCGTCGGGATGTCCTTGAATATCACGCAGACGTATCTGCCGTTCTCGCTCTCGGGCGCCCAGCCCCAGACGGTCAGCTTCTTGTCGCGTTGGACGACCATGTGATCGCCGAAGGCGCGCGATACGTTAAAATCGCGGGCGAGCTCGATGACCGGAGGATCCTCGGGCTCCTGCGGCTGAGCGTCCTCGAAGGTGTAGGTCATGACGTTGATCGAGCCGTCCCTGTACTGGACGAGGAAGGAGTATGTGCCGTTGAGTTCGCTTACCGTGAAAGCCTCGCCCGCTTGTTCCGGACGGACGTAGACGGAACCGGGGGCGCGCTTGATATCTCCGGCGGTGGAATACTCGCCGGGAGCGTAGCGGATGACGTAAAGTCCGTCGAGAGATCCGAAGGTTATGGAATGATCGCTCTTTTCGACGGTCGGGACCTTCTTCTGTATCTCAACGGTGTTGAGCTCGATATATCCGTTGTTGTACTGCACAGCTACGGTGTAGGTACCGCTGCCGTCCTGCGGGAAGGCGATAACGTAGGGGTCCGCGCTCTTTATGGTCTTCGCCGAGAAATTGCGCGAGCCCGCGGCGCGCTTGACCTCGCCCGAGGTGGCGTACTCGCCCTTGGCGACGCGGATGACGTAGACGTCCGGGATGTTGCCGACAGTCAGGCTGATGCCGTCGGGAGTCAGCACGGGACGGTCGACCGTAGAGGTTCCGTGGAGCAGCTTGTTCGTGCCGTTCTCGTATTTGAGGCAGACGGTGTACTCTCCCGGGACCGGTACGGGATAGCTGAACTTCTTTATGTCGGTTATCCTTGTTCCGGGGAAACCGAGTACCTTGTTGTTGGCGCATTCGCGGTAGGTGGAGCGGTCGCCCGACGCCACGATTATGTAGTTTACGCCCTCAAGGTTGGTCACGGTCATCTGCAGGCCGTAGAAGGAAAGCGCGGGGTCCTGCGCCTCGACGGTATAACTGAAAAGCACGGAGGTGCTGTCGTTGTAGCGGATCCACATTGTGTAATCGCCCGACGCCGGCATATCGTAGCTGAACACGCCGGACACGGTCTTCGCCTGAACGCGCTTCTGATCGAGCTGTACGAGACCCGGAGCGGCGCGCAGCTCGTTGGACGTGGCGTGGACTCCCGGAGCGAAACGTACGTAGTTTGCTTCGCTCATGTTCTGAACGCTGACCGTGTATCCGGTCACCGTGTATTCGGGTCCGGCGGCGGCAGAGCCGACCGCGGGAAGCACGGTCAGTACCGTCATCAGAGCCAAAATCAGCGATATGATCTTTTTCTTCATGGCCTTTTTGTCCTTTTTGACTAAATCTTCTTTCCGTACACGAGTACAGATATAGTTATTTTATCATATTTTTTTATTTTTGTAAAGGGTAATTTTTAAGATAATGAAAAAGAGGAGAAAGAGAAACGTGAATTAGGAATTAGGAATTAGGAATGAGGAATTGCGGTGTCGCCGCAGGCGACAATTATTTGAAAACGTACGGCGCTAAAGCGACGGAAGCGCACCATACTCCGTAGGGCGGGGTTTTAACCCCGCCGCCTTTATTGTCGTCCCGCCTGGACGCCGCTTACGCAAAGCTCCCTCCCCCGCGGCGGAGCCGTGGGGAGGGGGAGCTCCCGGCGGAGCCGGGTGAGGGGAGGGGAAAACGAAGTCGGTTGCTGACTGTATCCTTTA
>JAFSSR010000123.1 GCA_017450885.1 Clostridia bacterium | reverse complement strand
GGATATCAACCGCATAAAGAAGGACTTCGGCGAGGACGTTTACGACCTTGTCGACGGCCTTACCAAGCTGGTCTCCATCCCGTTCGAGGACAAGGAGGAACAGCACGTCGAAAACCTGCGCAAGATGTTCCTCGCCATGTCGAAGGACATCCGCGTCATATTCATAAAGCTGTGCGACCGCCTGCACAATATGCGCACCCTCGACGCGAAGCCGGATCCCAAGCGCCGTATGACCGCTCTCGAAACGATGAACGTCTACGCGCCGCTCGCGCACCGTCTCGGTATGCAGCGCATCAAGCAGGAGCTGGAAAATCTCTCGGTCTCCTACCTCGACCCCATCGGCTACGCCGAGGTAAAAAAGAGCATAGAGCAGAAGTACGGTCAGAACCGCGACTTTATGGAGAACACCCGCGCGACCATAGCCGAAAAGCTGGACGAGTCGGGCATAAAGTACTCGCTCGAGGGCCGCGTAAAGACGGTCTATTCGATATACAAGAAGATGTACGAGCAGAACAAGAGCTTTGAGGAGATCTTCGACTTTTACGCTCTGCGCATCATCGTCGATTCCGAGCTCGAATGTTATACCGTGCTCGGCATCATCCACGATATGTTCAATTCGGTACCGGGACGCTTCAAGGACTATATCTCCACCCCCAAGCCGAATATGTACCGCTCGCTCCACACCACCGTCATCGGCCGCGACGGCATACCCTTCGAGGTGCAGATACGCACCTGGGAGATGCACCGCATAGCCGAATACGGTATAGCCGCGCACTGGAAATACAAGTCGGGCGCCGAGAGCAAGGAGGAGATCGACCGCAAGCTGCAGTGGATCGCCAAGCTGATCGACGCGGAGGACGATACCCGCGACCCAGACGAGTTCATGCAGGCGCTGAAGATAGACATCTTCCACGACGAGACCTTCGTCTTCACACCCAAGGGCGACGTTATAACCCTGCCCATGGGGGCGACGGTGATAGACTTCGCCTACGCCATCCACTCGGCGGTGGGCAACCGCATGGTCGGCGCCAAGATAAACGGCATGATAGTGCCGATAGACCGCGTCCCGCAGAACGGCGAGATAGTCGAGATACTTACCTCGCAGGCGTCCAAGGGACCCAGCCGCGACTGGCTGAAGATAGTCAAGACGGGCGAGGCGCGCACCAAGATACGCCAGTGGTTCAAGAAGGAAAAGCAGGCGGAGAACATACAGGTCGGCCGCGCCGAGGTCGACCGCGAGCTCAAACGCTACAACCGCCCGTATACCGAGGAGCAGAAGGAAGAGATCCTCGGCAACATCGCGTCGAGGCTGGGTATACAGAGCATAGAGAGCCTGTATAACACCATCGGCTACGGCGGACTTTCGGTCAACAAGATATCGGCGAAATTAAAGGATGAGTTCGACCGCGTGGTCAAGCCGGAACCGGAGGTCCCGGTGAACGCGGAGGACATAAAGACGGGCACTCTGGAGCGCAAGCACCGCTCCTCCGGCGGCGTCATCGTCGACGGTCAGGAGGGCTGCGCCGTCAAGTTCGCAAAGTGCTGCAACCCGCTCCCCGGCGACGACCTCATCGGCTTCGTCACCCGCGGATACGGCGTTTCGGTCCACAAGACCGACTGTCCCAACGTCGCGATCAACCGCAATAATCCCGAATACGAGGGACGCTGGGTCTCGGCGCACTGGGACGACGAGAGCTCGCAGGGAGTGCAGAAGGGCTTCTTCGAGGCGCTTTTGCAGGTATTCGCGCATAATTCCATCACCCTGCTCGCCGAGCTCACCATGGCGCTCGCCGAAATGCGGGTGACGCTTCTGCAGATCAATACGCAGAAGAACGGCGGCGACGGCATCATAGTCAATCTGACCGTCGGCTGTAAGAACCGCGATCATCTCAACAGCATTGTTTCGCGGTTAAAGAGCATAGATCACGTAGACGACGTAAAGAGAGGTTTCGGAGGATGAGAGCGGTAATACAGCGTGTTAACGGAGCGGTCTGCACGGTGGACGGCGAGGAGACCGGGCGCTGCGGCGCGGGACTTTGCATATTGCTCGGTATCTATGAAACGGATACCGAACTCGAGGCGCGTCTGCTCGCCGAAAAAATAGTAAAGATGCGCATTTTCCGCGACGCCGAGGGCAGGATGAACCGCTCGCTCCTCGATATCGGCGGCGAGATGCTGGTCATCTCCAATTTCACCCTCTGCGCCGACTGCGTGCACGGGCACCGTCCCGACTTTATGCGAGCGATGAACGCGGAGGAAGCCGACCGGCTCTACGAGTATTTCATCTCGCTCCTGCGCCGTGAGGTCAGGTCGGTCGGCACCGGACGCTTCGGAGCGCATATGCACATAGCCTCCGATCTCGACGGCCCGGTGACCTTGGTGCTCGACAGTACCGACATATTCAGTAAAGAAAGAAAACAAGGATAAAGCCATGATACTCAACGTAGATCAGGGAATAAACAGATATTACGTGCAGACGCTCTGCATGGTGTTTTTCCCGGGGGCGAAATTCTCGCTTGACGAGGAGGCGACCCCGGATACGCCCGTGATAACCGTCCATTCGTCCTCCGACGGCGAGAACGTGACCGCCAGCGTGACCATCTCGGTCGGCGAGATAAGCGTCACCGCCGAGGACACGCGGCCCAAGAAGAGCGCGGTCAAGATCAACGCCGAAAAGGTGGCGATCGGCGCGGCTTTCCTCAAGGCGGGAAAGCTGATATTCAACTACACGCCCGCCTGGGGCATACTGACCGGCGTGCGCCCTTCCAAGCTGGCGATGGACCTTATGACCAAGGACAAAATGTCCATGAAGGAGATACGGCAGGTCTTGACCAAGCAGTATTTCCTCAACCCCAAAAAGGCGTCGCTCGTCATGTCGGTCGCCGAGAGGGAGATGTCTATCCTCGACGGCTTTGACCGCGAGAACACCTGCAGCGTATATATCTCCATCCCCTTCTGCCCCTCGCGGTGCAACTACTGCTCCTTCGTTTCCTACTCGACCCCGAGGCTGCTCTCGCTTATTCCCGACTATATAGATATGCTCTGCCGCGACATAGACGAGACCTTCCGGGTGATAAAGAGCACGGGGAAAAAGGTCTCCTGCGTATACATAGGCGGCGGAACTCCGAGCATACTCGCGCCCGATCAGATAGCCCGCATCCTTGACAGGATCGCCGCGCACGTCTCACCAAAGTCGCTTGCCGAATTCAGCTTTGAGGCTGGCAGGCCCGACACCATCACGCGCGAGAAAATAAAGGTGCTAAAACAGCACGGAGTCGGACGCATCTCGGTCAATCCGCAGACCCTGAACGACGTGGTGCTGGAGACTATCGGCAGGGGACACACCGCCGCCGATTTCTACCGCGCCTATGATATTGCGCGCAGATGCGGCATAGAATGTATAAATACCGACGTGATAGTCGGACTTCCGGGCGAGAGCTTTGCAAGTCTTGCCCGCACGGTGGATGCCATACTCCAGCTTTCGCCGGAGAATATCACCTTCCACACCTTCTGCGTAAAGCGCGCGGCGGACATAGTCAAGACCGACCGCTCGGTCTATTCGCGCCAGGGCGGATCGGTGGGCAAGTGCGTGGATTACGCACAGCTCAAGGCAAAACTTGCGGGATATGAGCCATACTATATGTACCGCCAGAAAAACACCGTGGGCAATTTTGAAAACGTCGGCTACGCGCGCGACGGATACGACGGGCTGTATAACGTCTTTATGATGGAAGAGATACACAGCATCTTTGCCGTCGGAGCCGGCGGCGTGACCAAGCTGGTCAACGCGGACGGCACGGACATCAAACGCGTCGCCGCCCCTAAATACCCTTATGAGTATCTCGATCCCGAAATACACGAAAAGGCGATGCGCGACATTCTCGGAGCCGCAGAGGAATTTTTCTCAGGCGCGGACACGCAATAAAGGAAAGACCGATGCAGATACAACAAAACCGGGTTTTTGCAAACGAAATACAAAAGCAGGGTTTCGTCAATCTCTGCGAGTTTGAGTTCTCGCGCAAGATGGACGCCCTGACCGACGTTATAATCTCCAACCCAGATAAAAGGATGATAACCCTTTCGGGACCGACCTGCTCGGGCAAGACGGTCACGGCGCGCAATATCACCCACGTCGTAACGCGCGCGGGACGTAAGATGTTCCAGCTCTCGATAGACGATTTTTACCGCGACAGGGAAGAACTCAACCGCGAGGCGGAGCGCGAGGGCAGGCAGCCCGATTATGATTCGATAGATTCGATAGACCTGCCGCGGCTTGCCGAGGTCATAACGGGCATCTATCACGGCGAAAAGGTGGTCTGTCCGCTTTTCGACTTCAAAACGGGCAAGACTCACGAATACTATACGTTTGACGCCTCGATGGTCGACGTGGTGCTTATTGAGGGCATCCAGGCGATCTACCCCGAAGTGACCGCGCTGTTTTCCGGGTTCCCCTACGTGTCGGTATCGATAAACGTGCGCAGCGCGCTCAACGCCAACGGATCGGAGTTTTCTCCGCGCGATCTGCGCCTTATGCGCAGGATAGTGCGCGACGTCCGCACACGCGGCACCTCCCCGGAAAGGACCCTGCATCTCTGGGAGGTCACGGTGATCCCCAACGAGGAAAAAAGCATAATCCCGTATGAAAACAACGCGATGGTAAAGATAGACTCGCTTTTGGCGTATGAGCCGTACGTCATCCGCGACGCTCTGCTTGAGTCGCTTGCCACCGTTCCGGCGTCGAGCCCCTACTGCGCCCGCGCGGATGAGCTTGCCGCCAAGGTCGAGCCCCTGCAGCAGATAGATCCGGAATACGTTCCGTACCAGTCGCTCTACTCCGAATTTCTCGGAAGACAATAAAGCGGCGTATCCCGCAAAATAAACGATAGTTTCAGGAAGACGATATGAATTCTCAAAACCCAAATCCCAATAACGGCAACAGAAGACCCGCGCAGCCGCAGGGCGCGTCCCGTCCGCAGGGCGCGCGTCCGCAGAATACCGCCCGCCCCCAGGGCGCGGGCGTGCAAAAACAGGCCGCTCCCGCAAGGACAAGCGGCGGGACCAAGCTGAAAAAGACCTCCAATCTTTTGGTGTCGGGGGTTCTGATACTCACCGTCTCCAATCTCATAGTCAAGCTTATCGGGCTTTTCAACAAGGTCCCGCTTGCCAAGATAATACGCAACGCGGGCATGGGGTATTACAGCGGCGCGTATGATATCTACGTATGGCTGTATATGATCTCTACGGCGGGCATCCCGGTCGCCATAGCTAAAATGGTAAGCGACTCGCGTTCAAAGGGCAATTTCCGCGAGGCGCGCAAGATCTACTCGGTCGCGCTAAAGGTCTTCTCTCTGGTGGGACTTGCCGGGATGACGATAATGATCGTCTTTTCAAAGGTGTTTTCCAACCTGTACAACCTGCCCGCCATGTACACCTCGGTTATCGCCATCGCCCCGACGCTCTTTTTT
>JAFSSR010000122.1 GCA_017450885.1 Clostridia bacterium | reverse complement strand
TTTTCGGTGTTGTCGGCGTAGTCGAGGATGTTGAACGCCGTCTTTACCGCCTTTTCATACTCTGGCGGGACCTTTGTAAAAAGATTTGACATATATTTTATCTGTTGATCTTGACCCGCTTTTCACCGGCGTGGCCGGATTTAGCCGAAAGCCTTCGGCTTTCGATTTAGCCCGCGCGTCAGCGCGGATTTAGCCGCCGCATCGCGGCGATTTAGCCGAAAGCCTCCGGCTTTCGATTTAGCTCACTTACTCTTCCTCTCCGCCCGTTTCGCCGTCGAAGCCGGTGGAAAGCGCGATCTCAAGCGACTCGTCGTCGTCGATCTCGCCGTCGATGAATCTGTCCTTGTTGTCGCGGATCTTCGCCTCGATCTCGTCGGCGAGCTCGGGGTTGCGGTAGAGGAACTCCTTGACCTTCTCCTTGCCCTGACCGATGCGGTCGCCGTTGTAGGAGAACCAGGAGCCGGATTTTTCGATTATGTCGAGCATCACGCCGATGTCGATGATCTCGCCGAGCTTGGAGATGCCCTCGCCGTAGAGGATGTCGAACTCCGCCGTCTTGAATGGCGGCGCGACCTTGTTCTTGACCACCTTGCAGCGGACGTGGTTGCCGTAGGTGTCGGCTCCGCGCTTGAGGCTCTCGACCTTTCGGATGTCGAGGCGGACGGAGGCGTAGAACTTGAGCGCGCGGCCGCCGGGGGTAACCTCGGGATTGCCGTACATTACGCCGACCTTCTCGCGGAGCTGGTTGATAAAGATGACTATGCAGCCGGATTTGGCTGCCGAGCCGGACAGCTTGCGCATCGCCTGGCTCATCAGGCGCGCCTGAAGTCCGACGTGGGACGCGCCCATCTCGCCGTCGATCTCCTGCTGGGGGACCAGAGCCGCCACCGAGTCGATGACGATCACGTCGATGCCGCCCGAGCGGACAAGCGCGTCGGCGATTTCCAGCGCCTGCTCGCCCGAGTCGGGCTGCGAGACCAGCAGGTCGTCGATATTGACCCCAAGCCTCTTGGCGTAAACGGGATCGAGAGCGTGCTCGGCGTCGATGAACGCGCCGGTGCCGCCCTGCTTCTGCGCCTCGGCAATGGCGTGGAGGGCGAGCGTGGTCTTGCCGGAGGACTCCGGTCCGTAGATCTCGACGATCCTGCCGCGGGGCAGACCGCCGATGCCGAGCGCGAAATCGAGCGCCAGCGAGCCGGTGGGTATGGCCTGAACGTTCATGTGCGCGTTCTCTCCGAGACGCATTATCGTCCCTTCGCCGAAGCTGTGGGTGATCTCCTTTATCGCCGCGGCGATCGCTTTCTTCTTCTCTTCTCCCGCGACCTGCGTTACTGCCTTCTTGGTCTCTTTCTTTGCCATATTTCTATTTCCTCCTGTTTTTTACGGTATTTGCGCCGGATCTTCCTCCGCCGCGTGTATATGATATTACAGGCTATGAGCTATTTTTGTCCCACCGGCGTATTACGCTTAGCTCCTTCCCCCACGGCTTCGCCGCGGGGAGGGGGAGCTGTCACGCGGAGCGTGACTGAGGGGAGGGGCAAGCCCGCGTCAATCAAGCCCCTCGGGATAGACCAGCGCGCATATATCTCGATACGCCATTTGCGGCCAATCGTTGACTGTAACGTTTGCAATTCTCAAAACGGTATATCCCAGTCCGCGCAAAAAATCGTCGCGCACCCCGTCTTTTTGTTTTCCTTCTTCTGAATAATGCTGTATTCCGTCTATTTCAATTATCACTCGTTTTCCCGTGCAGAGAAAATCAACGATATAGTCGCCGATCACTACCTGTCTTCTGCTTCTGACCGGTATCTTACGAAGTATTCCGTACCATACCTTTTTTTCTTCATCGGTAGGATTATTTCGCATCTCTCGCGCACATTTTTCAAGGAAAAGCCTTCGATCTGATTTTTCTTTCATTTTTTCTGACCCCTCCCCTCAGTCAGCTAACGCTGACAGCTCCCCCTCCCCGCTATCGCGGGTGAAGGAGCTTTGTGTAATACGCCGCCTCCGCGTCAATACGTCGCCTCGTCGAGGTACCAGACGCCGTCCTTTTCGCGCATAGAGATCTCGCGGTCGGAGGTGACGCCGTCGTAGGTCTCGGAAACGGTGACGACGATGCGGTCGGCGCTCCACCACAGCCCGTTCCACTCGGGAACGCGCCGCGTAAAGCGGACCGACGCGGGGTCGATGACAGCGCCGAGCGTAAATCCCTTATTGGTTATATCTACGCCCAGCTTCTCGACGGCGGAGCCGTCCCCGCCGATCACCTTCATCGCCTTATAGCGGGGCTTCATCTCTTCGATCAGTCCCTCGTCGCCCTTATAAACGATGTAGCTGATATGCTCCCGGACGAAGGGCTCGGAGTAGACGCCCGAAATAAACGCGAGAAGATCGTCGATATTCTGGAACCTCGCCTCCGGCGAAACGACACGGTACTGCGCTCCGGTCACGCTTGCGAGCGCGGGTCCCGCCGCGGGATCGGCGGGCAGTCCGGCGCCCCAGACGATCTCGTTGACCTCTTCAGCCGCCGGGATGAGCTCGCTCATCCGCGCCTTCAGCTCATCGTCCTCTATCGGCCGACTCCCCCTGATAACAAGGAAAGACACGCCGACAGCCGCGCCGTAAAGCGCCGCGAGCGAAGCGATGACGATCAGAACGATAAGAAGATTTTTTAAGATAGGTCTCATATAAATAATCAGATGTCAAGATTTTCCGCGTACTTGGCGTTCTTTTCGATGAACTCGCGGCGGGGCTCGACCTTATCGCCCATGAGGATGGAGAATACCTCGTCGCAGACGATGGCGTCCTCGATATTGACCTTGAGGAGGGTGCGTTTGGCGGGATCCATGGTAGTCTCGCGGAGCTGCGAGGGATCCATTTCGCCCAGACCTTTATAGCGTTCCGCCTCGACGCCCGTACCGCCGAGCTCGGCGATCTCGGCGTCGCGCTCCTCGTCGGAGAAGGCGTAGCGGATCTGCTTGCCCTTGGTGACCTTATAAAGCGGCGGCTGGGCGAGGAAGACGTGGCCGTCCTCGATGAGCTGCCTCATATGACGGAAGAAGAAGGTGAGCAGCAGGATACGGATATGGCTGCCGTCGACGTCGGCGTCCGCCATGATGATGATCTTGCCGTAGCGGAGCTTTTCGATATCGAAGTCCTCGCCGATGCCGCAGCCGAGCGCCTGAATGATAGGCAGAAGCGACGGATTGCCGTATACCTTGTCGAGCCTCGATTTTTCGACGTTGAGCACCTTGCCGCGCAGGGGCAGTATCGCCTGGAAGGTGGAGTTGCGCGCGCCTTTGGCCGATCCGCCCGCGGAGTCTCCCTCGACGAGGAAGATCTCGGTGACTTCGACGTTCTTCTCGTGGCAGTCGGAGAGCTTGCCGGGGAGGGTGGAGCCCTTCATCAGGCTCTTGCGCGAAGCCTCGCGCGCCTTGCGCGCCGCCTCGCGGGCGCGGCTCGCCGCCATCGCCTTGTCGATGATGGCGCGGGCGGTGCGGGGATTTTCCTCGAGATATTCGGTCAGCCGCTCGCGGACGATGGAGTAGACCAGGCGGCGGACCTCGGAGTTTCCGAGCTTCGCCTTTGTCTGCGACTCGAACTGCGCGTTCTCCAGCTTGACCGATATGACGGCGACCAGACCCTCGCGGGTGTCCTCGCCGGTCAGCTTGTCGTCGCCCTTGAAAATGCCTTTTTTCTTGCCGTAGTCGTTGAAGGAGTCGGTCAGCGCGCGCTTGAAGCCGTCCTCGTGCATACCGCCCTCGACGGTGTGCATATTGTTGGCGAAGGAGACGATCGCCTCGCTGTAGTCGGTGCAGTACTGGAGGGCGACCTCGGCGATGGAGGTCTCCTTCGCGCCGGAGACGTAGATAACGTCCTCGTGCACCGCCTCCGCCTTCTTGTTGGTGCGCAGGAACTCGACGAAGGAGCGGATGCCGCCCTCGTAGCAGTAGTTCTCCTCGGTGCGCTCGTTCTTCTCGCCGCGGTCGTTAGTCGGCCGCTCGTCGACGAGAGTCAGCGACACGCCCGCGTTCAGGAAAGCCTGCTCGCGCAGACGCTTTCGCACGATCTCCGCCTTGAAGCGGGTCGTCTCGAAAATAGTATCATCCGGCCAGAAACGGACGTACAGCCCGTGACGGTCGGTCTCTTTTCCTCTGGTAAAAGGCTCCGCCACCTTGCCGCGCTCGAAAGCCATGGTGTACTCGTACCCGTCGCGGCAGTTGACGACCTCCAGCCTCTTCGACAGCGCGTTGACGACGCTGGCGCCCACTCCGTGCAGGCCGCCCGCGATCTTGTACCCGCCGCCGCCGAACTTTCCGCCCGCGTGCAGGATGGTAAAAATGACCTCCAGCGTGGGCAGTCCCTCGGTCTCGTTGATGCCGCTGGGCACACCGCGCCCGTCGTCGCGCACCGAGACCGAGCCGTCCGACTCCAG
This sequence comes from Clostridia bacterium, assembly GCA_017450885.1. Taxonomy (GTDB): domain Bacteria; phylum Bacillota; class Clostridia; order Oscillospirales; family CAG-272; genus RGIG3438. Next base: position 4,596 of record JAFSSR010000122.1, on the reverse strand, counting down.
CGTGACCGTGATGTTGTCGCAGAAGCCCGCCAGCGCCTCGTCGATAGAGTTGTCCACTATCTCGTAAATGAGATGGTGGAGACCTCCCTCCGACGTCGTGCCGATGTACATTCCGGGGCGTACGCGCACCGCCTCCAGGCCCTCAAGGACCCGGATCTGGCTGTCGTCGTACTCGCTCGCCGCCACCGCCTTCTCCTCCTCGGTCATGTTCGGTCTCTCCGGCGCGTCCACCGTGCCGAATTCGACCTCCTCGATGACAGGCTCCGCCGGCTCCGTCGGCTCTGCCGACTGCTCCGGCGCTTCAGCGTCGCGCAGCTCGATAAGCAGCTCGCGCGCGTCAACTTCTTCTTTCTTTTCGATTTTGTTTTCTTCCATCGTATTTATCCTTAATTTAATAATGTCTCTTTATTCAGATCCGCGCAGGCGAACCCCCACGCATAGCTCCTTCCCCCGCGGCGCAGCCGTGGGGAGGGGGAGCTGTCGCCGTAGGCGACTGAGGGGAGGGGAAACTATCGCCGCAGGCGAACTCCACGCAAAGCTCCTTCCCCCGCGAAGCGGGGAGGGGGAGCTGTCGCCGTAGGCGACTGAGGGGAGGGGAAACTATCGCCGCAGGCGAACCCCCACGCATAGCTCCTTCCCCCGCGGCGCAGCCGTGGGGAGGGGGAGCTGTCACGCGAAGCGTGACTGAGGGGAGGGGCAAGGCTCGCTTCGCCGGGGACCCATTTCGGGTCCGCTGTCGCCGTAGGCGACTGAGGGGAGGGGAAACAAACAAGCTGTCCCGCACCCGCGTCAATCAAGCCCTTCGGGATAAATCAATCCGCATATTTCCCGGTAAGCCATATACGGCCTCTCGTTGACGATAACGTTCGAAATTCTCAAAACGTCATATCCGAGCCCGCGCAAATATTCGTCGCGTACTTTGTCGTTTTGCTTTCCTTCTTCGGAATAGTGCTGTATTCCGTCTATCTCGATTATCACGCGCTTCTCCGGGCAGAGAAAGTCAACGATATAGTCGCCGAATATTACCTGTCTTCTGCATCTGACGGGAATCTTTCGCAGTATTCCGTACCATATTTTTTCTCTTCCGCGGTCGGATTATTGCGCAATTCGCGCGCGCATTTCTCGAGGAAAAGCCTTTGTTCACTCTTATCTTTTATTATCGGCCCCTCCCCTCAGTCACGCTCCGCGTGACAGCGGACCCGAAAGGGGTCCCCGGCGAAGCGAGCCTGCCGAGCTTCGTGGGGAATTGGGTCCCCCTCCCCACCTGCGGTGGGGGAAGGAGCTTTGCGCTTTATTACGCTCCGGCGTTTACCCGCGCGTCAGCGCGATTTCATTGCGAGCGAAGGAGCCTTGCCCCTCCCCTCAGTCACGCTCCGCGTGACAGCTCCCCCTCCCCACGGCTGCGCCGCGGGGGAAGGAGCTTTGCGCTTTATTCCGCTCCGGCGTTTAGCCCGGCGCAGCCGGATTTAGCCCACGCGTCAGCGTGGATTTAGCCGCCGCAGCGCGGCGATTTAGCCGAAAGCCTCCGGCTTTCGATTTAGCCCGGCGTTAGCCGGATTTAGCTTTCCCCGCCTTCTTCCTCCGCCGGCTCTTCTTCCTCCTCTTTCGCGTCGACGCGGGCGAAGTTGACGATGCGGGCGTCGCCGACGCGCATGACTATGACGCCGCCGGCGGTGCGGGAATACTCGGGGATCTGGGCGACGCGGGTACGGATGACCGTCCCGTCGTCGGTGATGAGCATGATATCGTCCTCTTCGGATACGGCGGCTACGCCGCAGAGGGGCCCGGTCTTGGCGGACACCTTCTGGCAGGAAACGCCCTTGGTGCCGCGGTTGTGGGCGGAGAACTCGTCGAAGGAGCAGCGTTTGCCGAAGCCGCGTTCGGAGATGGTGAGCAGCGACCTGCCCTCGGTGACGGCGACGGCGCCGACGACGAAGTCGTCGTCGCCCAGCCTGATGCCGCGGACTCCGCGGGCGGTGCGGCCCATGGAGCGGACGGCGGACTCGGCGAAGCGGGCGGCGAGGCCGTTGTGGGTGGCGAGCATCAGCTCGCGCGAGCCGTCGGTGACGGCGACGAATACAAGCTCGTCGCCCTCGTCGAGCCCGATGGCGCGTTTTCCGCCCTTGCGCTGATACTCGAACTCGGAGAGCGGGGTGCGCTTGATGACGCCCTGACGTGTAACCATCGTCAGGAAGTGATCCTCGTCGAAGGACCCGACCGAGAGCATGGCGGTGATCTTCTCGTCGTCGGCGAGCTCGATGACGTTGGCTATATAATTGCCCTTGGCGGTGCGCGACGCCTCGGGGATCTGGTACGCTTTCTTCGTATATACCTTGCCCAGGTTGGTGAACATCATAAGGAAGGCGTGGCTGTCTACGGCGAGCATGGTCTCGACGAAGTCCTCGTCCTTGGTGGTCATGCCGATGATGCCCTTGCCGCCGCGGTTCTGGGCGGTGTAGGTGTCGGAGGGCAGGCGCTTGATGTACCCGCCGTGGGACATGGTGATGACGCAGACGTGGCGCTCGATGAGGTCCTCGATGAGGATATCGTCCTCGGCGGCGACGATCTCGGTACGGCGGTCGTCGCCGTACTTCGCCGCCACGTCGAGCAGCTCCTCCTTGATTATCCGCTTGATGCGACCCTCGTCGGCGAGGATCGCCTTGTACTCGGCGATCATGGCGTAGAGCTCGGCAAGGCGCTCCTCGATCTTTCTGCGTTCGAGACCGGAGAGGCGGCCGAGGGTCATCTCGACGATCGCCTGCGCCTGTATATCGGTCAGCCCGAAGCTGTCCATCAGCGCCTGCTTGGCGTCGGGGATCGAAGCGGACGCGCGGATGATCTCGATCACGCGGTCGATGTTGTCTATGGCGATCTTCTGACCCTCGCGGATGTGCGCCTCGTTCTCCGCCTTGCGCAGCTCGAAGGTCACGCGGCGGGTGACGACGTCCTCCTGATGCGTAACGTAAAGCTCGAGCATCTGCTTGAGGGTCAGCACCTTCGGCTCGCCGTTGACCAGAGCCAGCATGTTGACGGCGAAGGTGTCCTGGAGCTGGGTGTATTTGTAGAGCTGATTGAGTATTATCTGCGGATTGGCGTCCTTCTTGTAGTCGATGACCACGCGGATGCCCTTCTCGTCGTCCGACTCATCGCGGATGTCCGTACAGCCCTCGACGCGGGCGTCCTTGCCGCCGGAGATACAGTCGGCGATCTGGGTGACCAGGGTCGACTTGTTGACGGCGTAGGGGATCTCGCGGATGATGATGTGACGGTGCTCCTCGTCGAACTCGGCGCGGGAGCGGACGGTAATGTGCCCCTTGCCGGTGGTGTACGCCTGGATGATGCCCGCCACGCCGTAGATCGAGGCATAGGTCGGGAAATCGGGTCCCTTGATGTCCTCCATCAGCTCCGTGACGGTCACGTCGGGGTTCTCCATCAGGCGGATGCAGCCCGCCACCACCTCGCGCAGATTGTGCGGCGGGATGTTGGTCGCCATGCCGACGGCGATGCCGACCGAGCCGTTGACCAGCAGATTGGGGAAGCGGCAGGGCAGGACGGTGGGCTCCTTCAGCTTGTTGTCGAAGTTGGGGGAAAACTCAACGACTTCCTTTTCTATGTCGGCCATCATCACGTCGGCAAGACGTGAAAGCCGCGCCTCGGTGTAACGGTAGGCGGCGGCGCCGTCACCGTCGATGTTGCCGAAGTTGCCGTGCCCCTCGACCAGCGGATAGCGGAGCGAGAAGGGCTGCGCCATGCGCACCATCGCGTCGTAAACGGCGGAGTCACCGTGGGGGTGATACCGTCCGAGCACGTTGCCTACGGTGGTCGCCGACTTGCGGAAGGGGCGGTCGTGGGTCAGATGGTCCTCGAACATCGCGTACATGATGCGGCGGTGCACCGGCTTCAGCCCGTCGCGCACGTCGGGCCGCGCGCGGGATGTGATGACGCTCATGCTGTACTGCAGGAAGGAGGTGCGTACCTCCTCGCCCATGTTGACGTTCAGTACCTTCTGTTCGGGATAAGCGTGAGGATGTTGGTTTTCCATAGTTTGATATGTCCTTGTTATATTGAATGTCGTATTGTTTGTTTAATATATTCGGGAAAGGTCTCCGGCGGGGCCGGACCCGAACGCGCCTCGAGGTCGGTTCATACTTATTCCCCTGCGGCACGGAATCGGGTTTTCATAGTGTTTGACTCATTTTACGCCGGCGTGGCCGGACCAAACGCCGCTTACGCAAAGCTCCTTCCCCCACCGCAGGTGGGGAGGGGGAGCTCCCGGCGGAGCCGGGTGAGGGGAGGGGTCCGCTCGCGGCGGAGCCGCGAATTTCGCTTGCGCCTCAAGGCGCAAATCTCGCTTTTGCGTATGCAAAAATCTCGTTTCGCCGAAGGCGAAATCTCGTTAAGTTGGTCGCCGGTCGCCGGCCGCAAGAAGGGTAGGCGCTGAAACATCGTAAGACGAACCCTACTCCGTAGGGCGGGGTTTTAACCCCGCCGCCTTCGTTGTCGCCGCACCCAAACGCTGTCATTGCGAGGAGTACCGGCGTGGCCGGGCCAAAAAATCCGCAGTATGCTCGGAGCGGACGTATCGCTTACATGCAC
>JAFSSR010000121.1 GCA_017450885.1 Clostridia bacterium | reverse complement strand
TACGCCGTGATCGACGGCGTCAGATACTGTCATATAATCGACCCGCGCACCGGACGTCCGGTCGACAACGGGGTCCATTCGGTGGTCGTGTGGAACCATGACGGACTTGAAGGAGACGTTATTTCCACTGCGCTCTTCGTCCTCGGCGAGGACGGGATCGAAACGCTCAAAGACGCCGGCCTCGATTTCGAGGCGCTGATCATATCCGAACGCGGAATGACCATGACGGATGGGATGAAGGAGATCATAACTGTCTATGAATAGAATTTACTATTTTTCAGATACAGACGATTCAGGCGAAGCGGAATATGATATTTCCGGTGAGGAATATCGGGTTTTTCTCGAAAAATGCTTCAAATCCTTTATGGACTACAAAAGAGGTCTGGCCGATTTACGGCGTTAAGTGACAAAGATGAAACAGATATCAAGCGAAGAAATAGACAGACAATACGATTATATGCGCCGTGTGCGCGGGATCATCGGCGAAGGAAAAAAAGCCTGCGTTCAGACCTTCGGCTGTCAGCAGAACGAGGCGGACAGCGAGCGGCTGGGCGGTATGCTTTCGGAGATGGGATTTGAGATCATATACGACGTGAAGGACGCCGACCTCATTCTTGTCAATACCTGCGCCGTCCGCGAGCACGCCGAGCTGAAGGCGCTTTCGATCACGGGGCAGTTCAAGCATTTAAAGGACGCGAAGCCCTCGCTGCTTATCGGCATCTGCGGCTGTATGGTCACGCAGGAGCACCGCGCCGGGACGATAAAGCACAGCTACCCCTACGTCGATTTTCTTTTCGGGACTTCGATGCTCTATAAGTTCCCGGAGATCCTTTGGGACACGCTCACAAAGGACAAGCGTCAGATCCTTTGGGAAGACACGGGCGAGGGCAATATAGCCGAGGGGCTTCCCGTAAAGCGCGAGGGCGGCGTCAAGGCGTGGCTCTCGATAATGTACGGCTGCAACAACTTCTGCACATACTGCGTCGTTCCTTACGTCAGGGGACGTGAGCGCAGCCGCAGAAGGGAAGACATACTCGCCGAGGCGCGCGGACTTATCGCCGAAGGCGTGCAGGAAATAACGCTGCTCGGTCAGAACGTCAATTCCTACGGCAACGACTTGGGAACAGAGGGCGATTTCGCCGATCTGCTCGACGATATATGCCGTATCGACGGGGATTTCCGTCTCCGCTTTATGACAAGTCACCCCAAAGACGCTTCCCGAAAGCTGATCGACGTTATGGCGGCAAACGATAAGATCGAGAAGCATTTTCACCTTCCGCTGCAGTCCGGCGACGACCGCGTGCTCAAAGCGATGAACCGCCGTTATACTCGCGAAAGTTATCTTTCCCTTGTCGGTTATATGCGCGAAAAGATGCCCGAAATAGCGATTACCACCGACATTATTGTCGGTTTTCCGGGCGAGACCGAGGAGGAGTTCGAAAACACCCTCGATATGCTCCGCCGCGTCAGGTTCGATAACATTTATTCCTTTATTTATTCAAAACGGCGCGGCACTCCCGCCGAAAAGATGTCCGACCAGATACCCGACTGGGTCAAAAAAGACCGCTTCGCCCGCCTGCTCAAGGTTCAGGATGAGATCTCGATCGCAAAGAACGGCGAGCTTGTCGGAAAAACGGTCCCCGTTCTCGTTGAGGGAAGGAGCAAGACCGACCCGGCCCGCCTGACCGGAAGGACGGCGGGAAACAAGCTGGTCCACTTTACCGGCGACGACGCGCTGATCGGGACACGCATAGATCTCCATATTACACAGGCTGAAACACATTCACTATTCGGAGAAAGAGAGAAATAAAATGGCAAAGACGCCGATGATGCAGCAATATCTGCAGGTCAAGGAGCAGTATCCGGACGCGATACTCTTCTACCGCCTGGGCGACTTTTACGAGATGTTTTTCGACGACGCAAAGACCGCCTCGCGCGAGCTTGAGCTTACCCTTACTGGCCGCGACTGCGGCGAGGAGGAGCGGGCTCCGATGTGCGGCGTTCCTTACCACGCCGCCGAGACCTATATAGGCAGACTTGTCAACCGCGGATACAAGGTCGTCGTCTGCGAGCAGATGGAGGATCCCGCTCTCGCAAAGGGACTTGTCAAGCGCGACGTCGTAAGGATAGTCACCCCCGGTACCGTAATGGGCGAAAACCTGCCGAGTGAGACGAAGAACAACTATCTCTGCGCCATCTGCGTGGACGGCGGGGCGATCGCACTCGTCTTCTGCGATATCTCGACCGGCGATATGAACGCCACTCTGCTTTCGGGAGAGGGCTGCGTCGAGCGGGCGATAAACGAGCTCGGAGCGTATACTCCGTCCGAGGTCATAATGAACGTTTCGCGCTATGACCTGCCTGATCTTTCCCTCTATCTTGACGAGCGGCTGAACGCTTTTGTCACCGACAAAATGACCGACTCTTTCGTGCAGAGGAACATCTCGGCAAAGGTCGGCACGCTGTTCGCGCCCGATACGGTCGCGGAGCTTGAAAACAATAAGACACTCGGGTACGCGGTCTGCGCCATGCTCGACTATATCGCCGATACACAGCGCACAGAGTCTTCATACATAAAATCGCTTAACATTTATACCGAGGGACAGTTCCTCGAAATGGATATTTCCACACGCAGAAATCTTGAACTGACCGAGACTATGCGGTCAAAGGAAAAGCGGGGAAGTCTCCTCGGCGTACTCGACCGCACGCACACCTCCATGGGCGCGCGCCTGCTGCGCAAGTGGATCGAGCGTCCTCTCGTAAACCCGTTTTATATCGACCGCCGTCTCAACGCAGTCGAGGAGCTTACGAAGGACGATATACTTCGCGGCGAGCTCGGCGAGCTTCTGCGGGGGGTGTTCGACCTCGAAAGGCTTACGGGAAAGCTTGTGTACGGATCCGCCAACGCGCGCGATCTTGTCGCCGTCGCGGCGACCCTTTCAAGGATACCCGATATCCGCCGGCTTCTTTCCGCCGCAAAGTCGGACGAGCTTTCCGGCATATATAACAGCCTCGACGAGCTTGGCGACGTGCGCGATCTTATAAATTCCGCGATAGTTGACGAGCCTCCTTTCTCCGTCCGCGAAGGCGGGTTTATCCGCCGCGGATATAACGCGGAGGTCGACCGTCTCTTTACCATCGTCAACGACGGGAGCAGCTACGTCCGCGATATAGAGGAACGCGAGAGAGCGCGGACCGGTATTCCAAAACTCAAGGTTGGATATAACCGCGTTTTCGGATACTATATCGAGATCTCAAAGTCTTTTGCCGACCGCGCGCCGGACGACTATATCCGCAAGCAGACGCTTGTCAACTGCGAGAGGTATATAACGCCCGAGCTCAAGGAGCTGGAAAGCACGATCCTCGGCGCGTCGGACAAGCTGAACACGCTTGAATATCAGCTTTTCTGCGACGTATGCTCGCGCATCATCGGCGGCGGAAATCTTGAAAGGATACAGGCGACCGCCGGATATCTCTCCACTCTCGACGTTTATCTCAGTCTCGCCGACGTCGCCTGCCGGTCGAATTATACACGTCCCGAGGTGGAGTACGGCGAGGTCATAAAGATAAAGGAGGGACGTCACCCGGTTGTCGAGGCGTTTGCGACGGACGGGTATTTTGTCCCCAACGATACGCTGCTCGACTGCGGTTTTAACCGTATGATGCTGATAACCGGACCGAATATGGCGGGTAAATCGACCTATATGCGTCAGGTCGCGCTCATCACGCTCATGGCTCAGCTCGGATCGTTCGTTCCCGCATCCGAGGCGAGGATAGGTATCTGCGACAAGATATTCACCCGCGTCGGCGCGTCCGACGATCTTTCGTCCGGTCAGTCGACCTTTATGCTCGAGATGACCGAGGTGGCGTACATATTGAAGAACGCCACGCGCCGCAGTCTGATCATTTACGACGAGATCGGCAGAGGGACCTCCACCTACGACGGGATGAGCATCGCAAAGGCGGTTGTCGAGTATACCGCCGGGAAAAAGATAGGCGCAAAGACGCTCTTTGCCACCCACTATCACGAGCTCACCGCGCTTGAGGGCGAGGTGGAGGGCGTAATAAACTACAATATCGCCGCAAAGAAGAAGGGCGATACGGTCACATTTTTACGCCGTATAGTCAGAGGCGCGACCGACGACAGCTACGGGATAGAGGTCGCGCAGATAGCCGGAGTACCGCGCGAGGTCATCAAACGCGCGAGAGAGGCGCTGAAAAAGATCGAGTCGGAGGGCAAGACGCCGGTAGTCAAGACCGAAAAGCCGGACGACGGAAGCATCTCGTTTGAAGATATCTCGCTCGGTCAGATACGCGACAAGCTGCGCGGGACCGACGTCAATCTGCTCACCCCGCTCGAAGCCCTCAATTTGATCGTTGAACTTCAAAAAATGCTTTAAGGATGATTAACAATGGGTCAGATAAACGTACTTGATTTTCAGGTCGCCAATTTGATAGCCGCCGGAGAGGTCGTCGAAAGACCGGCGTCCGCGGTAAAGGAGCTTATCGAGAACGCGGTCGACGCCGGCGCAAAAAACGTCACGGTCGAGATAAAACGCGGCGGGATAAGCTTTATCCGCGTGACCGACGACGGATGCGGTATGGACGCGGACGATCTTCCCGTGGCTATTCTCCGCCACGCGACCAGCAAAATAAAGGACGCCTCCGACCTCGACGGGATCACCACGCTCGGGTTCCGCGGCGAGGCGCTCGCGGCTATCGCCTCTGTCTCACGACTGCGCATCATGTCCCGCAGAAAGAGAAAGCAGATGGGGACCTCCCTCGAGGCGCTCTACGGCGAGATCATCGACCTTTCCGAAAGCGGTATGCCGGAAGGAACGACGGTCATAGTCGAGGAGCTTTTCGCCAACGTTCCCGCGAGACGGAAGTTCCTCAAGCGCGACGCGTCCGAGGCGATGGCGTGCGCCGCCGTTGCTGAAAAGGCGGCTCTTGCAAATCCGAAGATCGCGATAAAGTTCATCTCCGACGGGACGATGAAGTTCTCAACTTCGGGAGACGGAAAGCTGAAAAACGCGATATATTCCGTGCTCGGGAGGGAGTTCGCCTCAAAGATGACCGAGGTGCGCGACATGAGCGACGGTATATCCGTGAGCGGATATATCAGCCGTCCCGACAGCGTCAGGGCGAACCGCAATTTTGAAAACTTCTTTATCAACGGCAGATACGTCAAGAGCCGCACGGCTATGTCCGCTCTCGAGCAGGCGTACGAGTCGTTTATACCTTCCGAAAAATTCCCGTGCTGCGTTCTTAATATAGATATCCACCCCACCTTTGTCGACGTGAACGTGCATCCGACAAAGCTGGAGGTAAAGTTTTCAAACGAGCGTCTTGTATTCGACGCCGTGTATTCCGCCGTTCGCAACACGCTTCTCCAGAAGCTCGACAGACCGGCTCTCAATATGAATTCACCCTCTGTATCCGCGGAGGATATAGCGCTTGCAAACGCTTTTGTCCCGATATTCGATCATAAATCGGAGCCTCCGGCGCAGCGATATCAGCACGCGACCATATTCGACAGCTCCGCGGACGAGCCGGAAGTTTCGGTCCCGCGGGTGGATAATTCGGCGTATGATCGTGAACAGACTCCGGCGTTTCCTTGGGAAAGCGGACAGGAAAAGACGCACACCTACACGGTAGACGCCGCAAACCTGACCCGCGCTCCGGAGACGGTCACGCAGTATACCGAGACGCAGGTGAGGTCGGACGTCATAATGAACAGCGACCTTCCGCGGGCGGTGAAGGAAATAAAGATAGAAACGTCCGCGGCTCCGAAGCCCGTTGAATACCGCATAATCGGCGAGGCGTTCAATTCATACGTTATCGTCGAGGTGGGCGAAAAGGTGCTGATAATAGACAAGCACGCCGCTCACGAAAGGATCAATTTTGAGCGGATGAAACGCAATCTCAACCGCGGAGGCGGCGAGACGCAGATGCTTCTCGCCCCAATAGAGATGATGCTCGATCCGCAGGGATATTCCGCGGTAAAGGAACATTCGTCCGATCTCTCTTCGCTCGGATACGAGCTTATCTTCGACGACGGCAGGCATACCGTGGGACTTGCCGGATATCCCGCCGAGCTTGAGGAGGAGAGCGCCTGCGACCTTATCGACGAGCTCTGCGATAAGCTGACCAACGGCTCAGGAACGGTGCGCACGGCTTTCGACAGCCTGCTCGAAAGCGCGCTCTATCAGGCGTCCTGCAAGGCGTCCATAAAAGCCGGACATATAGAGGACGAGGGGCATATCAAATGGATCTGCGATAATCTTCTCGCTCTGCCGGATATTAAATTCTGCCCGCACGGCAGACCTGTTGCGATGGAGCTGACAAAATCTGAAATAGAAAAGCAATTTAAAAGATCATAAGGAAACGTCATGGCAAAATTTACATTATTGAAAAAAGAGGGCAGAGCCCGCCGCGGAAGGTTTGAGACCGTCCACGGGACGATAGAGACGCCTGTTTTCATGAACGTCGGGACGTCCGGCGCGATAAAAGGCGGGGTGTCCGCACTCGATCTCAAGGAGATAGGATGTCAGGTCGAGCTTTCAAACACCTATCACCTCCATATCCGTCCGGGCGACGGTCTGATAAAGCAGATGGGCGGGCTCCGTAAATTCATGCGTTGGGACGGGCCTATGCTCACCGACAGCGGCGGATTTCAGGTCTACTCACTTGCGCAGCTCCGTGAGATAACCGAGGAGGGCGTGCGCTTTGCCTCTCATATGGACGGCAAAAAGATATTCATGGGGCCGGAGGAGAGCATGCGTATCCAGTCGAACCTCGGCTCGACTATAGCGATGGCTTTTGACGAGTGCGTCGAAAATCCCGCGCCGTACGAATACGCAAAAGCGTCCTGCGAAAGGACCGCCCGCTGGCTTCTGCGCTGTAAAGCGGAGATGGAAAGGCTCAACAAGCTGCCCGATACGGTAAACCCGGATCAGCTTCTTTTCGGGATAAATCAGGGATGCACTTATCCCGACCTGCGTATAGAACATATGAAGGTCATTTCCGAATACGGTCTTGACGGATACGCCATCGGCGGCCTTGCCGTCGGCGAGGAGGCCGAGGTCATGTATGATATAATCGACGCGGTCGAGCCGTATATGCCCGAAGATAAACCGCGTTATCTGATGGGCGTCGGCACCCCGGTCAACATCCTCGAAGCCGTAAAGCGCGGCGTCGATTTCTTCGATTGCGTCATGCCTTCGAGAAACGCCCGCCACGGCAATCTGTTCACCTGGGAAGGAAAGATAAACCTCAATAACGAAAAGTATTTTGCCGACGAAAAGCCGTTGAGTCCGACCTGCGGCTGTCCGGTTTGCAGAAACTATTCGCGCTCTTATATCCGTCATCTTTTCAAAGCCCGCGAAGCTCTTGGAATGAGGCTCTGCGTCCTGCACAACCTATATTTCTATAACGAGCTGACGGCGAAGATCCGCGAGGCTCTCGACGGCGGGTATTACGACTCTTTCTATAACAAGTACGTCAGGATATTGGGTGAAAAAATATGAAACGCAGACTTATATCTCTTATCTTGTGCGCATTGATGCTTCTTCCTCTCGCGGGGTGCGCGTCCGACGCGAAAAAAGAGGGCGCCGGGAGGATGGATATCACCGATTTTACCCCCGGAGAGATCGTCACAAAAGCGCCCGAGACCACCGAGCCCGTTCCCGAGATCCATAAGCGCATATCTCTTGCGGCGGTCGGCGACGACATCATCTATCAGGCGGGATTTACAGACGCGAAAAAGCGTGCGGACGACGGCAGAGAGTATAACTTCCTCCCGAACTACGAGAATATTCGCGATGCCGTTTCCTCCGTCGACATCGCTTTCGTAAACCAGGAAACGCTTATGGCGGGAAAGGAATACGGATATTCCGATTACCCCCGGTTCAACTCGCCGCAGAGCCTTCTCGACGATCTTATTACGGTTGGATTTGACGTTATAAGCATAGCCAACAACCATATGCTCGATATGGGCACGCCGGGTCTTGCCGATACCATAGCCTACTACAAAACAAAGTCCGACAGCGTGACGATGATAGGCGGCTACGATAATGAAGAGGATTTTATGACTCCCCGCGTCGTTGAGCGCGACGGGATAAAGATCGCTTTCGTCGCTTTTACCTATGCGACTAACGGACTTAAGCTGAAGCAGGGATCGGAAATTTACGTTCCGTATATCGACGACAATGATATCGTCCGCGCGATAGAGGCGGGCAAGCAGGCGGCGGATATCGTCATACTGTCCATGCACTGGGGAATAGAAAACAACTTCACCCCAAGCGACGATCAGCGCCGCGTCGCGCAGCTCGCCGCCGACGCCGGGGCGTTCGCGATAATCGGGCATCATCCGCACGTTATCCAGCCGGTCGAATGGTTTACCGGCAGG
>JAFSSR010000120.1 GCA_017450885.1 Clostridia bacterium | reverse complement strand
GTAGTCGCTGTTATTTTTACGTTGAGATTCAACAAGGGTACTTTCAAAAAATGCCGCTGGACTATTCCGTTTGCGCTTACGCTTTTTGTAATATCGGACGTTTTTACGCATTTTACTGATTTTTCAATCATTCAACCGTTCATTTTTCTTGCGGTTTTGATCGGGTATGCGTTTACAATTAAAAACACAACAGTATTACGGAGGATAATTGCGCCGGTTATCTTTTTGATTGTTACCATCCTTTGTGACACCTTAAATCTTTTTGTTTTGAATACAGTTTTAGACGTTCCGGTTCAGGAGCTCGTTTCCGGTCCTTTTCTGGGAAGGTATCTGCATATTATTTCCAGCAAGATAATAACAATCAGCATTTTGATGATAATCAACAGGGTATTCTCGATCGAGAAAAAATTTCAATGGTTTGATCTGTTTACATATCTCGTTTTTCCGATCGTAACCGTTGCGAATCTTTACCTTTTTATTAAGATCGGATACAGTTATGACCTTTCCGCTTATGCGGCTTTGATACTGTTTGTGATCGTAGCTCTGTTCGTTTTAAATTTCCTTTCAATATTCTTATTTAAAAAAGCGGTGCAAAGCACCTCAATGAAATACGAACTTGAAATCCTTAATAGCAGAAGCCAAATAGAACAAAGTAAATATGAAGAACTGGTCAATTTAAATAATCAGCTCCAGATTACACGTCACGATATTAAAGATCATTTAATATATATTGATCACTTATTGTCTGAAAAGAATTATGAAGGAGTAAAACAATATATTGAAAAGCAGCAAATGGATTTGGAGGCTACAAAGCAGGTCGTCATTACAAATAACCGGATGATAGACTTTCTTATAAATTATAAGCTTTCAAAACATAAAGATATTGCTTTTATCGTTTCCGGGCAATTGGAAAACCTCGAATTGATTGACGAATTGGATCTTGCAACGTTATTTGGTAACATTTTAGATAACGCTATTGAAGGAGTTCAAGGGACCTCACCAATGCAGATCGAGATATCATTCTCCACAAATGGAAATTACCAAAACATTATCTGCAAAAACTCAATTCCTTCATCTGTCTTGAAAAACAATCCCGACCTTGATTCATCAAAGAAAAACAAAAAGATGCACGGATATGGGATAAAGAGTATACGAAACGTAGTAGAAAAGTATGACGGTTTGATTGAATTCTATGAAGAAAGCGATCACTTCGGCGTGCAGATTGCCCTTCCATTACATAAGATTTGATTTAATAAAGATTTTGATTATTTGAAACGTCTATTCTACGATGATATCTGTCCGTGAAGCCGACTGACAAAGCGCCGGATCGCTTTCTCAAGCGATCCGGCGCTTTGTCGGAGAGAGAAGCCCCTTGCGAGGCTTCTCATATCAAGATATGTCTGCGCTTTTTTGACTTCATTCGGGCGGTCCTGCCTGCGTATTTTCGCAGTTCTTTCTGCGGGGTACAGATCTCCATCCGCTCTGCTTTTGCCCATGACGGGATCCTTGGCTGACTTTCGGTCAACCGAAGCGCCATCTGCTCCATTTGATCCATAACGTTCGTAACCTTACATTTTATACTCGGCGGAGTTGATGATCTGAGTGTCCTTCAGTTTCCTGAGGAAAGAACCGAACGTCCCGCCCTGATTTTCGTCCTCTTCGTTCTCCTCGTCCTGCCCCGCCGTCTTGATCATCGCAACGTCCTCGGCGATCATATTTACCGCCTCTTCCTGCTCCTTTGTGCAGACGACCAAAGCGCAGTCCGCGATGTGCAGCTTTTCCATAATGTCTTCAACGCTCAGATCCTCGGAGAGCACGACCTTGGCGCAGTCTTCTACCCGAACGCCGTGCGGATATTTTCTGAGCACAGCCGCGCCGACCTTTACTATGTGGCGATCCGTGATAGATCCCAGATCCGGGTCGATGATCTTCAGATCGTTATATACGCTTTCGACCTCGTCAAAAGCTTCCTCGAGATCCTTGCTTACTTTGACCGTACCGTCCGCGAACAAGTATTCAAGAGAAGCGAGAGCCTCGGAATCATTGATCGAGACGTCGCCGCTTACGCATAGCCTGGTCCCGTATTTTTTGATGGCTTTCGGCTTCAGCTCCAGATCGCCGTCTATATGTTCGGCGCCGTCCGGCACTTTTACGATCTTTGCTTCTTCATCGAACAAAGAGACTATTTTGCCGATCAGGCTTTCCGCGATAACCATCTTTTTTGCCGCAAACTTCAAGCCCTTTTCGATCATCTTTTCCGTATCTATCCCGGTATCCAGGAAGTACAGGCTCCCCGTGCTGAAATACGACGTGTTCGCGGCTCTTAACACAAACAGATCGTCGATCTCCGTATTCGCCTTCAGGATGGTTGCGCCGTCCGGATAGTACGCGGCGCTGCCGTTCACCTGGATATTCGTAAACTGCCCTTCATAGCTTTTCGGCATCAGGACCTTTCCGTTTACCATGATACGGTAATAACTCTTCACGGCGTCCCGGCTGCCGTCGGGAATGACCAGCCTTCCGTTGACCATAAGCATAACGCCCGTTCCGTCAGAGTCCGGACCGATCTCGCACTTGCCGTTTATGTTCTGCACGTTTATATCCTCCCCGTCGGGGATCTCCAGGACGTTCGCCACGTTCATGGCGACGTGATATTTGTTAAGCAGTTCCTTTGAACGCTCTCCGACTATCAGGATCGCGGCGTTGATGGTGATGTTTTCATACCCGGCAAGACTCTCTTCCGTTACGCCCCTTGCGTCACAGGTGGCGGCATTGATGACTTTGTTCTTCATAATAATATCCTCCGTTATTCTTTCATTTTTTCTCTCAAGAGTTTCCTTGCGCGGCTCAGGGCCGCCCTGACTCCTGACGGCGACAGCCCATATTCTTCTGCGAGTTCCTTTGAGGAATACCCTTCAAAGTACCTGGCGATAAAGATCCGGGAAAGATCCGGCGGGAGCGAGGAGAGGATCATCGCCGTCTCGACTTCGGAGAACCCGCCGTCCGTCTCCTCTTCATCCTGCGTCCGGTTGTTATGTTCGAGCGTCCGTCTGCGGCAGGCGTCGTAGAACAGGTTTCTCGCCACCTTATACAGCCACGCCCGACGTTCCTTCTCTCCCAGCTCTTCCAGAAGATCCAGATTGGAAAGTGCCTTCATAAAGGTCTCCTGCAGTAGATCCTCCGCGTCGCTGACGTTTCCGCATATCATGCAGCAGTATCTCATTAGCTCCGCACGATACACGTTATATAGCTCTGTGATCATGGCACCCTCCTTTCTTCCGGCTTTCACTCTTATAACGTTTGAAAAGGTCAAAGTGTTTTTATTTTTCAAAAAATTTTTTCGTATGGAATAACGGCAAAGGATATCCGTGATAAAGCACCGACAAATACCGTCGCCGAAACGATCCGTTTGGCAAAAAGCAGGGGACCTCGAATGAGGTCCCCTTTCTCACGCAGTTTGTTACAGACCGCGCTTTACATAATGGGTATGAAGTATCTCGTGAGCCTTGTGGCTGTTGGGCTCGCCGAAGAACTCCTCGTAGACCTTCTTGACCGCGCTGTTCTCGTGGGACTTGCGCAGATCGTTTACGTCGTCGTCGTGGTAGAGCACCTTTGCGCGGAGCTCCTTGAGGTTGACGTTGTTGCGGACGACCGCGGGCTGATAAGGCTGACCGCCGCCGTTAACGCATCCGCCGGGGCACGCCATGATCTCGATGAAGTCGACCTCGGTCTCGCCGGACTGAACGCTGCGGAGCAGCTTCTTTGCGTTGGCGGTGCCGGAAGCGACCGCTACGCGGACGGTCACGTCGCCGAGCTTGTAGGTCGCCTTCTTGATGCCGGCGGTGCCGCGGACCTCGTCGAATTCCAGCTTCTCGAGCGGCTTGCCGAGGACGACCTCAGCCGCGGTACGGAGAGCAGCCTCCATAACGCCGCCGGTCGCGCCGAAGATGGCGCCGGCTCCGGAAGCCTCAGCGAAAGGCTGATCGAACTCCTCGTCCTCAAGGGCGCGGAAGTTGATCGAAGCCTTCTCGATCATACGGGCGAGCTCACGGGTGGTGATAGCCACGTCGACGTCCGGGATGCCCTCGCCCGCGGCGGACTGTCCGTCGCGGCCGACCTCGAATTTCTTCGCGGTGCAGGGGATGGCGGATACGAAGAAGATGTCCTTCGGATCGAGTCCGTGCTTCTGGGCGTAGTAGGTCTTGTACATTGCGCCGAACATCTGCTGAGGCGACTTGCAGGTGGAAAGGTTATCGGTGAAATCCGGGAAGTAGTGTTCGCAGTACTTGATCCATCCGGGCGAGCAGGAGGTGATGAGCGGGAGCTTGCCGCCCTTTGTAAATCTATCTACGAACTCGTACGCCTCTTCCATGATGGTGAGGTCGGCGGTGAAGTTCATATCGTAAACTCCGTCGAAGCCGAGCCGCTTGAGAGCGGCGACCATCTTGCCTTCCACGTCGGTGCCGGGCTCGTAGTCGAACGCCTCGCCGAGGGTGGCGCGGACGGAAGGAGCGGTGCAGATGGCGACATGCTTGGTAGGATCGGCGAGAGCCGCGAAGACCTTGTCGGTATCGTCTCTCTCATAGAGCGCGCCGACCGGGCAGGCGACGATGCACTGACCGCAGTTGATGCAGGAGGTCTCGGCGAGCTTGACCTCGAAGGGAGAGCCGATGTGGGTGTCAAATCCGCGGTCGTTGGCGCCGATGACGCCGATCTCCTGCATATTCTGGCAGGCTGCTACGCAGCGGCGGCAGAGTATGCACTTGTTGTTGTCGCGGATGATGGCGACGGAAGAGGTGTCGAGCGGGTACTCGTTCTTTGCGCCGCTGAAGTAGTCCTCGTCCACGTTGTACTCGTTGCAGAGCTTCTGGAGCTCGCAGGTGGTGGAGCGGATGCAGGAGAGGCACTTCTTATTGTGGTTGGAGAGCAGGAGCTGGAGGTTCATCTTGCGGGCAGCCCTGATCTTCGGGGAATCGGTGGTGATCTCCATTCCCTCGTTTACGGGATATACGCAGGCGGTAACAAGTCCGCGCGCTCCCTTGACCTCGACGAGGCAGAGACGGCAGGCGCCGATCTCGTTGATGTCCTTGAGGTAGCAGAGGGTGGGGATGTCTATTCCGGCGTAGCGCGCCGCCTCGAGCACTGTCGCGTTGGCGGGAACGGAATAGTCGCGTCCGTTTATTTTAACATTTACGTTTTCCATTATTGTTTCTCCCTTCCTCACTGTTTAACTATAGCGCCGAACTTGCACTTCTCGAAGCAAGCGCCGCACTTTATGCACTTTTCGGGATCGATCTTGTGAGGATTCTTGACGGTGCCGGAGATGGCGCCGACAGGACATACTCTTGCGCAGGCGGTACAGCCCTTGCACTTGTCTTCAAGAATAACGTAGCGGAGCAGGTTCTTGCAGACGCCCGCCGGGCACTTCTTGTCGACGATGTGTGCGACGTACTCGTCGCGGAAGTAACGCAGGGTGGAAAGGACCGGGTTGGGAGCGGTCTGGCCGAGTCCGCAGAGAGAAGCGGACTTGATGTAGTTCGCAAGCTCCTCCAGTCTGTCGAGGTCCTCAAGCTCGCCGTTGCCGGAGATGATCTTGTCAAGGATCTCGAGCAGGCGTCTGGTACCTACGCGGCAGGGGGTGCACTTGCCGCAGCTCTCGTCGACGGTGAAGTCGAGGAAGAAGCGCGCGATATCGACCATACAGGTGTCCTCGTCCATGACGATGAGTCCGCCGGAGCCCATCATGGAGCCGATGGCGATCAGGTTGTCATAGTCGATCGGAACGTCGAAATGCTCCGCCGGGATGCATCCGCCGGAAGGTCCGCCGGTCTGAGCCGCCTTGAACTTCTTGCCGTTCGGGATGCCGCCGCCGATCTCCTCGATGACCTCGCGGAGGGTGGTCCCCATCGGGATCTCGACCAGTCCGGTGTTGTTGATCTTTCCGCCGAGAGCGAAGACCTTGGTGCCGCGGGACTTTTCGGTACCCATAGAAGCGAACCAGTCGGCGCCCTTCAGGATGATCTGCGCGATGTTTGCGTAAGTTTCAACGTTGTTGATGATGGTGGGCTTGCCGAACAG
>JAFSSR010000119.1 GCA_017450885.1 Clostridia bacterium | reverse complement strand
TGGATCACCCCGGCTTACGAGCTTGAAAAGTACTTCTTCCCGCTGGCTACGACCATAATCGACGCCATCCACGAGAAGCTTCAGCCCATCCCGGGATACGTTCCCACCTACGACGTCACCGATCTCGAAAAGCAGGACCGCGCAAAGAAGGGTCTGTAATTCAAGAGTTCAAAGAAATAACATAAAACCGCCGCCCGTCGGGCGGCGGTTTTATGTTCAGTTCAAAGATCAAAGAAAAGGCGCTGAAAAAATCATCGCCTTTTTTTCTTTGAACTTTGATCTTTGAACTCTCACCCTATCTTATACGTCGTTCCCTGCGGGGTGTCGATCAGGGTGATCCCCTCGGCGGCGAGGGCGTTGCGTATCTCGTCGGCGCGGGCGTAGTTTTTGGCTTTCTTCGCCTCGGCGCGCTCGGCGATGAGGGCGAGGACGCGGGGATCGCCTTCCTCGGATGAGGGCGTGGCGGCCTTCTGTTTCGCCTTTTCGTTATACTTCGCCGAGCGGTCGAGCAGCCCCAGCGACAGAACGGTGTCGAACTCGGCGATAAGCGAAAGCTTCGCCTTACCGCTTATCGGCGCTTTCAGAACGTCGTAGAGGGCGGTTATACCGAGCGAGGTGTTGAGGTCGTTTGACATCGCCTCGTTGAAGCGGGCGCGCAGCACCGCCTTGCCGTCCTCGTCGTCGGGACCCTCGTCCTTCAGGGCGGCGATCTTTGCGATCAGCTTGTCGTAGGCGGCGACCGCGTTGTCGAGAGCGTCCCAGGAGAAAACGAGCGACTTGCGGTAGTGGGACTGCAGGCAGAAGAAGCGGTATACCAGCGGATCGTAGCCCTTTTCTTCGAGCAGAGAGACGGTCAGGAACTCGCCCGACGACTTGCTCATCTTGCCCTTGTCGGTGTTGAGGTGCAGGACGTGGAACCACTGCGGGCACCAGGGATGGCCGAGGTACGCCTCGCTCTGCGCTATCTCGTTCGTGTGATGCGGGAAGGCGTTGTCGATGCCGCCGCAGTGGAGGTCGAGGTACTCGCCCAGCTCCTTTACCGAGATGGCGGAGCACTCGATGTGCCAGCCGGGATATCCAAGTCCCCAGGGGCTCTCCCATTTGAGCTCCTGATCCTCGAATTTCGACTTTGTGAACCAGAGCACGAAGTCGGCTTTGTTTTTCTTGTTGACGTCAACTCCCACGCCCTCGCGCACGCCCTCGGCGAGATCCTCGGCGTCGTGCTTGTTGAAGACGTAGTATTCGTCCAGCTTGGAGGTGTCGAAGTATACGTTTCCGCCCGCCTCGTAGGCGTATCCCTTTTCGAGCAGACGGGACACCATCTCGATGAAATCGGGTATCCTGCTCGTCGCGGGGACGACGGTGTCGGGTATACGGATATTCAGCTTGCCGCAGTCGGCGAAGAAGGCGTCGGTGTAGTATTTTGCGATCTCCATGACGCTCTTGTGCTCGCGTTTGGCGCCCTTGAGCATCTTGTCCTCGCCCGTGTCGGCGTCGCTCGAAAGATGGCCGACGTCGGTGATGTTCATCACCCGGTCGACGCGGTATCCGGCGTACCGGAGGTACTTTTCGAGCACGTCCTCCATGATGTAGCTGCGGAGATTGCCGATGTGCGCGAAGTGATAGACGGTCGGCCCGCAGGTGTACATGCGTACTACGCCCGGCTCATGGGTGGTGAACTCGTCTTTTGAATGTGTGAGGGACTTGTACAGGATCATTTTTCTATTTCCTCTAACTGTTTTTCCAGCTTCTTGATGCGTCTTTCTATAATGCAGAGCTCGTGCGCCACGGGGTCGGGGATGTGGATCTGGTCGAGGTCGCAGTCGCAGTTCCCGGGCTGCTTTCTGTTTCTGCCCGGCTTGATTATCCGGGCGGGCATACCGACCGCGGTGCAGTTCGCGGGGACCGCCTCAAGGACGACCGCTCCGGCGGCGATCTTGGCGTTGTCGCCGACCGTGAAGGGACCGAGCACCTTCGCGCCTGCGCCGACCATTACGTTTTTGCCGAGCGTCGGATGGCGCTTGCCCTGATCCTTGCCGGTGCCGCCGAGCGTCACGCCCTGATAGAGGGTGCAGCCGTCGCCGACCTCGGCGGTCTCTCCGATGACGACCCCGCTGCCGTGGTCGATAAACACCCCCTTGCCGATCTTCGCGGCGGGGTGGATCTCGATGCCGGTGACCGTTTTTGCGGCCTGGCTTATCGCGCGGGCGACGAATTTGTGTCCGCGCAGGTAGAGCATATTCGCCAGCCTGTGCGCCATGATCGCGTGAAGCCCGGAGTAGAGCGCCAGCACCTCGATGGACGAAGATGCGGCGGGATCGCGGTCGCGTATGGTCTCTATTTCAAATTTGATATCACTGTAACAACGGAACGCCGAGGCGTATATCTTGCTGTTCTTTACGGCTTCCGTGATCTCGTGCAGAGATTTTGCGATACTCATTCGTGATACCTCCGATATGGTTGATAGTTAAAAGACGGTTCGACGGCAGGCGGAAAGGTCCGTTACAATTATATTAAAGACCGCCCGAAAATACGAATTGGGACAAAAACACTAATCCTAATTATTATATAACAAAAACTCGGATTTGTAAATAGCTTTCCGCTAATTGCGGAGGTTGGCGGATTTTGTCGCAAATAATCGGCGAAAAACTGTTGACAGAAAGGGCGAATGATAGTAAAATGAAAATGAAAAGACACCTATGGAGGCAAATATGGCAAAGGATAATCTTTTTGACGAAGAAGAGGTATACACTCTTACCGACGAGGACGGCGTGGAAAGCGAATTCAGGCTGCTCGCCTCTTACGAGCTGGACGGCGCCACCTATTTCGCGCTCGAGCCGCTTACCGATAACGAAAACGGCGAATACGTCATACTCCGCAAGGATTACGACGAGGATACCGACGAGGAGACTCTCGTCACCATCGACGACGACGACGAATTCGACACCATCGCCGATATTTTCGACGATATGCTGTTCGAGGACGGAGCCGAAGAGGGCAGCGAGGAGACCGACGGGGAATGATCCCGTAAAAAACAGAAATACCGTATTCACAAGCAACCTGCTTAGTGCGTGAAAATCCGAGATATTAAACCTACACATCAAAAGTGGAGCCCGGGCTTCCGGTACAGGGGCATGCAGACCTCCTTTTGCCGCACCGACCGCGCGCGGTCCGTCGGACAAAAGACGTTGGGAGCACGAAATGCCGGGGAGGGCACCGTCCTGCATATACGCAGGGTTTCAAATTTCGGATACACGGCTCGGCGGGGGCTTGTTTTTTTGTCCGGAATAACGTTGTTTCCGTGAGTCCGGGCGGATGTAAAAAACGGAGTAATTATGCACAAATCGGTATAAAAAAAGTCGGTAATTGAGATTAAATCCATACATTTTATTTTATGTATATATCTGCTATACTTACTATGCAGAGGTATCCGATGCATTTTGAGAGAAAAATAATTTACGGAGGTAAATATGAAAAGCTTTAAACGTATCCTTGTGATACTCCTTGCTGCGGCGATGCTGCTTCCCATGGCGATCACCACGTCGTTCGCAGAAGGCAGTTTCACGGACAACTGGATGCTGTTTGCAGGCAGATACGCATCCGGCGGACTCATGGCGCAGAGAACGCCCAAAGGGTTTTCTCTGACAGAGAACGACGACGGCAGTATCTCCATTTACAGCCCCACCTGGAAAGAGTT
>JAFSSR010000118.1 GCA_017450885.1 Clostridia bacterium | reverse complement strand
GCCTCGGTCCCCAACATCTCCGCCGGACTGTCGGTCAGCGTCGTAAAAAACGCGCTGTACAAGGTCATACGTATCTCCGGGTCCAACAGACTCGGAAAGCATATCGTCGTACAGGGCGGCACCTTCCTGAACGACGCCGTTCTCCGCGCTTTTGAGCAGGAGATCGGATATAAAGTCACCCGTCCGGAGCTTGCCGGAGTCATGGGCGCTTTCGGCGCCGCGCTCTGGGCAAAGCACAACAGACCTGAAGGAAAACCGAGCGCGACCCTATCTAAGGAAGCTCTCGAAAAATTCACCCACGAGGTCAAGGCGGTGACCTGCCGCGGATGCACCAACGCCTGCAAACTGACCGTCAACACGTTTGACGACGGGAGCAGGTTTATAGGCGGCAACCGCTGCGACAAGCCCGTGACCGGAAAAGCGTCGGGCAACGCCTACAATATTTACGAGTACAAGCGTTCCCTGCTGTCGAGATACGGAAACGTCGAAGGGCGCCGCGAGACCATAGGGATCCCTATGGGTCTCAATATGTTCGAGCTTCTTCCCTTCTGGCACACTCTGCTTCGAGAGCTCGGCTTCGGGATCATGCTCTCTCCCCCGTCGTCGCGCAGGCTTTACCGCCTCGGACAGGCCACCATCCCTTCGGATACGGTTTGCTATCCCGCAAAGCTTATGCACGGTCACGTCCAATCGCTCGTCGACGCGAACGCCGACGCGATATTCTATCCCTGCCTGAGCTATAATTTTGACGAGCACCTCGGAGACAACCATTTTAACTGCCCGGTCGTCGCCTATTATCCCGAAGTGATCGGCGGAAATATGAAGAGCCTCTCCAAGACTAAATTCATAAAAGACTATTTGGGCATCCACCGTCCGAAGGATCTCCCGAAAAAGCTCCGCGCCGTCCTCTGCCGCGAATTCGGGGATATCCCGCTTTCCGACGTAAAGTTCGCCGTAAAGAAGGCGTACAAGGAATACGATCTGTATATGTCAAAGGTGCGCGCCAAGGGAGCGGAATATCTGAAATATGCGCGCGAAAACGGGCTTCCCGTAATAATTCTCTGCGGACGTCCGTATCATCTCGACCCGGAGATCAACCACGGGATAGATAAGTATATATGCGACTGCGGAGCGGTGCTCATCTCGGAGGATACGCTCGGCGACTACTATAAGAAGTTCCGCACGTCGGTGCTCAACCAGTGGACATATCACTCCCGTATGTACGGCGCCGCCCGCTTTGCCGCGCTGCTCGGCGATCCGAACGTCAACGTGGTACAGCTCGTCTCCTTCGGCTGCGGGGTCGACGCCATCACGACCGACGAGATGAGAAAAATACTGTCGGTCGGAGGAAAGATATACACTCAACTCAAAATAGACGAGATCACAAATCTCGGCGCGGTCAAAATTCGCATACGCAGTCTGCTTGCCGCCGTGGATCAAAAGAAAAAAGGGGTGAGGTCTCCTGAATAATCCGCCTGTCGAAAAAAGAATAGAGTTCACAAAGGAGATGAAGAAGGACTACACCCTTTTGTTTCCGGATATGTGCGAAATACATTTCCGCATAATCAAAAAGGTGTTCGCCAGCTTCGGATATAAAGTCGATCTGCTGAAGGACAGCGGGCGCGCGATAGTTGAGGAAGGGCTCAAATACGTCCACAACGACACCTGCTATCCCGCCCTTCTGATAATCGGTCAGATGATACACGCCCTTAAAAGCGGGCGGTACGACGTAAACAAGGTGGCTCTGATGATGCCGCAGACTGGCGGCGGATGCCGCGCGTCAAACTACATACATCTGCTCCGCAAGGCGCTCAAAAGCGCGGGGATGAGCCAGATACCGGTCATCTCGGTCAATATGTCGGGGCTCGAAAAAAACAGCGGTTTCAAAATAACCGTTCCGATGCTCCGCCGCGCTCTCGCCGCGATAGTTTACGGCGATCTGCTGATGCTGCTTTCAAATCAGCTCCGCCCCTACGAGATCAACAAGGGGGAGACGGACGCCGTCGTGACCAAATGGGTAAATTCGATCTGCGAGATGTTCGACTCCAAACACGGGTATTCGCGCAGAGAGATCGAAATGGTAATGGAAAAGATAGTCGCTTCCTTTGACCGTATCGAGATAGAAAAGAGAGAGATCCCGAAGGTCGGGATCGTCGGAGAGATCTATGTAAAATACTGCGCTTTCGCCAACAATCATCTGGAGAGCTTTCTCGCCGCCGAAGGCTGCGAGGTCATGGTCCCCGGACTTCTCGGCTTCCTTCTCTACTGCGTCGATACGCGCATAGTCGATATCAAGCTGTACGGCGGTTCGCTCTTTAAGGACAAGGCGCTCAACAAGCTGTATAACTTCCTGCTCGATTTTGAAAACATACTCTATAACGCGACCAAAGACAACGGCAGGTACGTCACGCCCTCGCCGTACAAAAAGCTGCGCAGGATGGCCGACCCGTTGATCAGCCGGGGCTGCAAGATGGGCGAAGGATGGCTGCTGACCGCGGAGATGGTCGAGCTTATCAAGCTCGAATATCCCAATATAGTCTGCGCTCAGCCCTTCGGCTGTCTGCCTAACCATATCGTCGGAAAAGGAATGATACGGCGCATCACCGAGCTTTGGCCGGAAGCGAACATCGTTCCCGTCGATTACGACCCCGGCGCGACCGAGGTAAATCAGGAAAACAGAATAAAACTCATGTTGGCTGTTGCAAAAGAGAACTTATCGGAGTATAATATTAGATAATAGCAAAAAGGAGATAAAAAAGATGACTTTCAGAGATAAGGTACTGCGTTTCTTTTACGGAAGATACGGAAATGATCAGCTCAACAACGCCATCCTTGCCCTTTACGTTCTTCTCACAATAATAAATATAATAAAACCGAGTTATACGGTCACAATATTGACGGGAGTCTTGCTTGTCACCTTTTTTGTCCGTATGCTGTCCCGCAATATCTATCGCAGGCAGGCGGAGAACGCGAAGTTCATGAAGATATGGGCTCCCGCCAAAAACTGGCTTATTCTTACCCGCGACCGCATCCGCGACCGCAAGACCCACGTCTACCGCAAATGCCCGCAGTGCAAGTCGACTCTCCGTCTCCCCCGCAAGCCGGGCGTACATCAGGTAGCCTGCCCCAAGTGCAGAACAAAGTTCGGCGTAAGGATAAAGTAATCTTCTTTCATTTAACACTATAAAAAGTCCGCCCGATGGGCGGACTTTTTATAGTGCAGACGAAATCATAGTAAAGACGAAATTATAATTCGGCGCTTCCGTGAAGCTTGAAGCCCTCGCCGAAGATCTCGTTGGCTGACGAGACTATCATAAAAGAGGTCTCGTCCACCTCGCAGACGATGGTCTTTACCTTTGGGAATATCTGCTTCTTGACCGCCGCCATTAGGACGGTCTTGTTTTCCTTTGTATACGCTCCGACGCCTTTGATATAGGTCGCCCCGACGTCCAGCTCCTCGAGGAGACGTCCGGCGATAAGATCGTTTTTATCGCTTATGATAAACACGAGTCTCGCCGTGTCGCTTCCGTAAAGGACCATGTCGATCACGACCGAAGTGACGATAAGCGATATGGTCGCGTAAAGCGCGAGATCGACGTTATGAAAGACGAACGCGGAAATTGTGACCACAGTCGTATCAAAAATAATAAACAGCACGCCGGTCCTTATATGTCTGAACTTCAGGCGGAGGATCTTTACGACTATATCCGAGCCTCCCGTGGTGCTTCCGAAGCGGAATATGATGCCGATGCCGAGACCTACCGCCGCACCGCCCGCAAGCGCGCAGAGCATGAGATCGTTGCTCAGAACGAGCCAGGTGTGACCGCTTTCAATGAGATATTCGATTAGGCTCATCAGGGCGGAGGAAGCGACCGTGGCGTATACCGTCCCCGCAAAGAACTTTTTGCCGAAGAATATCGTACCGATGATCAAAAGCGGGATGTTTATGGCGAGGACGATCGCGCCGGTCGATATCTCGAAGGGGAGGACCTCCCGCAGTATGACAGCGATACCCGTGACGCCCCCGGGAGCCAGGTTGTTCGGAGAGATCATGGTCGCAAAGCCGAAAGCGTAAATCACGCATCCGACGGTCAGTCCGATAAAATTCCAAAAAAATTTTTTGATCATATAGTCATCCTGCACGCATTATTTTTTACCGTTCTTAAAGTACTGGTAATAGTTGCATTTTATCATTCCGTTATACAGTTTACGGACCTTGTCCGGTCTTCTGCCGTAGAGCCGCGGAAAATCCTCGTCGGCGGCAAGAACGTATATCTGCCACGGGGAAAGACCGGCGAACGCCTTCCCCATCCCGCGGTAGAGCTCGCGGGCGCCGTTCTTTTCCATCAGCCGCTCTCCGTAGGGCGGATTGCAAACTATCGTCGCCCGTCTGTCCTCTTTGACGATCTTCAAAGCGTCGCGGCAAAAGAACCTGACCCATTTTTCCGCTCCGGCGCGCTTTGCGTTCGCTTCCGAGGTCCGCACGCACTCGGGATCGATGTCGCTCCCCCACGCTTCAAACGAGGTCTCGCGGCGCAGATCGCGCGCCTCTTCCCTCGCTCTTTTCCAGATATCCGAGGGGAGGCAGTCGTATTCCTCGGCGGCAAAAGACCGGTTTATCCCCGGCGCCGTGTTGCTCATGATGAGCGCAGCTTCGATCGGGATGGTCCCCGAACCGCAGAACGGATCGTAGAGCAGCACCTCCTCGCGCGGGCGGGAAAGCTTTACGAGCGCGGCGGCGAGAGTCTCTTTCAGCGGCGCTCCGTTAGCTTCCGTGCGGTAGCCGCGCTTATGCAGACCGACCCCCGTGGTATCGAGAAGCATTGTCACCTCGTTATTGAGTATAAAGAACTCGATCTGAAGCCGGGTCCCCTCCTCCGGGAACCGGGTCATCCCGTATTCCGCGGCAAGATTGTCGACTATCGCCTTTTTGACTATGCTCTGACAGCCCGGAATACCGTACAGCTTGCTACGTATAGAGTGCCCTTTTACCGGAAAAGCGTCGTCGGGTCCGATGAAATCGGACCATCCCAGCGCCTTCGTGCCCTCAAACAGCTCGTCGAAGGTCTCGGCGTGAAAGCCGCCGACCTTTATGAATACGCGCTCCGCCGTGCGCAGCCATAGATTGGAGCGGGCGACAGCGTCCGCTCCTCCGGTAAACGTAATGCGTCCGTCGATCGTCTCGGTCCTTTTGTAGCCGAGACTTTCGATCTCCTCGCCGAGCAGTCCCTCGAGCCCGAAAAGGCAGGTGGCCTGCAGTTGGTATTCTCTCATTATCAGCTGATCCTGTTGATCATTTCGCAGATGTCGCCGATATGACGGCATTCGATTATTTGTGAATCCTCGATCGTGATGCCCAGCGCCTCCTCGATCTCCATCACTATCTCGACCACGTCGAGAGAGCTTGCACCGAGATCGTCGAGCACGTCGTCATCGTCGTTCAGGTCTTCTACCGTCAAGCCGAGCTTTTCGGCGATTATTTCTTTGACCTTGGTTTCAAACATCGTCCGGCTCCGAAAGTCGAATTTGCGCTTATTTGCAGAAAGCGGAAAGCGCCTTGTGGGTCATGTAGAGATCGGCTTTAGAAATGATCTCGAAAGGCGCGTGCATAGAGAGCACGGCGACGCCGAGGTCTACGGTGTCGATATTCTTGTCGGAAATATCCACGGCGACCGTTCCGCCGCCGCCCTGATCCACGCGTCCGAGCTCGCCGGTCTGCCAGACGACGCCGTTGTCGTCGAATATCTTGCGTACGAATGCGACGAATTCCGCGCTTGCGTCGTTGGATCCGCCCTTGCCGCGCGCGCCGGTATACTTGGTAAGCACGACTCCGCGCCCCGCGAAGCTGGAATTCTTCTTTTCATAGCAATCGGCAAAATTGGGATCGAATGCGGCGTTGACGTCGGCGGAGAGGCACTTGGAGTGTTCGCGGACGATACGCGGATTTGCTCCGAAGGCTTCGGCGATCTCGTCGATAAGATCGCGGAAGATCGCGCTCATCATACCGGAAACGCCGTAAGAACCGATCTCCTCCTTATCGGCAAGGACAGCCATAAGGGTATGGGGAGAGTCGGGGTTTTCAAAGATCGCGGTAAGCGCCGGATAAGCGCACACCTTGTCGTCGTGGCCGTAGGAGCCGATGAGCGAACGGTCGAAACCGATGTCGCGGGGCTTCCCCGCGGGAACGGCGGTCAGCTCGGCGGAGAGGAAATCCGCTTCTTTTATGCCGTACTTTTCGTTGAGGATGTTAAGGACCGCCAGCTTGACGCGATCGTCGCCCTCTCCCTCGGCGGGCTCGGAGCCGATAAGGATATTGAGAGTCTCTCCGGTGATGCCCTCGGCAAGAGTCTTCTGCATCTGATCCTTTGCGAGATGCGGGAGCAGATCGGTGACACAGAATACGGGGTCGTCATCGTCCTCGCCGATCACGACGTCGATCACTCTGCCGTCAGAGGTCGCGACCACGCCGTGTAGGGCGAGCGGGATGACCGTCCACTGGTACTTTTTGACGCCTCCATAATAGTGGGTCTTAAAATACGCGAGCTCGCTGTCCTCGTAGACCGGGTTGGGCTTGAGGTCAAGGCGGGGCGAGTCTATATGCGCGGCGGAGATGCGGATGCCCTCGGTCAGAGGCTCGGTGCCGATCTGGAATAAAATAAGCATCTTGCCGCGGTTGTTGAGATAGTATTTACCTCCGACTTCCGGCTTGTCACCGAATTTAAAAGGCTTGAAGCCTTCTTTTTCGGCGAGCGCTATCGCGGTCTTTACGGCCTCGCGCTCGACCTTTGCGTTCGCGAGAAATTTCATATATCCGTCGGCGTAGCTCTGGATCTTCGCTTTATCCTCCGCGCTTGCGGCGTCGTATACGTTTTTTGCTTTATAAAAGAGTTCTTCTTTGGTAGCCATCGTCTTGCTCCTTATAATTTTAATGATTTTATTAACTTGAACGTCAAGGTCTCCGCCGTCGTTGACAATCACGGCGTCAGACCGTTCGCGGAAAAATGAGTCCGCGTGCTGATTTTTGAGACGCATAAGAGCGTTTTCTTCCGGGATGCCGTCGCGCGCGACGATGCGTTTTACGCATATCTCGTCCGG